>JBBRCI010000023.1:0-35963 GCA_038204935.1 Sphingobacteriales bacterium | reverse complement strand
CCCTTAATTTTAAGTGGAGTTTTCTGTTTGAAGATAATTGCCTAATTTTCTACTTACCTAATTACAGGGAGGAAGGAAATCCCATGTGGGTGTAGTTCGACTATTTCAATATCCAAATTGACGGGACAATTGAAAAAAGATACCACGATACCACAATTCAGCTAATTAACATACACGGAAAGGGTGCAAACTGAAAATAAATTGTTGATTTTTACCAAAGTACGTTATATAAATTTACCAAATTTTTGGTTGAAAACTGGTAGGTCAAAGGCATCTGACCTACCCAAAAGAGCATCAACTTGTCCAGAAAAATCCAGCTATCTTATAAACCCTTTCACCTTTAAATCTTGAATTATTGGCTCTATGAGCCTTAAAAAGCTTTCTAAATGTTGAAAGTATTCCTGCTGAACGGTACGAATAAAAGCCCTTGTAAGTTAATTCTTGCGAGGGTTTTTTATGTTCTAAACTATTGTTAATCTGATAAAGATTTAGACTTAAAGGTTTGTAGACAAGTTTTTACAATAGTTCCAAAAGAACTAAAAAGCATTCTGCCACAGATAATGCCTGCACAATGAACTTGCCTTTAACAAAACCTAAATCCATTTTCTCAAAAGATTACGCTATGACAAATCTCTTCCCTGAATCGATAATTTAATTTGCATGTCGCCTGTACCAAATCTTTGAATGATATTTTGATCTTCCTCAGACAAACTTTTGATTGGAGGCTGAGAGGTTGCATAATCAATTGCTTGTGCTTCTCTATCTATTTCCCGCGTAGTGAAAGTTATGACTCTAAAGTTCAATAAAGGAAAATAAGATTTTGTGTTTTGCTCTAAAAAAACTGCCATTGAACTGCTAATTCCCTCTTTTAGTCTGCAAACTTGTTCAGCAGCTTCCTTAACTACATCAATCACGCATTCAATCTCCAATCTTCTTTTGTAACTGATCAAGGTGATATTTTTTTCATGGTCATTTACGTCGTAAGATATGTTGTAAGTAAGGTTTAAAATTTTGTCATCTTTTTTGAGCCAGCTTGAATCTGTTAAATAAGTTGGATTTATTTCTTTAGACACATTCAGAAATTTTTCATTGAATGAGAAGTGCAATAATGAATCAGAATTATTTATGATTTTCATAGTTTGATAATGTCTGCATTGTTCCTTAAGCAAAACATACACAGCTTAAAATGCATTTATATAAATGAATATTTATTTAAAAAATATGAAAGATTTGAATTACAACATGAAATTGCCAAAAGTGGATTTGAACTCCGCCGATGAGCGAGCAAAACCTACTATTGAAGCGGTGATTGAAAAGAATGGGCGACTTCCTAATATGTACGCTTATATGATTAATTCACCCGGTGTATTGGAAACCTACTTATACGGTTATGAACGGTTTAGAAAAGAAAGTGGTTTTAATCCTCCAGAACAGGAAGTGATCTTTCTAACCATCAGCTACGAAAACGAATGCGAATATTGTATGGCTGCTCATAGCATGATAGCCGATGAATATCTAAAGTGCGTGTAGACGTAACTAATGCTATTCGTGATGGCAGAAAAATTGAAGATGAGAAGTTAAAAGCACTTTCCACTTTTACCCGAACTATGTTTATTAAGAGGGGAAGACCTTCAGCAGAAGATGTTGAATTGTTTTTAAAAGCAGGATACACAGAGCGGCAAATTTTAAATATTATTCTCGCCTTAGCGGTTAAAACATTAAGTAATTACAGTAATCATTTATTCGATCCGGAGATAGATCCTGTTTCCAAATCCAGAAAATGGACTAAATAAATGCTACTTTCCTTCACCTAATAAGGTGGTTCTCCTCAATGTACCTTATGTTAACAATAAATGATGCATATAATTAAACAAATCTTTTTCTTTTTCCTGTTGATGTCTTTAAGGGTTTCAATAGGTGCTAATGCACAATCTTTAGCCAAAACAATTTGAAGAATAAGTTGCTTTTTTTACAGGACCTAAATCGAAGCGACAAATTTTGATTCTTATTTATGACCATCAAACCAATTATATTGGGCATTTGATCGTTTATTACGGTTGAAGGGCATTAAACCACCGGAGTAAGTTGGTTGGTAGATAAAAAACTTTTTTATAGTAGGATTCTTTTAAAGATTAAAATTTAAAGCAATGTCAAACGAAGCAAATGCGATAATAAGCCAGCATGAGAACAACGGCAACTATGTAATGATTGATAGTTTAAAAACTTTCTATCTGGATGAAGGCAACGGACCTGCTGTTTTTTGTATTCACGGTGTGCCTACTTCATCTTTCCTTTACCGCAAAGTAGTGCCACAGTTGCAGCAAAGAAGATTAAGAGCTATTGCTATTGACCTGCCAGGATTAGGTCTTACCGACAGACCGGAAAATTTCGATTATATCTTCAGCAATTTAGGAGCCTTTTGCAACCGCTTTTTGGATAGCTTGAAAATAGATGAAGTTCATTTGCTAATTCATGATATAGGATCGCCTGTTGGCTTAGCTATGGCTGCGCAAAAAAGCAGCCGCATTAAATCCATCACCGCCTTAAATGCTATGTTGGATTTAGAACATTTTGTAAAGCCCTGGCCGATGCGTCCTTTTGAAATGCCGGTATTGGGCGAAGCCGAATTAGCTATGCTTACTCCACTTACATTTCCTTTAATGATGAAGGGTGCAGGCGTGGTCGATATGGATGTGATCACACAGGAAGAAATGGCTGCCTATATTTACCTTTTAAAAAGAGAAGACGGTGGCAAGGCTTTTTTGAAAATCATGCGAAGCTTTGATCAGACAAAAGAATTTACACAAACCTGTTACAGTGCCTGGCAGAATCCTGCTTATCCGGTACAATTAGTTTGGGGCGACAAAGACCCGTTGCTAACCTTTGATGAAAACGGAAAGAAGTTTGAAGAAGCACGACCCGGTATTCCGGTAACGAAAGTGGAATCCAAACACTTTTTGCAAGAAGAGGCGTATGAAACAATTGCCGCAAAAGTGAAAGAGATGGTCGTTAGCTCCTGAGTCATACTATTCATCAATGCCAGAAATAATTAGGGCTTTGGGATGTATAAAGTTTAAACATTCTTTAACCTTAAACTGGGTTCACAATTTACTATTCTGTTCCTTTTAAAATTAGTTCTGCTATTTGCACTAAATCTTTTCCGTGGTAAGTGGGCGTTGCAGATAACGGATACAGAGATTGACCTTTGCGTTCTATAAAAGCGGTTTTCATACCTGCTAGCAAAGCGCCGGCAATATCCCAGCCATGAGCCGCTACCAAAATCACTTCACTGGGAACAACGCCTAATTCCTGGGCTGCATATTTATAGGTCTCCAAAGCAGGTTTGTACTTCTTGATCGCATCAACGCTCAGCGTAGTTTCAAAATAAGAGGTTAGTCCGGCATGTTCCAACTGTGCCGTAAGTGTTGGCATGGGAGAATTGGTCAGCGTTGCCAACCGAAAGCCCGCATCTTTCAATCGCTTTAGTCCCGCCTCTACATCGCTATATGCAGAAAGCTTTTTGATCAAAGCTAAGGCTTCTTTCTTCTCGTCTTCATCAATCTCTTTTTGAAGTGCCTTTGCCGCCATATCTAAAGTAGCATTCGCAACAGTGACAAAGTCGTGGTATTGACCAGTGCAGTTATCCACTAAAGAATATTGCAATAGCATTCCGAACCATATGCGAAAGCCACGCTTGCTATCTAGTATACTATTCACCTTTTTCTTTAAAAGCGACATATCTAATAATGTCTCATTAACATCGAAAAGAATAACAGTTGAACTCATATTTTGTATTTCTAAATTGGGTAGTAAGTTCATCAATATTACACTGTGATACCTTTTTTGTTCTCACTTAAATAATTTCCTTGCATTATCCCATTTAAATTTTAACTTTGAAATAAAAAGTACTTTTAAATGAAAGAAGAAAAGGATTATATCCGGGATATTGCCGAGATACGAAGCATGATGGAGCGTTCTTCCAAGTTTCTGATGCTCTCGGGCTGGTCGGGCGTAATGGCCGGTATGTATGCTTTAGCGGGCGTATTTATTGCTTTATATATTTTTCATTTTAATCCAGATGAGGTTGTAAACAATAGTCAGACTACAGACTATTTAGCAAACGGGTTTCTGAAAAGTATTTTTTTAGCTCTGATAGTTTTAGTCCTAGCTTTAGGTACGGCAATTTTTCTTTCGGGTAAAAAAGCACACAAGAGGGGAGAGAAATTGTGGAACGTTACTTCCAGAAGGTTGCTTATGACCATGGCAGTTCCCTTGGTTACGGGTGGATTGTTGATATTGGTTTTGATCTCTAAAGGAATGATTGCATTTCTTGCGCCGCTGTCATTGATATTTTATGGCCTGGCACTTTACAACGCAAGCAAGTTCACGTTTGAAGAAATAAAATTTTTGGGTTTTATACAGATTATTTTAGGTCTGATAAGTTCGTACTTCGTGGAATATGGGGTGTTAATCTGGGGTCTTGGTTTTGGAGTAATTCATATTATTTACGGGATATACATTCATTTTAAGTACGAAAAGTGAAAATATTAAATAATGGATTTCATAAAGCATTTGAGAGCAGAATCAGACTGGGCATTATGTCGGCACTGGCTGTTAATGATATGTTTGATTTTAATTCGCTAAAGGAATACTTAGATGTAACTGACGGTAATTTAGCAAGTCATATCAAGGCATTAGAAAAAGAAGAATTTATTGGTGTTAATAAATCATTTATTGGCAAAAAACCCAATACCAAATATTTTATGACCAAAGAAGGGAAACTGGCTTTTGAACAACATCTAAAAGCATTGGAAAATTTGATCAAATCACAAAAATAAAATGGATTTGCAATACATATCAGACATTCAAGAAAGAAATTTTTCAAAATTGTTTAAGAAAACAATCCCCTTTTTTTTATTTAAATGCTTTGTAATTCAAAGTTCTTTTAAAATAAATTTAAGTCACAACATATTTATTATTCATCAAAAAAAAATGAAAATTATCATGGCACAAAAAAGTAGTTTAGAACACCAGAAAAATCATTTAAACATCCTAACCACAACAACTTTAATAGGAGGGGCAATCGGACTCACGCTGGTCGGAATGTTTTTGCTTGGAGCGGATAATCCAAATCCGGCCTGGCCAACATTATGGTGGATCAGACCGCTGATCATTGTTCCTTTAGCCGGCGCCACTGGTGGAGCATTTTCTTACTTCATCAATCATTTTCGCCAGCACACCGGAATAGTAAAGATTCTTGCGCTTTTGCTCAGTGTTATTGTATTTATAGTCGGGATTTGGCTGGGCTTTGTTTTAGGTTTTGTTGGTACTTATTGGAATTGATAACACGAAAATTTTAAAGAAAATCATAAGGAAGCATAAATATATCAAATCATGAAAGAAGAAATTTTAAGTCATCTTAACAGTCCCAGAAATCTGGAATTGATTTACCGGGGTAATAAGGTCTATTTTAAACACGAATTCCAAAAGATCTATCCTGAAATTAAAGGGAATTTGATTGCCGATTTTTGGAATGAACGATTAAAATACGAAAGCGAAGAATTTACCTGGGGAACCAGCAGCGATTGGTTATTTGTACTACTCGCTTCGTTATTCGCCGGCTTGATCGCAAAAATACCGGCATTATTTTCAATCGACCAGGAGTTTTTCTATTCCAGGAACATAGGCTTTATAGTTTTTCCGGTACTGTGTGTTTTCTTCGCCTGGAAGAATGATTTATCAGTTTCTAAAATCAGCTTAATAAGCCTTGCAACTATTATCGGCTTAGTTTTTATTAATTTCTTTCCGGATGTGAAAAGCAGCGATACTTTAATTTTATCGAGCATTCATTTACTCTTATTTCTGTGGTGTGTTTTGGGTTTTGCTTTTGTTGCAGAGAAACAAAATAGTTTAGAAAAACGGCTTAATTTTTTAAAGTATAATGGCGATCTGGTAGTTATTTCGGCTTTAATTTTAATAGCAGGTGCAATTATGACGGGTATGACGATTGGTCTTTTTTCGCTGATCGGCCTTAAGATTGAAAAGTTCTATTTTGATTACGTAGTTATTTTCGGATTAGCGGCGGTTCCAATTTTAGGAACTTATCTTACCCACACAAATCCACAATTAGTTGGAAAAGTTTCACCAGTAATTGCGAAGATATTTAGTCCACTGGTTGCAGTTATGCTGGTAATTTACCTTTCGGCGATGATCTATTCAGGGAAAGATCCGTATAGCGACCGGGATTTTTTGCTGGTTTTTAATGCGTTATTGATTGGCGTAATGGCAATCATCTTCTTTTCAATTGCCGAAATTTCTAAATCAAGTAAAAGTCAGGCTGAAATATGGATTCTTTTAATTCTTTCGGTATTAACAGTAATTGTGAATGGTGTAGCGCTCTCGGCGATTGTATTTCGCATTTCCGAATGGGGAATAACCCCAAATCGAATCGCAGTGCTTGGTGGTAACTTATTAATTTTGATTAATCTGATCATGGTAATTGCGCATTTATACAGAGTTGTTTTAAAGAAAGTTGATTTAACGGCTGTGGGTAAACCAATTGCCTTATTTCTGCCAATATATTTTATCTGGACAATTATCGTCACGTTTATATTTCCCCTGATATTTAATTTTAAATAATGAACTATGTATCCCAATAGCTGTGGCTATTGGGATGCATTTAATGACTAAAATTCTAAAAGTGTTTCGGATAATCTGTCAGGTTTTACTAACTTGATTTTTTAATGCAAACTCACTACTCTCGAAATTTGCCATTTTTCTCCCGTTTGTTTCCAGATGATGATGAACTTGCCGATGTGTGAAGGTGCATCGCTTTTTTCCATGTTATTATGAAATATATGACTGCCCATTTCTACAGCTCCAAATCCTTTTAAAGGATAAACTTCAATGCTGCCTTTAACTAGTTCGCGGGTTACTTTACCGCAAATATTTTTCTTCAATGATTCAAGCAGGTCTTTTTTGGAGGTAGATAATCCTGACTTATCATGGTAAAATTCAATGTTCTCTGCGTAAAAACTATCCTGTAAAGCCATGTCGCAGGTATTATAAGCATGGAAATAGACACTATCGAGAGATACTATTTTATCATGCAATTCCTGAGAATCGGGTATGTACGCCTGCGTTTCTATAGTTGGTTTTAGTTTAGAAACTGAACATGCCGCAAGGACGAAAATTGTATTTGTAAGAATTATAAATTTCAAAATCTTCATTGTTTGGATTTTTTCGGTGTAAACGGACGGTAATTTATAAATAATCAGGAACATGAATTTAATCTGCCTGATGTTAGTTCTGTGTTTCTAGCTATTTCTTTTTTCTTTTATATCTTGTAGAAGGTTTTCGTTGTAATTGAATTTTTTCAAAAGAGAAGAAAATGATAGAGCACGGATTTGTTCCAGTCTTAAACAGAACCAAATTTCTGAGCAATCTTGATAAGGTATCACTATGGGATATTATCATTATTGGCGGAGGTGCCACCGGTTTGGGAGCGGCTTTGGATTCTGCCTCCCGGGGTTTTAAAACTCTCTTGTTAGAACAATCTGATTTTGCCAAAGGAACTTCGAGCAGGAGTACAAAACTGGTTCATGGTGGTGTTCGTTATCTGGCTCAGGGTAATTTGGGTTTAGTTTACGAAGCATTAAGAGAAAGAGGATATTTATTGAAGAATGCTCCTCATATAGTTAAAAAGCAAAATTTTATTATCCCCTGTTACAATTGGAAATCCAAATGGAAATATCTGTCTGGTCTTAAAATTTATGATTGGATGTCGGGACTTTATAGTTTTGGTAAGTCCGAATTTCTTTCAAAAGAAAAAGTTTTAAAATTATTGCCGGATGTTAATCCACAAAACCTGATCGGTGGAGTAAAATATTTTGATGGTCAGTTTGACGATGCACGATTGGCAATCAATCTGGCGCAAACTTGTGCCGAACAGGGAGGAACTTTATTGAATTATTTTAAAGTTACCGGTCTGTTAAAAGATAAAGATGACAAGATCAATGGTCTCAGAGCTGTAGATATTGAAAGCAATAAAGAATATCTAATTAATTCAAAGGCTGTTATCAATGCCACCGGGGTTTTCGTAGATGAAATTTTAAATATGGATTTGCCTCTCCGAAAGCCTCTTGTAAGGCCAAGTCAGGGAATCCATCTGGTTGTTGATCAGTCTTTCATGCGGGGGAATTCTGCTTTGCTGATTCCGAAAACTTCTGATGGCAGAGTATTATTTGCGGTTCCCTGGCACAATCATGTTTTATTAGGCACTACAGATACGCCGATTGAAAAAAGCAGTCTGGAGCCTTTGGCATTAGAGGAAGAAATAGAATTTATTCTGGTTACTGCAGGAAAATATCTTAATCCTAAACCAAACCGAAAAGATGTTTTGAGTGTATTTGCAGGCCTTCGCCCTCTGGCAGCTTCAGACGATACAAATGATAAAACCAAAGAAATTTCCAGGACCCATAAAATTGATGTTTCAAAATCTGGGCTTATAACTATCACAGGTGGAAAATGGACCACTTACCGTAAAATGGCTGAGGATGTGATCGAAAGGGCAATAAAACAGGTTGGGTTGAGTAAAATCCCAGGCTCAACTTCAAACTTAAAGATACATGGCTTTGAAATTTCTGAGGAGGAAAATTCTCTTTCTATCTACGGAAGTGACCAAACTTTTATTTTGGATTTGATGAAAGATAATCCCGGTCTGGATGAAAAATTGCATTCCCGCTTGCCTTATATTGCTGCTGAGATTGTTTGGGCTGTGCGTAATGAAATGGCAAGAACTCTGGAAGATGTATTGGCCAGAAGACTGAGAGCATTGTTTTTAGATGCAAACGCATCCATTGACATGGCTCCTCGGGTAGCCGAAATAATGGCTGCTGAATTAAATTATGATTCTGCTTGGCAATCCGGTCAGGTAAAGCAGTTTGTAGAATTAGCTAAACATTATTGTTTAGAACCTTATCGCTCTGAAGAATCTTTCCAATTAATAAACCATTCAATTTAAAATAATATATGAGCTCCGATAAATACATTTTATCATTTGATCAGGGTACTACAAGCTCAAGGGCAATTGTTTTCAACCAACAAGGAGGACTTGTATCTGTAGCCCAAAAGGAATTTACTCAAATTTATCCTCAACCGGGATGGGTGGAACATAATGCCGATGAGATCTGGACGAGTCAGGTTTCAGTGGCTGCAGAAGCCATAATAAAAGCAGGTTTAAATGCAAAAGATATTGCGGCAATTGGAATTACAAATCAAAGGGAAACTACCATTCTATGGGATAAAAAAACCGGTAAAGCAATCTACAATGCCATTGTTTGGCAGGATAGGCGTACAGCAGCTTTTTGCGATAGTTTAAAAGAGCAGGGGCATGAACAAATGATAAAAGAGAAAACAGGTTTGGTGATTGATTCATATTTTTCGGCTACAAAAATTAACTGGATTCTGGAAAATGTTGCCGGAGTGAGAGTGAAAGCGGAAGCAGGCGATCTGGCATTTGGCACCGTAGATTCCTGGCTTATCTGGAATTTAACCGGAGGGACTGTGCATGTAACTGATGTGAGCAATGCGTCCAGAACAATGCTTTTTAATATTAACACCTTAAGTTGGGATAAGAATCTGCTGGAATTATTTAATATTCCTGAAGGGATGCTTCCTGAAGTAAAATCCTCGAGTGAAATTTTTGGCGAAACATCCGGAAAACTTTTTGCCGCAAAAATTCCAATTAGTGGCGTGGCGGGCGATCAGCAATCTGCGCTCTTTGGTCAGCTTTGCACCAAGCCCGGAATGGTTAAAAATACATATGGAACAGGATGTTTTATGCTGATGAATATCGGCGACAAGCCGGTAATGTCCAAAAACAATCTGTTAACCACTGTTGCCTGGAAAATTGGGGATAAAACTCAATATGCATTAGAAGGGAGCATTTTTATAGCGGGAGCAGTGGTTCAATGGCTAAGAGATGAATTGAAAATTATTTCAAGCTCAGCCGAAGTTGAAACCTTGGCGGCAAAAGTTGAAAACAGTGGAGGAGTTTTTTTGGTACCTGCTTTTGCAGGTTTGGGAGCTCCGCACTGGAATCCGTATGCAAGGGGCACTATTTTCGGAATAACCAGAGGAACAAATGATGCGCATATTGCCCGTGCAGCCCTTGAAAGTATTGCTTTTCAAACAATGGAAGTATTAAAAGCCATGGAAGCCGATTCAGGGATAAGCATCAAAGAACTGAGAGTTGATGGAGGATCAACATCCAATAATATGCTGATGCAGTTTCAGGCAGATGTTTTAAAAACAACTGTTGTAAGGCCCGATATGGTTGAAGTTACCGCCATTGGTGCAGCATATTTAGCTGGTCTTGGTGTAGGTATCTGGAAAAATGTTGATGAAATTCAGCAGCAATGGAAAATTAACAGAAGCTTTATTCCCGATCCATTACATGAAGTTGATGAGATGATCTCCGGCTGGTATAAAGCAGTAAAAGGTGTTAAAGCCTGGACTGAAGCATAGTAAATCCCTAAAATTAAACTGATAAATATGATAACGGAATTTGTAGCCGAAATGGTTGGAACTTTTTTTCTGGTACTATTGGGAAACGGAGTGGTGGCAAACGTAGTTTTAACGGGAACAAAAGGTGAAAACAGTGGATGGATTGTTATTACTACCGGTTGGGCTTTAGCTGTATTTGTTGGTGTTGTTATAGCAGCGCCATTTAGCGGTGCCCATTTAAATCCGGCGGTAACTATTGCTTTAGCGATAGCACAGAAATTAAGCTGGTTGAAGGTGCCACTTTTTATTTCTGCTCAATTTATCGGGGCAATGCTTGCTTCATTGCTGGTATGGGTTTTATACAAGGATCATTTTTCTAAAACTGATGATGCAGGTCTTAAAGCAGCCTGTTTTTGTACAGCTCCGGCTATCAGAAATAAAACCTCAAATCTGCTAAGTGAAACAGTTGGAACTTTTGTATTAATATTTGTGATATTTTATTTTACCAATGCAGAAATGGGGAATGACCGAACCCCGGTCGGATTAGGTTCTTTAGGAGCAATTCCGGTTGCGTTTTTGGTTTGGTCAATCGGTTTGTCTTTAGGTGGAACCACCGGATACGCTATAAATCCTGCACGGGATTTAGGCCCTAGAATCATCTATCATTTACTCCCAATTAAAGGTAAAGCAGGCAGTGACTGGTCTTATGCGTGGATTCCGGTTGCAGGTCCAGTTATTGGTTCGGTATTGGCTGCTTCATTTTATTTAATTCTTAAATATCTTCTGATTTTGTAAGCGACTCTTTATTTAAGATTCTCACTGATGATTTGAATACGCTATCGTGATCATTTTTTGTAGATTTGCAATCAAATTATGAAAGATTTTAAAAGTTATTTTATGATTCCGGCTGCTCCGGAAGAAGTTTATTTAGCATTAACCACTCCGCTTACATTGCATTTATGGACAGGTTCTGATGCTGTAATGAGCACCGAACCCGGTTCCGAATTTTCCTTATGGGATGAAAGTATAACAGGCAAAAATCTGTCTTTCGAGGAAAATTACAAAATAGTTCAGCAGTGGTATTTTGGCGAACAGGAAGAACCATCAATAGTTACAATCACATTGCATCAGCATAATAAAGGCACTTCGGTAGAACTAAAACATACAAATATCCCCGACGATGATTATGAGGATATTACCGAAGGTTGGAGAGACAGTTATTTTGGTGCTTTACAAGAATTTTACGAAGATTAAATTCAACATTTCCTGCTTTTTATCCGCATCATAAAAAATCTTCTGCCTTAACTGGATGGAAAGTAAATCTTTTTGGAAAAAATCTAAAATAATTGTGCCCGCATAGTTTATGGATGAATATATTTATGCGGAAGCTTTATGGCTTTTCAATTAATATTATTTCAAAAGATCTAGATGCAAAAAATATTTTTCGTTCTGTTATTTCTATGGGCCTTTAACTCTGCTGCCCAAACAATTGATGCCAGTCAGGTTACCATTGCCCGCGATGAATGGGGCGTTCCGCATATTTTTGCAAAAACAGATGCGGAGGTTGCTTATGGTTTAGCATGGGCGCATTCTGAAGATGATTTTGCCACTATACAAACTTCTTACCTTGCCGGAAAAGGTATGCTTGGTTTGCTGAAAGGGAAAGACGGTGCTTCTATAGATTATGTGGTACAACTTTTAAGAGCCAAAGAATTAGTTGATGCTAAATACGAATCAGACATTTCTCCCGATTATAAAAAAGTTTTAGAAGGTTATTCTCAGGGTTTTAACCGGTATGCAGAGACACATCCTAAAGAAGTTCTGGTAAAAAAGCTGTTTCCGGTTTCGCCAAAAGATATGCTTGCATTTTCTGTTTTGCAGCTTTGCGTTTTGTCGGGTGCTGATAATGCTCTGAAAAATATTTTTAACGGCTCTGTTCTAAATGCTGAGTTTTTGAAACCGGGCGGATCAAATGCCTATGCTTTTAACTCGAACAAAACCTCAGACGGAAGTGTTTTTTTAAACATTAATTCACATCAGCCATTGGAAGGTGCTGTTTCATGGTACGAAGCGCATTTATGCAGCGAAGAAGGCTGGAACATTCTGGGTGCTTTATTTCCGGGAGCGCCAAGTATTTTGCATGGTGTAAACGAAAATCTGGGTTGGGCTCATACTGTAAATTATCCCGATAAGGTAGACACTTACCAATTGGAAATTAATCCGGATAATAAACTGCAGTATAAATTTGACAGGCAGTGGATCAATCTGGAAGTGAAAAAAGCAAGGTTGAAAATTAAGCTAGCGGGTATCCCGATAGGTATTTCTAAAAAAGCATATTGGAGCAAATACGGTCCAACAGTGATCACCAAAAAAGGAGCATATAGTATTCGCTTGGGTGCGCAGGAAGATATTCGCGGGCTGGAGGAATGGTTCCGGATGAATAAAGCAAAAAATTTTACAGAGTTTAAGGCGGCATTGAATATGACAGCCATTCCCGGCTATAATATTGTGTATGCTGATAAACGTGATACGATTTACTATCTCAGCAATGGAAAATTGCCTTTGCGTAATCCGGAATATAACTGGCAGAAAACTTTGCCGGGTAACACTTCTGCAACGCTCTGGACAAAATATCATGCAATAGCAGATTTGCCCCAGGTTTTAAATCCCTCTTCGGGATATATTTTCAATTCAAACCATTCGCCCTTTAATGCCACCGCTGCCGCGGATAATATTAAAGCTGAAAACTACGATCCCACAATGGGTTATGAAACCAATAATAACAATCGTAGTATTCGTTTTATGGAACTTATAGCTCAGTGCAAAAAATTGAGTTATGCTGATTTTAAACGGATAAAATATGATTTGCAGCTTCCTTCTGATTTGGCTTATCGCATGAATGTAGATACTCTTTTTCTGTTGGATGAGAATAAATATCCCGCAATAGCGGATGTGATTAAACAATTGAAAACCTGGGATAAAAGAGCCGATACCACAAGTGCAGGAGCTACATTTTTTACCAAGGCTTATTATAATATTCACGCCACAAATTTTCCGGCTTCACGAGGCAAAGTCATTTTAACTCAGGATGAAAGTGCAAAAGTATTATCGGAAGTGAAAGCCAGTCTGTTGAAAGATTTTAATTCGGTGAATGTTCCTTTCGGTAATTATCAGAAATTAATAAGAGGCGAAAACAAGATTGCTGTTCCCGGTTTGCCCGATGTAATTGCTTCGATGGAATCAGAACCTTTTGGAGACGGAATCGTAAAAGCCAGACAAGGAGAGTCATATATTGAACTTGTCAGGTTTACCAAAGATGGTCCGGAGATAGAAAGCATTAATTGTTATGGTGCTTCAAATCATCCCGGAAATAAGCATTATGATGATCAGATGAGGTTTTTTGTGCAGCAAAAAACAAAAAAAATGACTTTAAACAAGGAGCAGGTTTTAAAAAATGCGGAGAAGATTTATCATCCGCAATAAATAAAATCTGCTGTTAGTCCTGGTCACTTCAAACGATAAACGCTTATATGTCTAAATTTAATTTCCAGCAAAGAGTTCTGGCTGGGTTTACTTTCACACTAGTTTTTGTATTTGTATTAGCTATTGCATCTTATTTAAGTATAAGGGAACTTCAAAAGAATAGTGGAGGGGTTTATAATACTGAACAAAGTATCACAACTTCCTACGAAGTTTTAGAGGACCTGCTCAATTGCGAGACGGCTGTTCGGGGTTATATTGTAACAGGTAATTCTATGTTTTTAGAGCCCTATAATTTATCTGTTGGCAAAATACCTCTGAGCATAGAAAAGTTAAGAGGAGATTTTAAAAATGATATTGGACTGCTGCAGGAAGTTGATTCTATGGAATATTATTCTCAGCTAAAACTTGCAGGATTAAAAGATCAGATTGATCTAAGAAATCAAAATTTTGAACAGGCTAGAAACATTGTTTCAACAGGTCGGGGTAAGATGTTAATGGATCATGTAAGGAGAATTAATTCCCGGATTAAAGAAAAGTTAACTATAAACTCAAATCAGCTTAAATACCTAAGTGATTCCAGCGCATCTCAGACCAACTTTGTAATTATTTCTGGTTCGTTGATAATTTTAATACTTGTTATTATTCTGATGTATTTCATCATTAAAACTTTCAGAAAGCAGAAGTTGGTTGAGGAGAGGGTTAGGCATACCAATTCGCAGCTCTTAAAAATATCCAAAGAAAATGAAGACCAGAACTGGCTATTAACAGGAACTGCTAAACTTGATGAAAGTATGCGTGGAGATCAAACTGTAACATCTTTGTCTACAACAATTATTGCAGAAATATCTGATTATGTAGACGCTCATGTAGCAGCAATATATGTGTCGGATGATCATGACCAAAGCTTGCATTTAACCGGTAGTTTTGCTTTTGAGTTCCGTAAAGGAAATCATCATGTAATTAAAATCGGTGAAGGAATGGTTGGGCAGGCAGCTTTGGATAAAAAACCATTCGTATTTAATGATGTTCCCGCAGATTATGTTAAGGTATGTTCAGGACTTGGTGAGGTTACACCGCATACTATTTTAGTGCAACCTTTCTTATTTAATGGAGAGGTTAAAGGAGTAATTGAATTTGGCTTTGTAAATGAACTTACTAAGCTAAAAATGGACTTTATAACCATGGTTCTGGATAGTTTAGGCGTTGCTATTAACACTTCGCAAGCTCGCCTTCAAATGAATTATTTGTTAGAGGAGACACAGAAGCAAGCCGGAGAACTGGAGAGTCAGCAGGAAGAATTGCGAACTACAAATGATGATCTGGTAAATAAAACACTTGCTTTACAAGCTTCAGAAGAAGAATTAAAAGTTCAGCAGGAAGAATTAAGGCAAATAAACTCTGAGTTGGAGGAGAAAGCCGAACAACTGGAAGAGAGAAACAGATCTATTGAACAAGCTAAAGAAGCTATTTTTCTGAAAGCAGAAGAGCTGGAACAAAGCAGTAAGTTTAAATCAGAATTTCTGGCAAATATGAGCCACGAATTGCGGACACCATTGAACAGTATATTAATTCTTGCCCGCATTTTAACGGAAAATAAACCGGAGAATCTAAACGAAGAGCAGCTAAAGTATTCGAATGTTATTTATAACGCAGGAAGTGATCTCTTAGAACTGATCAATGATATTCTGGATCTTTCTAAAATTGAGTCCGGAAAAATTGATCTGGATATTGAAAATGTTCCTTTAGCAGCAGTTAAAAGTAATTTAGAACTGTTGTTTGCAGAGGTTGCCAATACTAAAAAAATAAATTACTCGGTTAAGATTGCAGAAAATGTTCCATCCACATTAGCAACAGACAAAATGCGTCTGGAGCAAATATTAAAGAATTTATTATCCAATGCCTTTAAATTTACTCCTCATAACGGATCAGTTTCTGTAAAAGTTAGCATGGCCGATTCGGCTAAAGCCTTTAATACAGAAAATTTGCTTCTATTAAACGGAGCCAAAATCCTGAAATTTGAAGTTAAGGATTCTGGGATCGGTATCCCGGAAGATAAACAACAAGTTATTTTCGAGGCATTTCAGCAAGCGGATGGTTCTACAAGTCGTAAATATGGAGGTACAGGTTTAGGGCTTTCTATCAGTCGGGAATTGACCAATATATTGGGAGGAGAAATTCAGATCGAGAGTAAAACCAATGAAGGCAGTTCTTTCACGCTTTATTTGCCGGCAGAATTTAGTAAAGAGTATTTAAAGGAAAACGGTTCAGTAGAAAGTTTAAATATACCGTATGTAGCACCTGTAAAAATTAATACTGAACCTGCACAATTTGCTGATCCGGAAAAGGAACACACGATGCTGATTATTGAAGATGATGAGAATTTTGCAGATGTTTTAAAAGATTATGCCACGCAAAGAGGCTTTATTCCTTTGCATGCAAATCAGGGAGATATTGGTTTGGAAATGGCTGTTAAACATAAACCTGATGCCATTATTTTGGATATTATGTTGCCGGTTATGGATGGCTGGGCTGTTTTGGCCAAATTGAAAGATAATCCGGAAACCAAAGACATTCCTGTTCATATGATGTCGGCAAGTGATGTGAAACAATTCAGCGCTCAGCATAATGGAGCAATTGGCTTCCTGAAAAAACCTGTTGAAAAAATTAAACTGGAAGAAGCGTTTGATAAACTGATTCTGAATGATGATTTCAAACTGACCAAAGTTTTGATCATCGAAGATCATGAAATTCAGAGTGAAAATTTACGCAGACAGTTAACTGAACATTCTGTAGAGGTAAAACAAGCTTTTAATGGTAAACAGGCAATGGATGCTTTAAATTTCGATACAGGATTTGATTGCATTATTCTGGATATTAATCTTCCGGATATTTCGGGACTCGAATTGCTTGATAAAATTAAACTGGATTCCCGCTTAGAAAAAATCCCTGTAATTATTAATACAGCTATGGAGCTGGATAAAGACAGTATGTCCCGCGTATTAAAACATACGTATGCCATGGTTTTGAAAAACAATAAATCAAACGAGCGCATATTGGATGAAGTGAATCTGTTCATGAACAAACTAAAAACTCCGGAAGCTAAGCCTGTGAGTTCGCCGATTGTAATAAATAGTGCCTTAACTCTTGAAAAATCGCTTTTAAATAAATCTGTATTAATAGTTGATGACGATATGCGTAATATTTTTGCATTAAGCAGCGCTTTGCAAGGATACAATATGAAAATTGAAATTGCCTCCAACGGTATTGAAGCTTTAAAAAAACTGGATGAAAATCCGGCGATTAATATGGTGTTGATGGATATAATGATGCCTGAAATGGATGGTTATGAAGCCATGAAAGAAATACGGAAACAGGATCGGTTTATTCAATTGCCAATTATGGCCTTAACGGCCAAAGCCATGAAGAATGATCGTGAAAAATGTATTGAAGCAGGGGCAAATGATTATATCACTAAACCTGTTGATATAAGTAAACTGGTTTCGATGATGCGTGTTTGGTTGAGTTAAAATTTAGTGATGGATACATTAAGTTCCCAAATATTAAGCGCCACAGAGGTAGAAGAGGTAATTGATCTGGTACGTCATGTATATGGGTTTGATTTTAGCGGTTATTCGCGTGCCTCACTTAAACGGCGCATCGTTCGGATTATGCAGCTGAAGAAAATTGACATTTTCGATTTAAAATCATTGATCATTAACAGTAATGATTTTTTTGAGGAATTTTTACTTGAAGTAACTGTGAACGTTACCGAGATGTTCCGTGATCCTACTTTTTATAAAGCTTTACGCGAGAAAGTTTTCCCTTATCTTTCTTCCTATCCACGCATAAAAGTTTGGAACGCCGGATGCTCTACCGGTGAAGAATTATATTCATTCGGGATACTTCTGGAAGAAGAGAATTTGTATAAGCGATCTTTTTTATACGGCACAGATATTAATTCTGAAGTTTTGGATACAGCAAAAAAAGGGGTTTATGATTTCAAGAAAATGAAATTGAATTCTGAAAATTATATTGCCACAGGGGCGATAAATTCTCTGTCAGATTATTATGAATCAAATCAGAATGGAGTTAAAATAGATTCAAAACTGAAAAAGAACACACTTTTTTCCATTCATAATTTGGTTACGGATAAGGTATTTAATGAATTTCAGATTATCTCATGTCGTAATGTGTTAATTTACTTTACCATAGAACTTCAGGAAAGAGTGTTGCAATTGTTTTATGACAGTCTGTGTCCGCTGGGGTTTTTATGCCTTGGTTCAAAAGAATATCTGCGGAATGATGAATTGGCAAGTAAGTTCAAAGTAATAGATAAACTAGAAAATATATACCAGAAAATTGCCTGAGCTAACTTTAAATATCGACCAGAAATTAAAAAATTCTGAGCTATTAATATTAGGATGCTCGGCAGGAGGTTTTTTGCTTGTCTATAATTTTTTACTGCAATTACCGGAGAATTTTCCTTTACCGGTATTAATAATTATCCACAGAAGCAGAAGCTATAAATCTTTAATAGAAGAACATTTAAATTTTAGGAGTCATTTGGAGATTAAAATGGCCGAAGATAAGGAGGAAATCAAACGCGGAACAGTATATTTTGCGCCACCAGATTACCACTTACTGGTTGAACCAGACCGAACTTTGTCTTTAGATAACTCTGAGCCTGTACATTTTTGCAGGCCTGCAATAGATGTTACATTTCAAACTGCTGCAGATACTTACCAGGAAAAATTGCTTGCCATTTTACTTTCCGGAGCAAATACTGATGGTGCCGATGGAATGCAATATATTTCTGAACTAAAGGGATTAACTATCGTACAAGCACCTGATGAAGCGGAGGTAGATACAATGCCTAAAGCGGCAATAGAAAGAGGAAATATAGATCTGGTACTAAAAATGGATGAAATAACTACTCTGATAAATAGTATAATTAAGCTAAAAAGCAATTTTTAATGATAAGCCAGCACGAAACCGATAAGGTTAATATTTTAATTGTTGATGACCGTATTGAAAATATCATTTCACTGGAAGCTCTGATTAAGAGTGATCATATTAATCTTATTACAACTACCTCGCCCAATGAAGCTTTGAAACTATGCTGGGAAAATGATATATCTATCGCTTTGGTAGATGTTCAGATGCCGGAAATGGATGGTTTTGAATTGGTTGAGTTCCTGAAAAGTAATCCTAAAACAAAAGATATTTTGGTGGTATTTGTTACAGCCATTTCCAAAGAATCTAAATACATAATAAAGGGCCTTGATTCTGGCGCAATAGATTATTTATATAAACCACTTGATCCATATATTACAACCGCAAAAATAGAATCTTTACTTTCTGTAGTTAGAGCGCAGAAAGCAATAAAACAAAAAAACACCGAACTCGAAATTTCTCAAACCCAATTAATTGCCGCAAAAGAACAGGCAGAAAAAGAAAAAAGAATTAAAGAAAATTTTCTGGCTAGCATGAGTCATGAGATCAGAACTCCTGTAAATGGCATAATTGGTTTAACGCATCTGCTTAAAAACACCAATTTAACAGAAGAACAAAGAGATATGCTTAATCTGCTGGATGTTTCTTCTAAATCATTATTGGGTGTAATTAATGATATTCTGGATATCTCTAAAATTGAAGCCGGTAAATTTAAAATTGTACGTTCAGAAACTAATTTATATGAGCTGGGCAAATCTGTTACAGGTTTAATGCAATATCGTGCTAACGAAAAAGGCATCTCTTTAAACTTAAAATTAGATCCAAATATTCCGAAAACCATTATTGCTGATTCATTACGCTTAAATCAGATTTTAATGAATCTGTTAAGTAATGCAATTAAGTTTACAGAAATTGGCAGTGTAGATTTGGATATTAGCGTAGTAGAAAAGAATGCGGACGTGGTGAAGATCAAGTTTTTAGTAAGCGATACAGGTATTGGAATTGCAGAGGAATTTACCGGAAAAGTATTTGATAAGTTTGAGCAGGCCGATGACAATACAGCTCAAAAATTCGGCGGTACAGGTTTAGGCTTGTCGATTGTTAAAAAAATGGTTGAGTTAAAAGGCGGTGAGCTTACATTAACCAGCGAAATAAATAAGGGAAGTGTATTTTCATTTACGAATAACTATAGTTACGTAAAGAACACTATTTCAGAAATTGTTGAATCAGACCAGGAAGAAGTAATGCTAAATAAAATTTCTGTTTTAGTAGCAGAGGATAATAAAATAAATCAATTCATGATAACTAAAATCCTTAAGAACTGGGATTTTGAAGTTGATATTGTTGACGATGGTAGTAAAGCCATAGAAAGTTTAAAAGAGAAAAATTACGACCTTATTCTGATGGATATGCACATGCCTGTAATGGGTGGATTGGAAGCTACCAGAAAAATCAGGACAGAATTTGATGAGCCTAAACGGAGTATTCCAATTATCTCGCTTTCTGCAGCCGTTATGGAAGATGAGCAGCAGGCCGCAAAGGAAGCTGGCGTAGATGAGGTTGTTAGCAAACCTTTTGATCCTCAGGTTCTTAAAAATAAAATCGTTAACCTGGTTCAAAAGTATCAGGCTATTTTAACAGATTAATTTAATATTCTTAAACATCTTTTTGCGATTTTAAATCTGATGCTTCCTTAAAAAAGGAATAGTTAAATTAGATTTTTAAATCCAATAAGATGTTATTTCCCAATTTCCGGTTTTTAGTCCTGAGTTTTTTCCTGTTTTCTTGTCAGGCAACTTCCATTCAAAATAATGATCCGAAAATTAATGGGGTTAACTTTGTTGCCCCCGTTAAACAAACAAGTGATGCATGGACCTCAGATCTCAAAGAAAATAACATTGGCTGGGTATCATTAATTCCCTATGCTTTTAGTCGCGAGAATGAACCCGGCGTTTTTTATAATAGCGGGAAACAATGGTGGGGCGAAAGTACCGAAGGTATAAAAATGAATATCGCTCAGGCCAAATCTAAAAGCCTTAAAATAATGCTGAAGCCGCAGGTTTGGATGCGCCGCGGCTGGATTGGAGATTATGATCTGCAAACCGAAGCTGAATGGCAGCGCTGGGAAGCGGATTATTCTAATTACATATTGACTTTTGCCCGCATAGCGGATAGTATGAATGTGGAGGCTTTTTGCATTGGAACAGAGTACCGTACTGTGGTAGAAAAAAGACCCGCTTACTGGAAAAAGTTAATATCTGAAGTAAGACAGGTTTATAAAGGTAAACTAACTTATTGCGCCAATTGGGATGATTATCAAAAGATAGATTTTTGGTCGGAGCTTGATTTTATTGGTTTGAGCGGTTATTTCCCTCTTTCTGAAAGTAAAACTCCCGACGTAGAAAGTCTCAATAAATCATGGAAGCCAATCAAAAGTGACTTGAAATCATTTTCAGCACAATATAAAAAACCAGTATTGTTTATCGAGATCGGGTATCGTAATATTGATCAGTCGGCCTGGAAATCATGGGAAACAGAAAATCAGCAACAAAATGTAAATCCCGAAGCTCAGAAAAATGCTTACGAAGCTTTTTTTCAAACCTTTTGGAATGAAAACTGGGTTGCCGGTGCTTTTATCTGGAAATGGTACGAATATCATGATAAGATAATCGCAGAGGAAAATGATGATTGGACACCTCAAAACAAACCCGCACAGCAAGTTTTAAAAAAATACTACGGCTTAGAACGGTAAAATATTCTCAACGTTTTCCGGATGTGATTTTTGCTTAGAACTTTGGTATTCATAAATTAAAAATCCCGTGCTTAGTAAATATTCCAGACTTATCATCCAGTAATTTTGTTCGTAAGGAATTGTATAATAAGTAATATATGTTAAAGGAATTAAAGCCGAAAAGATCAACGCAAACCTATATTTTACGAAAGCGCTTAGAGCAATTAAAGCTGCTAAATACCATGGGTGTATAATTGCTGAGAAAAGCAGATAAATAATCAAAAGCCAAAACATCCCGCTAAGGATATTTTTAGATCGATAGTACACAATTGCAAAACCTATCAGAGTACAAGCGAACATAATTTTGCTGACAAATTCTATCGGATTATATCCAGTTTGCCAATAACCAACAGCCCTGAAGATGTTGTAAATGCTGCCGTTGAATTCAAATTTTCCGTAGTAAAGTTGCAGGCTTTGATAAAAATGCAGCAGCTTATCTAAATTTCCCCAGAAGTACGGACTTAATAGGAAAAACAAAGCCAAACTTAAAGTTCCGAAAAGGATTGTTTTATAAAATCCTATTTTGCGAAATAATAATGGGATGAAAATAAATGGTATCAACTTGGCCTGGATAGATATCGCCAAAGCAGGAATCGAAGTAAATATTTTATTTTGCTGAATGAGCAAAGCGAAAAATAGCATCCCGAATATCATTATTGCTTCAAAATGGATATTGCCTGTCAGCTCTATAATTACCAGTGGATTTAATAAATATAGATATAGAAGTTTGGGATTCAGACGGTTTATTTTTAGAAGCTGGATTAGCAGATAAACAGATCCGGCTTCGAAAAGCAGAGTTATGGTTTTAAGAATTATCGCAGCAGTAAAAATATTTTGATTACTTAAATCAACGGTCAGTTTAAAAATGGTTTGCAAAAATTGCGGATATACGCTGTAATAATCTGCTGAGTTTAGTTTGGGAAACAGTTGCTGTAAAAAAGCATCAGGATGTATGTTTAAAAATTCTGAAGGTGTAAAGTCGAATGGGTTAAAGCCCATTTGCTGTATCCGTCCGTCCCAAAGAAAGCGGTAAATATCATCAGATAAATTAGGGATGAAAAATAGCAATGAAAATCTGAATAGAAAGCCCGAAATGATTGCCGTTTTCTGGTCCAGAATATCTGGCTTTAATAAAACGTAAAAGTATAACAGGAATAAAAAGGTATATACGCTGATCAGATAAATAAAATTGCTTCTTTCAACGGAGTAACCCATCAGCAAATAAGCAATTAAGGATAAAGCCGGAATTGATAAACTTAGCCTTTTAGGCATTCGCAATTTTTGGTTTAGATTTGTAAAAGTATGCAAAAGCGAACATTTACAGATCAAATTCAACGGGAGGTTGAAATTTCTTTTCCGCCAAAGCGAATAATTTCTATTGTTCCTTCACAAACTGAATTACTTTTCAGTCTGGATTTAGATATTGAAATAATAGGTATAACTAAATTTTGTGTTCATCCGGCAGAAAAATTTAAAATGGTTACAAAAGTTGGTGGAACCAAAAAATTGAACCTTGATAAGATCAGAGAATTAAAACCCGATTTGATCATTGCTAATAAAGAAGAAAATAATCAGGAAGAAATTGAAATTCTGATGAAAGAATTTCCGGTCTGGATGAGTGATATTTATACATTAAATGATGCTCTTAAAATGATTTTGCAAGTAGGAGCAATCTCGGACAAGGTGAATGAGAGTGAAAATTTGGTTTCAAAAATCAAAAGGAAATTTGAAAATATAAATCTCTCTGGAAATAGTTTTCAGAAAGTGGCTTATTTTATTTGGAAAGATCCATATATGATTGCGGGGAAACACACTTTCATTGATGATATTATTAAAATTTGTGGTTTTTCAAATGCTTTTGATTTGGAAAGATATCCGGAAATTAGCTTGGAAGTTTTGAAAGAAACAAATCCAGACCTGATATTTCTGTCATCAGAACCTTATCCTTTCAAAGAAAGACATGTTGAAGAATTTCAAAAAATTTGTCCACAGTCAAAAGTGGTAATTGTGGACGGTGAAATGTTTTCCTGGTATGGAAGCAGATTGCTAAAAGCTGCTGCTTATTTGCAAGTATTAGTAAATGAGGTAAATACTGATTTTGCGAAAATTAAGAGCAAATAGATTTTGTAATGAAATAGAAAAAGGTTAGTTTTGCCGACCAAAATAAATCTTTTTGATCCGTTTATTTTTAATATTCTGATCTAAAGAATTGTTAACATAATAATCCTAATAATTGCGGATGTGGCGTAATTGGTAGCCGCACCAGACTTAGGATCTGGCGCTGAGAGGCGTGTGGGTTCGAGTCCCTCCATCCGCACCATGATTGATTCCCCGGCTACAAACCGGGGAATTTTTGTATAAACGCAAACGAAATAAAACTCAGAAAATGAACATCACACAGGACAAAATTGATAACCTGAATTCGGTGGTTACGGTAAAAATAAACCCTGAAGACTACAAAGCTCGCGTAGAAAAAGCTATAAAAGATCAGGCTAAAAAAGCAAAACTTCCGGGATTTCGCCCGGGAATGGTACCTCCGGCACATATTAAAAAAATGTATGGCAAAAGCATTTTGGTTGACGAGATCAACAATATGCTGAATGATACATTAACCAATTATATTAAAGAGAATAACTTAGAAGTTTTAGGTCAGCCTTTGCCCCGTGTAGATGAAAGCAAAGAGTTTAGCTGGGATAACACAGATGAGTTTGAGTTTATTTATGAATTAGGATTAGCTCCAGAGTTCACGATAGATATTTCATCGAAAGATAAAGTAGATAACTATAAGATTAAAGTTGACGATGAAACATTAGCTTCACGTATAACTAATCTGCGAAAAAGTTATGGCAAAATGTCTAATCCAGACGTTTCGGCAGAAAATGATGTATTATATTCCGAATTAAAACAGCTTTCCAGCGATGGTTCTGTTTTTGAAGGAGGAATAAACAATACCGGATCTATTCGTTTAGATTTGATCAAGGATGAAAATATTAACAAATCTTTGATCGGTTTAAAAAAGGGTGATGTTGATGAATCTTTTGATATTCAGAAAGCATTTAATAATGATGCAGTCCAGGTTGCAAAAGTTTTGGGTATATCTGAAGAAGATGCGGCAGAGTTAAAATCAAATTTCCAATTAACTGTAAACAATATTAACCGTTTAGAGGAAGGTGATTTGAACCAGGAATTTTACGACAAATTATTTGGTGAAGGCGTTGTAAATAACGAAGATGAGTTTAAAGTTAAGATTACTGAGGAGTTAGAATCTATGATGACTCAAAATTCTGAACAAAGATTGCAGAATGATTTGTTCAAATTCAGTTTGGAGAAAATTAAAATGGATTTACCGGATGCATTTTTAAAGCGCTGGTTAAAAGCAACAAATGAAAAAATATCAGAGAAAGAATTAGAAGAAGGCTACGAAGATTTTGCCAGAAACCTGAAATGGACTTTGATAGAAAATAAAATAATGAAGGATAACCAAATCGAAGTGAAATACGATGAGGTTTTTCAGGCAGCTAAGAAAAGATTGGATGCACAGTTTAAAATGTACAGTCCGCAACCGGTTTCAGAAGAACAATTAGGACAATATACTGTTCAGTTTCTTCAGGAGAAAGAGAATGCAAACCGCATTTTCGAAGAGGTAAAGGCACAAAAAGTGTTTGATCATCTTAAAACTGCTGTTACTTTAGATAATAAAGAAATAGCTTACAATAAATTTAATGAGTTGGTATAAATAAAGCGGGTAAGAAAATTTAAATGATAGGATTTCATAATTTGACATTCACTTTCATTAATCTTTTCAGGAATTAGTTAAATTGGCTTGCAAGAAATACTAGAGAGAGAAAATTTAAATTATTTAATAACCTGGTTTTTTGCCAGGATTCAGGCTAAAATATGAATATTGATAAAAACGAATTCCGTAAATATGCTGTAAAGCATCACCGCATTGGTAGTCAGCATGTAGATAGTTTTATTGGCAGAGTAAATTCTGCTATGCCAACTGCTATGACTCCATATATTATTGAAGAACGCCAGCTGAACGTAGCTCAGATGGATGTCTTTTCACGTTTGATGATGGACCGTATCATTTTTTTGGGTGATGCCGTTGGCGAAGGTATCGCCAACATTATTCAGGCGCAATTATTATTTTTACAATCAACCGATAACAAACGCGATATTCAGATCTATATCAACTCACCGGGTGGTTCTGTATATGCAGGTTTAGGTATTTATGATACCATGCAGTATATCACACCAGATGTAGCTACAATTTGTACAGGTATGGCCGCTTCAATGGCAGCTGTATTGCTTTGTGCGGGTACAAAAGGAAAACGGGCAGCTTTGCCTCATTCCCGGGTAATGATTCACCAACCCTCAGGAGGTGCTCAGGGTGTAGCGTCGGATATGGAAATTAATCTTCGCGAAATGCTTAAGATTAAGAAAGAGCTTTATGATATTATTTCAAAGCATTCTGGTCAATCATACGAGTGGGTAGAGAAAGCATCAGATCGCGATTACTGGATGATATCTTCAGAAGCTAAGGATTTTGGTATGATTGATGAGGTATTATCAGGTACAGCAGATAAAAAATAATGAGTAAAAGTAACAAAGAAATTAAATGTTCATTCTGCGGTTCGGGCAAACAGGATACCCTGATGCTTATAGCTGGTTTGGATGCGCACATTTGCGACAAATGTGTAGCTCAGGCTAACCAGATTCTTGCCGAAGAATTGAACGTACGTAAAACTAAATCAACAACTGCAGTAACATTGCTGAAACCCATGGAGATTAAATCCCATCTGGATCAGTATGTTATCGGACAGGATCAGGCTAAGAAAATTTTATCAGTTGCCGTTTATAACCACTACAAAAGGCTCAATCAAAAGATTGATAAAGATGAAGTGGAAATAGAAAAATCTAACATCATTATGGTGGGAGAAACAGGTACCGGAAAAACTTTATTAGCTAAAACCATTTCTAAAATATTAAACGTTCCGTTTTGTATTTGCGATGCTACGGTTTTAACCGAAGCCGGTTATGTTGGTGAAGATGTTGAAAGTATTCTAACCCGGTTACTACAAGCCGCAGATTACGATGTGGCCGCTGCCGAAAGAGGTATTGTATATATTGATGAGGTAGATAAAATTGCACGTAAAAGCGATAATCCTTCTATCACCAGAGATGTATCCGGAGAGGGAGTGCAGCAGGCTTTATTAAAAATACTGGAAGGAACAATGGTTAACGTACCACCTCAGGGAGGTCGTAAACATCCGGATCAGAAAATGATCGCTGTTAATACCAGCAACATTTTATTTATTGCCGGTGGTGCTTTTGACGGTATTGAAAAGAAAATTGCCAACCGTTTAAAAACGCAAACAGTAGGTTATAAAGTAGATAAAGATGATACAGATATCGATATGGATAATCTGTATAAATATATTACTCCACAAGATTTGAAATCTTTTGGATTAATACCAGAATTAATTGGTCGTTTGCCGGTTATCACCCATTTAAATCCGCTTGATAAAGAAACTTTATTAAGTATTTTGAAAGAGCCGAAAAACTCCCTTATCAAACAGTATAAAAAGCTGTTTGAATATGAGAATGTAAAACTTGAATTTGATGATGAGGTTTTAAACTTTATTGTTGATAAAGCAATGGAGTTTATGCTTGGCGCCCGTGGTCTCAGATCAATTTGCGAAGCAATTATGATCGATGCCATGTACGAAACTCCCTCGGGGAAAAATAGCAAGGAGCTATTTATTACGCTCGATTATGCCAATAACAAATTCGAAAAATCCGATCTTAAAAAATTAAAAGTAGCATAACAAGAGCCCCGGAAATCCGGGGTTTTTTGTATAAAAATATTTACGCTTCCGCGAAGACGGAATAAACACATTGAAAAGAAACATATGAACGAAGACAAAGAAGTAAAACAAGATCCGGAAGTGGCGGTTACAACAAAAAAAGTTAAAGAGGTTAATTCACCTGTTAAAAAAGGATTGAAAAACAAAGAAGATATTGTGGATAACTGGCTTCCGCGATATACTGGTCGTCCATTAAAAGATTTTACTGACTTTATTTTATTGACTAACTTTTCCGGGTATCTAAAACTTTTTTCTGAGTGGCATGATGATGCGCCTATTATTGGATTGGATAAACCGATGCAAAGTGTATCTGCAAACGGTATTACGTTGATCAATTTTGGTATGGGTAGCCCCATGGCTGCAACTATGATGGATCTTTTATCTGCTATACATCCCAAAGCTGTTTTGTTTTTGGGTAAATGTGGCGGCTTGAAAAAGAAGAACAGCATTGGCGATTTGATTCTTCCGATAGCCGCTATTCGCGGAGAAGGAACATCGAATGATTATTTTCCGCCCGAAGTTCCTGCCTTACCTGCTTTCGCATTGCAGAAAGCAATTTCAACAACGATACGTGATTTTTCCAGAGATTACTGGACAGGTACTGTTTATACAACCAACCGCCGGGTTTGGGAGCATGATAAAAAATTCAAAAAATATTTGAAAACTGTACGTGCCATGGCTGTTGATATGGAAACCGCAACAATTTTTACAACAGGTTTTGCTAATAAAATTCCAACTGGTGCTTTATTACTGGTTTCAGATCAGCCAATGATTCCGGAAGGAGTAAAAACTGCGGAAAGTGATTCCAAAGTAACCGAAAATTATGTTGAAACGCATTTAAAGGTTGGAATTGAATCTTTAAAGCAACTAATAAATCACGGTTTAACCGTTAAACACTTGAAATTTTAATTAGATATGAGACCTTAGATTTCAGATATTAGATAGTTCTAATCTCAAGTTTATAGTTTCGTATCTTAAATTTTAAAAACAATAAATTTTGAAACTGTGGATTTGAAATTCCAGATAGTTCAATTCTCATATCTCCGGTAAAATATCTCAAGTCTCATCTCTCACATCTCAAATCTATAAACAATGTGGTATAATAATATTTTAGAAACCATTGGAAACACACCATTGGTTAAGCTAAATACAATAACAAAAGATGTTAAAGCAACGGTGCTTGCTAAAATTGAAACAACCAATCCCGGCAATTCTATTAAAGACCGTATGGCTGTAAAAATGATAGCGGATGCTGAAAAATCAGGCGCTTTGAAACCTGGTGGAACTATTATCGAAGGAACATCCGGCAATACTGGAATGGGTTTAGCTATTGCAGCAGTTATAAAAGGGTATAAGTGTATTTTCACAACAACAGATAAACAATCTAAAGAGAAAGTTGATGCTTTAAGAGCATTTGGTGCCGAAGTTATTGTTTGTCCAACCAATGTTGAGCCTGAAGATCCACGGTCTTATTATTCAGTTTCTAGTCGTTTGGAGCGAGAAGTTAAAAACTCCTGGAAGCCAAACCAGTATGATAATTTATCCAATTCCCAGGCTCATTATGAACAAACTGGTCCGGAAATTTGGGAGCAAACAGAAGGTAAAATCACTCATCTGGTTGTAGGAGTTGGTACCGGTGGTACAATATCCGGTGCCGGAAGATTTTTAAAAGAGAAAAACCCGGATATTAAAATATGGGGAATTGATACATATGGTTCTGTTTTTAAAAAATATAAGGAAACAGGAATCATGGATAAAAATGAGATTTATCCTTACATCACCGAAGGTATTGGTGAAGACTTTTTACCTCAAAACGTAAACTTTGATATTATCGATCGCTTTGAAAAAGTAACTGATAAAGACGCCGCACTAATGACTCGTGAAATTGCTCGTAAAGAAGGAATTTTTGCAGGTAATTCAGCTGGCTCGGCGGTTGCTGGATTAATGCAATTGAAAGATGAGTTGAAAGAAGGAGATCTGGTAGTTATTATTTTCCATGATCATGGTTCCCGTTATATGGGTAAAATGTATAATGATGATTGGTTGCGTGAGCGTGGTTTTTTAGAAGATGAAAAACTTACGGCGAAATCTATACTTTCCAAGAGAGAATCTCAGGAAACTATTACTATTGATTTTGATAAAACAGTTCTGGAAGCAATAAATACAATCAAAAGCATGAATATATCTCAGATGCCGGTTACTCAGCAGGGAATGTTTATCGGTAAAATAACTGAAAACGATATTTTAAACTCAATAATGGAAAATCCTTCCTTAAAATCGAGCAGCATTATAGATATCATGACCGCTTCGTTTCCTTTTGTAGATTTGAACGCATCTATTGAGAAAATTTCAGGAATGATTAATAAAGATAATACAGCTGTTCTGGTTGAAGATAATCAGGGTCAGATTCAAATCATTACGCAATATGATATTTTGAGTGCGATAGCAGATTAAATAAAATTTTCAAAAAATAATTACCCGGTAAATTAACTTGCCGGGTTTTTTTATGCCTTTGATTTAAAATCAACCTGGCTGAATGCGTAATACAAGATCAAACCGAAACCAGAAAGCATAATTAAATGATAAGGCAGGAAGCCATAATCTTTGAAATAAATTCCTGATAAAACAGCAAATAAGAAATATATAAACAAAATTATTTCAGGTAGTTCTTTCCTTAAATTATTCCGACTCAGGTAAACAGCTGAATTGACAATGCTTTTACCATCTACAATTTTAAATTTTGGAGTCCGGATAAAGGAAGTTTTTTTACCAATAACTCCCTGAAAAATTGCAGTTGAATTATGATATGACATACCTAATGAAATTAATATGGCCATGGGGAAAACCTGTGCAAGCTCTTTTAAAGCTTCCATTAAATTGTTTTTTTCTTTCCGGATAGTTGTTAGGCAGTAGTAGAAATTAATGATGAAAACAAAGAAGAATATCGCGTTAAGCTTAAAAAACAGATCAAATGCTGGATCCAGGTTTTTAACAAACATTGCCGGAACGCTCAGTATGCTACTTAGTAAAATAAAAATATATACATAATTACTAAGAAGATGGAAGGAGCCAAAAATTTTAACCGTGGTAGATAATTTAGAGTTCCACAATTCAGACATTATTTTTTTAGATGTTTCTATTCCTCCTTTTATCCACCGGAATTGTTGCGTTCTGACTGCGTTTAGAACAAACGGAAGTTCAGCAGGTGTAATAATATGCGGGCAATAAGAAAATTTCCATCCTTTAATTTGCGCCCGGTAACTCAAGTCCAGATCTTCGGTCAAAGTATCATATTGCCAGCCACCGGCATCGACGATGCATTCTTTGCGCCATATTCCGGCAGTTCCGTTAAAATTTATAATTAAACCGGATTTATTTCTCCCTTCCTGATCAATAATAAAATGACCGTTCAAAGCAAGCTGCTGCGCTTTGGTTAACCACGATTGATCTCCATTAATATGTCCCCATCGGGTTTGAACCATTCCGATATTCTCATTAATGAAGTAGGGAAGCGCTTTAATCAGAAAGTCGGGCTCTGGTACAAAATCAGCATCAAATATGGCAATGAAATCTCCCTCGGCAATTTCTAAACCTTCCTGTAAAGCGCCCGCTTTAAAACCAGTTCTGATTTGCCTTTGTATGTGAGAAATGTTAAACCCGAGACTTTTTAATTCCTCAATTTTTTTTGCCGAAATAAGTTTGGTCTGATCTGTTGAATCATCCAAAACCTGAATATCCAATTTATTTTTCGGGTAATTCAACTTCGCGACAGCATCTAACAATCTTTCTATAACAAAACGCTCGTTGTACAAAGGTAGTTGCACAGTAACTTTTGGCCAATCAATAGTATCTAATCTAATTTGTTGCTTGTCGCGATTTTGGAAATATTTATACAGCAAGGCCATTTGCCCGATACTGAAAAGTATAACAAAGAAAACGGATACGGAGTATAAAATGACAACAATAATTTCCCACATAATCTTTGATTATTCTAAATCACTTAAGATTTTTGAAAATTGTAAATAGAATTTTATAACCAGCAAGCACCGTTCCTTTTATAGTTCCGGAAACTTTGCTAACCCCAATTCTTTTACGGTAACTAACTGCAACTTCGGTACATTTTAAATTTTGTTTTGCAGCTTTTACCTGCATTTCTACTGTCCATCCATAGGTTTTATCTTTCATTTTAAGGAGAGATAAAGAGTCCCAACGAATAGCTCTGAACGGTCCAAGATCAGTAAATTCTGCACTATAAAAGAACCGGATTAGTTTTGTTGCAAGCCAATTACCAAAAATTTGCTGAGGCATCATAGATCCGGCTTGGCGGTTTCCTAAAACTCTTGAACCAATAACCATATCTATACCGTTTTCCTGAATAGGAGTAACTAATAAATTCATTTCATGAGGATAATCAGAGAAATCTCCATCTAGGAAAACCACAATGTCTTTTGCTTCAGCTTTAGCTTTTAAATAATCTATTCCTTTTAAACAGGCGTTTCCATAACCTGTTTTAAATTCATTGATTACAGTTGCTCCGGCGTTTTCTGCTACCTGAGCTGTTGCATCTGTTGAGGCATTGTTAACCACAATAACTTCGGTTACAAATGCCGGAACGGCATTTATAACTTTTGCAATTGATGCACTTTCATTGTAGGCAGGTATGATTACAAAAATATTTTGAAGAAGATTGTTTTTATTTATCGGATAAGATTGTACTTGTTTTTGATCAATAACTGTAAAACAATTATCAAAAAGAATGTTGTCTTTTAATATTTTAGTTATTCTTTCCAGCTTCGCATTCTTGCTACTCTTGTGAAGTCTCAGATAAATAATGCCATAAATTTTAAATCCCTTTTTAATTATCCAGTTACCAAAGTGCCTATCGCAGGTTATTAAAATATGATCTTTAAGAGAATTTGTAATCCCAATGACTTCTTTATCAGAAATTCCAGAATTATTTTCCCTTATTGAATAAACAGAATGTCCAGATAAACGGATTCGATCTATTAGATATGCTTCGACATCTTCATCTGCAACAAACTTCATTAAATTGAATGTAGTTTGTTAGAATTTTTATTGTCTTTTGCATATTGAATGGCCGCAAGAATTTGCGCTTCATTAAGGTTAGGATATGCTTCCAACACAGCTTGTATTGTAGGCTCAGATAAATATATTTCCCATATTCTCTCAACTGTTATTCTGGTTCCAGTAATTATGGGCTTACCACCCATAATATTTGGATCAGCTGAAATAATATCTTTTAATGGATTGTCCATACTTCAAATTTACTAAATATTTAAAACTTGAATATTAGTTTTATTTTTCTTCGGGGCGAATATAAGGATCAAATCTGCCTTCTTCATGAAGATTTTCAAGTTTGAGCACTCCACGCGGACAAACAGCCGCACAAATTCCGCAACCCACGCATGAGGCCCGGATAATGTTTTCACCTTTTTGCGCATACGCTCTGACATCGATTCCCATCTCACAATAGGTTGAACAGTTTCCGCAGGAAATACATTGTCCGCCGTTGGTAGTAATTCTGAATTTTGATTTGAACCTTTGGAAAATACCTAATATAGCGGCCATAGGGCATCCAAAACGGCACCAAACACGGGCTCCCATAATTGGATAGAAGCCTGTTCCAATTACTCCGGAAAAAATAGAACCTATAAAAAAGCCATACCATTGAGCAAAACTGCCAGATAAATTGCCAAGAATTGCTCCACCTTTCCAGGAGTTTAACCATAATAGGGCAGTGGTAATTGTGATGAAAACCAGAACACTGTAAACCATCCATCGTTCAATTCTCCATGCAGTAAGTGATTTATCAGATAGCTGCCTGAATGGATCTCCCATAGTTTCTGCTAAACCGCCGCAACCACAAATCCAGGAGCAGTACCACCTTTTACCATAGTTATAAGTAAGAATTGGAGTGGCAATAAATGTCATAACTGCTCCCCAGAAAAACATGAAAATTCCAATATTCCCGGAAGAGATTAAATTGCTAACATCCGAAGGAAATAAATAAGAATATTTTAAAGGCCAGAAATATGAAAAATAAAACTCCGGTTGATTTAATTTAATTAAGATAGCAGGGATCAGGAATGCAAAACCAAGCTGGAAAAATGTAACTGAAATGGTTCTGATGAGCTGGTACCGGTTGTGCCGGTATTTAGACATGAACTTTATTCCCATGGTTAAAACGGCCAGAGAGTAAAATGTTCCGTACAAAAACCAATGGTCGGCGGGTTTACTTCTTAAGGTATAACTTAATGGATCCATCACACGGATAAGTCCTTCTAATAAATATGGGAACCAGTATAATATGATATAAAAACCCGTGAATAAAATAGCGATTCCCCATGCTATTGCGCCTCTGTTTGTAACGCTGCTGAACATGATGCCATTATTTTTTATTCCCGGCTGAGCTCTGAAAATGGGCAGTGAATAGATTATTCCACCGCCAAAAGTAAGTCCGATTATAAGCCAGAAAAATAAAACAGAATAGCTTTTGCCCGGACCGAAAGCCGCAACAATACAACTTAATATTGCAAGAGAAATCATGGTAGCCCCAATTTTTTGTAAAGGGTGGGTTTGTGATGGTTCTGCCAATGAAAATGAAGCTTCTGCTTTCATAATTATATTTCTACTTTTTTATAATGTGTATTCGCCGAAAAGGCATTTAGAATATCTTTATAATACGGTTTACTAAATTCCGGATCGAACCAGCCTTCATTTAAACTTCTGATTGCCTGATCTACAGTTTTTTTATTTCGAATCCAATTATCTGCTGTTTCCTGTTTAAAACGGATTCCCAGAAAGTTAAAGCCTACTAATTCACGACTTAATTTTTTATAGGTTGCTCTGAAAGAAATTTTTCCTCCGGGATGTTCCCAGTAAAAACTTTCTTCGTCATCTTTTAATTTGCTGAACATCAAACCATACGTTTGATATTCTATATCTAAAAATTTTGCCGAATTAAACCAGATTCCGCGGTCATACTTAGTTCTTTTACCCATAACGGTTTTGGATAAAGCCTCAGCATGCATTTTTCCGGTGTACCATAATTGTTCAACAGCCGGATGATCAGGTTTTGGATCCCGGAATTCTGCACAATCTCCTGCTGCATAAATACCCGGCATATTTGTTTCGAAATATTCATTTACCAAAACGCCTCTGTTACACTCTATTTCGGTTCCGGTTAATAATTCAATGTTGGGAGATACGCCCGTTGTAAGACCAACAAACTGACAAGGAATATTGTCTCCATTTTTAGTTAATATGCCTTTAACTTTTCCTTGTTCATCAGATAGAATTTCAGAAAGTTCTGTCTCGGGAATTAAATTAATATGATGTTGTTTTATATGCCGACTAATCATTTTAGATTCTTCCAATGGCAAGACATTGTTCCAGAAAGATTTTTCACGAATCATTAAGGAAACACGGATATTTCTGCTCAATAGCATTTCTGCCATTTCAATTCCTATTAATCCTCCGCCTACAATAACTGCGTGGTCAATATTTGCAGTATTCTTATTCATCAATTCTAAATCCTTCAAAGAATATAAACCCTGCACACCAATTAAATCCTGACCTGGCCAGCCAAATTTATTTGATTTGGAGCCGGTTGCAATTATTAATCTGCTGTAATGCACCATTCTGTCGTCTGTAAGCGAAAGCGCTTTAAATTCGGTGCCTATAAATCTAACGTGGCCTTTTATTAAGTTAATCCTGTTTTTCTTCCAGAACCAATCTTCATAGGGTTTGGTATGTTCGTATTTCATTTGCCCCATATAAATATACATCAGGGCGGTTCTGGAGTAAAAGTGATCGCTTTCGGATGAAATTACCGTGATTTCTGCCTCCGAATCAGCTTTACGAATGTTACGTGCGCAGGTTATTCCGGTAATTCCATTTCCAATAATTACGAAGTGCATTTTATTTTACCGGTTTAATTATCTCCGCTAATGCGGGATTTAAATTACTCATTTAAATTCCAGTTGTATGGAATATAGTCAATATCAGCGTTACTGCTCAGCTTAACTTTTGAATATTTATTTATAAAATCAATCAATGTTCCCGAACGGGTAAAATCACCTTTATACCATTTAAAAATTTCAGAGAGCTCTGCTTTTTGCTTACTGATCTTATTTTTTCTTTTGTCATTGATAAAATCAACAGCCATTTTATTCATCGCATCCTGAACGTTTTCGGCAGTATAAGCCTGGTTCCACAATCGAGGACAAGAGTATGATGCGCAATTAATGGCAAAGTGAATTCGCGGATCGAACAGTTCTTTTAATAATTTCCTGGTTTCAATATTGTATAATGATAATTTTTCACCATTAAAATCATAT
>JBBRCI010000022.1:0-36345 GCA_038204935.1 Sphingobacteriales bacterium | reverse complement strand
ATTGATATAATAGTCAACATAGCCTCTAATAACGGTTTCAATTTTTTTAACATAAGTATACTTTTTAGCATAGAAGAATTCAGTCTTTTAATATTCCGAAGAATTCCTCTATCACTGCGTTATCTAAGCAATTCCTTTTCTGGACATACTCTGCAAGATACCTTGCTGTTCCAATAGTCGTTGAAAGGGCATCATATAATATTGCCAACCCTGATCCCCATGCAATAATAATCCCTTTAACTTTTTATGCTTCTTAAATGCGTGATTCAGCATTTCCACTACCAGGTTATAGGTGGGACGAATATTCATCTGAAAGCAGATAATCTCGGAATTGAACAGGTCCATTATCGGCGATAAGTACAGCTTCTGACCCGCCACTTTAAATTCCGTAACATCGGTTACCCACTTTTGATTTGGCAATTGAGCTTGGAAGTTTCTCTTCAATAGATCCGGTGCAATTTTGCCGTGGGTGCCCCTGTAAGAGCGATACCTTTTGAGTCTTATCATACACCTCAACCCTGATTCGTTCATCAGTCTGGCCACTGTTTTATGATTGATCGTATAACCCTGTTCCTTCAATACTGCCGTGATCCGGCGATAACCATACCTGCCTTTATTCTGATGGAAGATAGTAGATATAAGCGGTTTGATAGCTCCGTATTTATCTCCTTTAGACCGTTTCAGATAATAATAGAACGTGCTTCGTGCCATCTGTGAAATACATAACAACAAACGTAAATCATGTATCTGCCTTAATTCTTCGATGACTTGGACTTGGATTGGCCCGGTTGGAGCTTCTCCTGCTGAATTAAGGCATTTAACTTTTTTAGGTACGCATTTTCTGCACGCAAATACTCAAGCTCCTCCTCCAAAGCTGCTATTTTGGGGTCGGATGAGTATTCTCTTTTCTTCTTTTTGGGAACTGTCATAACTTTAGGTCGACCACGTGGTTTAGCGGCAAGGCCATCTTCCCCAAGTTCTTCATACAGCTTTATCCACGTAAAAAGTGTACTATCGCTGGGAATTCCGAACTTCAAGGCAGCCGCACTCAAAGATAACTTATCGTTCAGCACCGACATAACACAGCCTAACTTAAATGCCTGATCATAAATATTATTTACAGATTGCTGAGTAAGGCCGCCTGGTGCCTCATACTTGATGACCAAACGACGCAGATACCGTGGTGAAATGCCGTACTTATCCGAAAGCTGACTTGAACTGAATGTGCTTTGAAGATACTCTTTAACTAGATCTTCTTTAAATTTAATACTGAATTTGGTTTTTCTATCCATAAAAATGCCCCCATTAAGTGTCTAACTTTTTGGGGGCACTTCAGTTTCTTTGCATACTTTCTTTCCGCTGCAGGAAAGAAAGTATGTCCCGCGGAAGGCGGCTAAAGAAAATATCTCACATGCTTGAGTTTGATTTTAAACTTGCTACAAAAAGGCCAAACAACTACAATTCGAATGCTAGTCTGCCTCAATAGCCGGCGGGTGGCCTATTTCTTTTCTCTTGACAGAAAAGAAACAATGCCGAGCGTTAGCGAGACCACGAATACAAATAAAAATTTAAACACAAATGAGTAACTGAAAGGCTGCACAGGCTTTGGCTAAAAGCTTTCAAAAATGCCGATTGCAATTCGAGCCGTGGGAATGGAATTTTACATTGAAAGCTTCTACAACACTTCTCCGAATTGCTTTCTAGTTTTGCTAAATGAAAGTTCCTACAAGCATTTCTTAAAGCTTTCTTAACGCCAATTCCTGTGAGGCCGGAAAAAGAGTGGCAATCGGAATATGCAGTTTTTAGTTTGCAGTCTAGCCACAGCAATTTGCATTAGTAAATTGCCAGGACTGAATTGATAGTTGGCCCTCGGTAGCAAATAAATAAGCCGCGGCGTTTATGTCCCGCGGAAGGCGACAGAAGAAAAAATTACACAGGATTTAGTTTACTTTTTAACCTGCTAAATAAAGTTCAAGCAATTACGATTTGAGTTGGCAGTTTTCAGTTCTCAGTTAACAGTCTCAGTTGGCAGTTTGGTTTAATTCTTAATTGAAAATTCTTAATTAATTAAATAATCCCCATCCGGTTAGAATCCAGTTTTAACAGGATAAACAAAAGGATTGTAAAACTCCATAAGGAGGAACCGCCGTAGCTGATAAAGGGTAATGGAATTCCGATTACGGGCACTAAACCAACAGTCATTCCAATGTTGATGAAGAAGTGGAAGAAGATAATGGATGCCACGCCGTAGCCGTAAATTCTGGAGAAAGGCGATCGTTGTCTTTCGGCGATATTGATGATTCGCAACAGCAAAAACAAATACAAGCCAATAACCACAAAACTTCCTACAAAACCCCATTCTTCTCCAATGGTGCAGAAAATAAAGTCGGTGCTTTGCTCAGGCACAAAGTCATATTTAGTTTGGGTTCCTTGTAAATAACCACGTCCCCATAAACCACCGGAACCGATGGCAATTTTACTCTGGTTTACGTTATAGCCTTCGCCACGTAAATCCTGAACTTTTCCTAACAATACATCAATACGATTACGCTGATGCGATTGCAGGATGTTATCATAAGCAAAATCAACCGTGAAAATAAATGCGATGGATATAACAAATCCGTAAATAACCGCCGTTACAAATTCCCGGTTTCGTTTAAAATTATAGATCAAAAGACCGCAAACTAAAATTAATCCGCCAATCAGATAAAGTTTGCTTATTAAAAGCGCAAGAACAAATAAAGCGATCAATAAAGCACCAACAATTAAAAAGTAACCTGATAAGCCTTCTCTATACAAAACAAAAATCAATGAGAAAAAGGTTAATGCTGAACCTGTATCTGGCTGCAGCATAATTAATCCCATAGGCAATAAAAGTATGGCGGCACAAATACTTTTGGTTTTAAGATCCTGAACCCGCACATTATTCATGCTGAGGTAACGGGCTAAAAATAAACAGGAGGCAAACTTGGCAAATTCGGATGGCTGTAACCTGAAACTTCCTATCGGGATCCAAGCCTGGTTACCGCCAACATTTCGCCCAACAATTAACACCAAAACCAGCAGCATTAACGTAATTCCGTAAAAAATGGGAGCGAAGGTATTAAAGAATTTACTGTCCATCAGCAAAATAACCATACCTAAAATCAGCGCAGAAATGATAAATATCAATTGTTTGCCGTAATTGGTATCCAAATTAAAAATACTTGGCTTCTCAGGATTGTAAACGGCCGCATGAATATTAAACCAGCCAATAATGCAGAGGGAAAGGAAAATTAGTACAATGATCCAGTCGACGTTAAAAAATGGGCTTCGCTGCTGATTATTCATTTACCACTAATAACTTTAGGTTCTTCTTTAAATATTTTAGGTGCCGAAGGTTTGGTTTTACTGGTGTCCGGTTTTTGCTTTACAGGAGTTTTGGGTTTTGTAAGCGCAGAACCAGGTAATAAATTAGCTTCCAGCAAACGATCAATATATTCTCTCGGCCTGGTTATAGAATCACGGATATATTTTTCAACCATTAAACTGGCAATTGGAGCCGACCATGTTGCGCCATAACCTGCATTTTCTACGACCACTGCAATGGCAATTTTTGGGTTAATCCGCGGAGCGAAAGCAACAAAAACAGAGTGGTCTGCTCCATGCGGATTCTGTACCGTTCCGGTTTTACCGCACATTTCTATTCCATCGATTCTGGAGTAAATTGCGGTACCGCTTGGCTGGTTCACCACTTCACTCATTCCCTGAATTACACTTGTAAAATATTCGGGTTTAATACCCACATCATTCTTTTTGGTGTATTCGGTCTTGATAACTTTCTTTTCACCAATTCCCTGTACTAAATGTGGTTTATAGAAAAAACCTCTGTTGGCCACAATTGCCATCACATTGGCCATTTGCAATGGGGTAATTCCCAGCTCGCCCTGACCTATAGAAAGGGAAATGTTAAAACCTGAGCTCCATTTGTCGCTTCCCCATCTTTTGGTGTAAAATTCTGCTGTCGGTAATAATCCTTTCCGTTCAGCGGGAAGATCAATACCCAGTTTATCGCCAATGCCAAATTTAGCAACCGCTTCCCGCCAGCGTTTGTAGGCGTTAACCGGTCGCATTCCCGCATGATCGATCATTAAATTATAGGTGTAACCGTAATATGTGTTACAAGATTCTTTGATGGATGCTTCCAGGTTAACGGAGCCGTGTATGTGCGTACATTTCATTACCCCGCGTGAACTGTATCGGTAGCCACCCGGACAATAAAATGTAGTATTAGAATTGATTAACCCGAATTGCTGGGCAACCAATGCATTTACCACTTTAAAAATAGAGCCCGGTGGGTATTCTGCCTGTATTGGACGAATGAACATGGGTTTAGAGGGCTCGTTCAATAATTTCATGTAATTGTTACCGCGTTGCCTTCCCACCATCATATTCGGGTCATAACCCGGACTGCTGATAAATGCTAAAATTTCTCCGGTGCTGGGTTCAATGGCTACAATACTTCCAATTTTATTGTTCATCAGCCTTTCGCCCAATTTTTGTAATTCTTTATCCAGAGATGAGATCAGGCGTTCGCCGGATACGGCCATTGTATCATATTTCCCATCAGCAAAATGACCTTTCGGACGGTTCAGTGCATCAACCATTAAGTTTTGTACACCCCGGTGTCCGCGTAATAATTCTTCGTATGATTTCTCTACTCCGCTGATTCCGATATAATCTCCCTGACGATAAAATCCATCAGAATTTTCGATCATTTTATCATTCACTTCACCAATGTAACCCAGAAATTGGGCGGCCGTACTATCGGGATACCGTCTTACTGTTCTGTTCTGAACAAAGAAACCCGGATATAGAAAAAGGTGTTCCTGAAACCTGGCATAAGTTTGTGCCGATAATTGTTTCTCAAAAATGGATGCTTTATATGGAGAATAATTTACTGATTTTTTTAACCGTTTATCAAATCCTTCGCGGTCAATGCCGATGAGGTTGCAAAACTGTGTTGTATCAAATGGCTTAACTTCTTTGGGAATGATCATCAGATCATATACCGGTTCATTCTGTACCAGTATCTTTTCATTTCGATCCAGAATAATTCCGCGAGCGGGATAGATGAGGATTTTGCGCAGTACATTATTGTTGGCTGAAAGGAAATATTTATCGCTAACTACCTGTATGTAAAACAGGCGTGCCAGCAAAATCATCGCGATAGCAATGAAAATACCCTGAACAACAAATTTTCGTGCAAAAAAACTATTCATTATCTAATCTTCTTCTTAAAAAACATGAATTCGGTAAGCAACATCAATACAATTGTAAATGCCGAACTTAAAAGCACCCGTATTAAAGTGTAACCAAATTCATAAAAACTAAAAGTTTCGAATGTGAATAGTACCAGATGATGGGAAAAGGTTAAAATGATAGCGTAAAATATAAACCATCTAAAACCCATAATTCCTAAACTGGGATCAGGTTCGTTATCAAAGCCATCCCGCTGAACGGTTACACTTATAAATATAATTCTTACAAAAGCTAAAACGGTACAAGCCGCAGCATTTAAACCTAATGTATCGTAAAATACATCAACCGTTAAGCCGGTTAAAAAAGCCAGTAAAAATAAAAGTGTGTTTGGTATTTTAAACGGTAATAATAAAATAAATAGTATATATAAAAACGGACTTGCCAGATTATAATAACCCACGTTTTTAAGCAAAAATACCTGAAGACAAATCAGTATTATAAATCGGATAATATTTTCCAGAATAACTCTGCCCATCTTATTCAGTTTTATTTAGTGATTCCAGCTCTTTTTGTTCGGTAGATAATAAATTATTTACCACATACACATATTGCAGCGTAGAAAAATCTGTTGACAACTGAATCTGGATGTCCAGGAAGCTATCGCCGCCCTTTATTCCAGTTTTTGTAACACGACCAATTTCTAATCCAGCCGGGAAAAGTGAATAGCCGGAAGTTGTAACCAGATCGCCTTTTTTAACACTTACGTGATTTGGGATATCTTTTAAGATAGCTAAACGGGAATCGAAATTACCTTCTCCCCAAACCAGGGAACCAATATTGTTATTTACGCTTGCGCTGATTCTGGTATCGCTATGGAGGATGGGTTGAATGGTAGAAAAATTTGTAGAAACATTTAATATAATACCAACAATTCCTCTTCCGCTAATAACACCCATGCCTTTTGAAATTCCATGCATGCTGCCGCGATTAATAGTAATATAATTATTTTTCTGGTGGATGGTTTTATTAACCACCTTAGCAACAATGTAAGTGTATTGTTGCTTTTTTAATGTATCAGTAACTGTTTTTTGTTCAACACTATCGTTAAAAAACGCATTTTTTAACTGTGCTTTCAACCTGGCATTTTCGGAAGCCAGACTGTCATTTGTGTGACCCAGATTCAGGTAATTGGTAAAATTATCAACACGCTCATAAGCAGATCCAACAAACTCATTAGATGAATTTAATGTGCTTGCACGCTGATAAGAATTATTGTTTACCAACAGTATGAAAGAAATTACCAGGAAAATTATCAACAGAAAAAATGCGTTGTACTTGCTGATGAACATCCAGACGTTACGCATAGGTAGTATTGAGGTTTTTAGATAATAGTATTAAGATTTGAGATTTGAGATGTGAGACAGAAAATATCTAGCGCCTCAAATCTCAAATCTCATGTCTAATATCTTTCGTCTTATTGCATTAAGAATTTGAATCCGCCGATATTTTTTAAAGCAATACCTGTTCCGCGAACTACGGCACGAAGTGGATCTTCTGCAACGTGAACCGGTAGTTTTGTTTTAGATGCTACACGCTTATCTAAACCGCGTAACAATGCGCCACCACCTGTTAGATAAATACCGGTTTGATAAATATCTGCGGAAAGCTCCGGAGGAGTGATCTCTAATGCTTTCAGAATCGCTTCCTCAATTTTAGAGATAGATTTATCAAGGCAATGTGCAATTTCGGTATATGAAACGGTAATTTGTTTTGGAACACCGGTCATCAAATCACGACCCTGAACTGCAAAGTCAGAAGGTGGATCAGAAAGTTCCGGCAAAGCCGAACCTACTTCAATTTTAATTTTCTCTGCGGTACGGTCACCAATCATGATGTTATGCTGACGGCGAATATATTGTACGATATCACTGTCAAAATTATCTCCCGCAACGCGGATAGACTGATCGCAAACAATTCCTGATAAGGCAATAACGGCAATTTCTGTTGTACCACCACCAATATCAATAATCATGTTTCCCATTGGTTCTTCCACATCAATTCCAATTCCCACTGCTGCGGCCATTGGCTCATGTATCAGGTAAACTTCTTTTGCTCCCGCGATTTCGGCTGAGTCGCGTACGGCACGTTTTTCTACTTCGGTAATTCCGGAAGGAATACAAATAACCATTCTTAATGAAGGGAAAAACCAGCCTTTACCATTGTTGATCATTTTAATCATTCCGCGGATCATGTGTTCTGCGGCGTTAAAGTCGGCTATTACTCCATCTTTTAATGGGCGAACTGTTCTGATGTTATCGTGTGTTTTACCTTCCATCTGCATTGCCTGCCGGCCGATGGCTATAATTTTATTGGTAGTACGGTCAAAAGCCACTATAGAGGGCTCATCAACAACTACTTTATCATTATGTATAATTAGGGTATTTGCAGTACCCAGATCAATTGCTATTTCTTGTGTAAACCAGTTAAATAAACCCATTCGTGATTATTGTTGTTAAAAAAGTATGCAAAGTTAATTTCTTTTTGCTAATCCAATGTTATTCTTGTTCTTATACCTGAATTTATTTCTGATAAAATTAAACCCGGTTTCTAAACGTGTTCAGCAATATATTATTCTCAATTAGTATTGAATTTTAATGTTTAAAATGTCGGATGCCGGTTGTTACCATTCCAACTCCCTTGCTGTTTGCCATGTCAATTGATTCCTGATCTTTAATGCTTCCTCCGGGTTGTAAAATCATTTTTACTCCTGCATCAGCAGCAATTTCAACGCAATCCGGGAAGGGGAAAAAAGCATCAGAAGCCATTACCGTACCTTCAATTTCAAAGCCGAATGCTTTTGCTTTTACAATTGCCTGCTGTAAGGCGTCTACTCTTGATGTCTGACCAACGCCGCTGGCAATTAATTTTGAATTTTTAGCTAAAACAATTGTATTTGATTTGCTGTGTTTTACCAGTTTATTGGCAAATACCAAATCAGCCAACTGCTGTTCTGTGGGTTTTCTGTCTGTTACAGGTTTCATGTCTTCGGCAGTTTCCATTTTAGTATCTTTATCCTGCTCGATTACTCCGTTTAGCAAAGTTTTAAATTGTTTTCCGGCAAGTTGTACGCTTTTACGCTGCAATAAGATACGGTTTTTTTTGCCTGATAATATTGTTTTTGCTTCCTCAGAAAAAGAGGGGGCAATCAATACTTCAAAGAATAATTTGCTGATCTCTGTCGCTGTGTCTGTATCAATTTCTTGGTTGCTGATAAGTACTCCGCCAAAAGCAGAAACCGGATCGCAAGCCAGTGCATCTTTCCATGCTTCCAAAACGTTATTTCCCGAAGCAATACCGCAGGCATTGGTATGTTTTAAAATAGCAAAAGTCGGTTCGCTGAATTCGTCAATCAAGGCAACAGCCGCATCTACATCTACCAGATTATTGTAAGAAAGTTCTTTCCCGTTTAATTTATCAAACATAGCTTCCAGATCACCATAGAAATAACCTTTCTGATGTGGATTTTCGCCGTAACGTAAGGTGCTAACCTGCTGCTCACTATTTTTAAAAACCGATAAGGGTTCTTCTGAATTGAAATAATTAAAAATGGCCGTATCATAATGAGATGAAACGTTAAATGCTCTGCGGGCAAAGTTTTTACGATCCTCCAAAGTGGTGTATCCCAAATTCTGCGTTAAAATTTCACTCAGATCATTGTAATTGTTTTTTGATGAAAGGATAACCACATCCTGATAGTTTTTTGCTGCTGCACGAATTAAGGAAATGCCGCCGATATCTATCTTTTCAATAATATCTTCTTCTGTAGCGCCAGATTTTACTGTTTCTTCAAACGGATACAAATCAACAATTACCAGATCAATTTCTGGAATATCAAACTCGGCGATCTGTGCTTTATCATCAGAATGGTTTCTGCGGTTTAAAATTCCACCGAATACTTTTGGATGTAGAGTTTTCACTCTTCCACCAAGTATTGAAGGATAGCCTGTTAAATCTTCAACCGCCACCACATCCACATTCAAATCCCGAATAAATTTTTCTGTACCTCCAGTTGAATAAATTTTTACTCCCAGTTTTTGTAACTGAAGTACAAGCGGTGCCAGATTATCTTTATAAAAAACAGAAATCAGTGCGTTTTTGATCTTTATGGGATAGCTCATTATAATGATTTTTTGGAGCCGCAAAGATAGTTTTTTAGTTTAGAAATGCCTTGTAGTAGGTACTTAGAATTTAGTAATTAGTATTTAGAAATGATAAATCAGATCAAGGAATCTTGATTTCTAATTCTTAATTAAATTAAAGTTCTCTCATTTTTTTTAGAAGACTCTCAATTACTTTCGGGTAATGCAAATGCTCCAGTTGCTGACCTTTGAATTTGATCATTTTCAGATCATCCGAATCCTCGATATGGAAGCGGCTTTGATGAATAATTTCTCCTTCATCAAAATTCTCATTCACAAAATGAATGGTGATTCCGGATTCTTTTTCTTCGTTTTCAAGCACAGTTAAATGCACCTTGTCGCCGTACATTCCTTTTCCTCCGTATTTTGGCAATAATGCAGGATGAAGATTGATGATCCGATTAGGAAAAGCTTTCAGCAGGTTTTGCGGAATAAGCCATAAAAATCCCGCAAGTACAATAATATCGATCTCAAGATTTTTTAAAAGATTAACAACATATTCAGAATGATAGAATTCCTCTTTATCAAAAATGTGCGATGGAATCTCGAAATTATCAGCACGCTGCAACACGTAAGCTTCCGGATTATTGGTTAAAATTAAAGACACCTCTGCTTCCGGATGCTTTTTAAAGTACTCCATTATCTTTTGGGCGTTAGAGCCGGAACCGGATGCAAAAATTGCTATGTGTTTCTTCAAACTTTTAATTTTTTAACCTGATCAAAGATATTATTTTGAATGGTTCATAAAAATGAATTATGTAAATAATGACTCAAAAAAACCAATTTAAATTAAACATAAAGGGTTTTCTCGTGTACTTTATGTAGTAGATAATCTAAAAAAACCAGTATTATGAAAACCCTTGAAAACAGAAAAGTTGCCATTTTAACAGAAAATGGTTTTGAAGAATCTGAATTAACAAGTCCGAAAAAAGCATTGGAAGAAGCAGGTGCAATAGTACATATTATTTCTCCTCAAAAAGATATAGTAAGAGCAATGAAAGACCATGAATGGTCTATAGAATGCAAAGTTGATAAAAATCTGGACGATGCCAAAACGGAAGATTATGATGCCTTATTATTACCGGGAGGCGTTTTAAATCCCGATCAGCTGAGAGGGAATCCGAAAGCAGTTAAATTTGTAAAGGATTTTTTCGAAGCGGGAAAACCTGTTGCAGCAATATGTCATGGTCCGCAAACATTAATTGAAGCCGAGGTAGTAAAGGGCAGAAAAATGACGTCTTATCCATCAGTGAAAACAGATTTGATTAATGCAGGAGCTAATTGGGTAGATGAAGAAGTGGTAACTGACAATGGTTTAACTACCAGCAGGTCGCCAAAAGATTTGCCTGCATTTAACGCGAAAATTGTTGAAGAATTTGCTGAAGGTGTTCACCAAATGTAAATAAAGCACTCATGCTGAGAGAGGTTCATTGAAGTAAAAATACCGAAATGACAGGTAACTTCTCCCAGCATGATATTTTTAATTCGCTAGAAAGCCGGCTATGCTGGCTTTCCATTTTTCAGGCTCATTTCGGCAGTAAGACTCATGACCTGATTTTTTATAGACCACCAAATGCTTATTTGAAGTTCCCAAATTTTTGTAGATCGAGTCTGTTTCGGCCCTTAAAACCCGCTTATCTTTTTCGCCCCAGTTTAAAAGTACCGGAATATGTATATCGAGGGCATATTCGGTGGGCTTATAATCATAACCCCACATTCCGTTAAAAGTAGAACCCCAGAATAATAGTTCATCAGATACCACCGGGGTGGGCATATCCATTTTTCTCAAAAATCCGGATACGGCAGCTTCCATGCTTCCGAAAGGACATTCAATAATTAACTTATAGGGATGTAATTTGTATTCCGGAATTGCTTTAAGCAAACTGGCAGCTCCCATAGAAATTCCCCACAGAATCGGCTTTTTTTCTCCTTTTCGGGATATATACTCGTAAGCAACTTTAATATCTTCGGTTTCATCATAACCTATGGTGCATATTTCTCCCTCGCTGTTTCCATGCGCCCTAAAGTCGATGCTAAATGTATTATAACCAAGCTGATGAAAATATTCTGTTTCCGGAAGAATTTTAGACTTGCTGGAACCATGTCCGTGAAATAACAAAACAGTTCCCTTATTCTCTGTTGCCGGAATATACCAGCCTTCTAATTTCTGACCTACATTATTTTTTAAATAAACAGTTTGGTATGGTACCGATGGTAAAGTGTCTATTTTCTTTTTGTAAAGATCTAATCCCGTAAAAATAAAAGAAGGCAAACTTTGTTTGGGAGGGAATCCGCTTGCTGGCAACTCCTTAAATCTGCTTGTTTTATAGGCCTGAATCATCATCAAGATATTAAAAACAAGAAATAAAAACAGTAAAAAATAGCCAAACCTTAAAAGGGACTTTTTCATTCTTAAATATATGAATTTCAAAAACTACCTGCGTTTTTCCGTAAAAAATTAGTTGCAGTTTAAAGATTCACTTTTGAAATTACTTTTAAGTAAAGAATAGATTTCGCTGTCGAGAAAAGAGCCATTGAAATAGAAATTTTCTTTAAACTTTGCTTCCAGTTTAAAACCTAATTTAAGCAGTAGTTTTGCTGAGGCTTTGTTATCAGGATTGATATTTGCCTCAATGCTATGTAAACCTAAATTTTGAAACCCAAATCGGGCAACGCATTCTAAGACTTCCTTCATCAAACCGTTTCTCCAGTATTCCGGATCCAGAGCATAGCCAATTTCGCCCCTGAAATGAGCTTTATTAATTCTCCAGAATCCGGCATAGCCGATAGCTTTATCAGAATTGTCAAGATAAATCCCCCAGTTTGCGCCCTGTTCATTATTGTTTGATTCAATCTGCCGGTTAATAAATATTTCTGCATCCTGAGAATTTAAGCAAGTTTCCGTATCCATATATTTCATTACTTCCGGATTTGAGCGGAGCTGAAATATAGCTTCAGAATCTTTTAATTCTAATGGCCTTAAAGTCATTCTCCTTGTCTGGATTATTGGAGGCATTGTTAATTTATAAAATTGATGAAATTTTTACTTCGTTTTTTAAACCAAAAAAAGCCGAAAATTATAGTTCCGGCTTTTAAATTTTAATTTTTTGTTTTAGAGATTTCCTCTGGCATCCTGCTCGCGTTCTAAAGCTTCAAAAAGTGCTTTAAAATTACCTGCACCAAAAGATTTTGCGCCTTTACGCTGAATGATCTCAAAAAACACGGTTGGGCGATCTTCTACCGGTTTTGTAAAAATTTGTAATAAATAACCTTCATCATCCCGATCTACCAAAATTCCCAATTCTTTTAAAGGCTCAACATCTTCCTCAATTTTTCCAACTCTAGCTTCCAGATCGTCATAATACGTATTTGGAACTTTTAAAAATTCCACACCGCGATTTTGTAATTTAGTTACCGTATCAACAATGTCATGTGTTGCAATTGCAATATGCTGAACTCCGGAATCACCATAAAAATCAAGATATTCTTCTACCTGCGATTTCCTTTTACCTTCAGCTGGTTCGTTGATCGGAAATTTTACATAACCATTTCCGTTACTCATTACTTTACTCATCAATGCAGAATATTCGGTAGAGATCTGCTTGTCGTCAAAGGTCAGAATGTTTCTGAAACCCATTACATCCTCGTAAAATTTTACCCAGGTATTCATTTGGTTCCATCCCACATTACCCACACAATGATCTACATACAATAAACCAACAGGCTCAGGATTATAATGGCTTTCCCATTTTTTGTAACCAGGCATAAATGGTCCGGAGTAATTTTTACGCTCAATAAACATGTGAATCGTCTCGCCATAAGTATAGATTCCGCTCATGCGAATTTCCCCGTGTTCATCCGTAATTGTTTCCGGCTCTTTATATACCTTAGCTCCACGTTTAGTGGTTTGCTCAAATGCATCATAGGCATCATCCACCCAAAGTGCAATTATTTTAACACCATCACCATGTTTGGTCAGGTGTTTCGTTATTTCATGGTCAGGGCTTAAAGGCGTAGTTAATACCAAACGCATTTTATTCTGAACCAACACATACGATGCTCTGTCTTTTACTCCGGTTTCTGGTCCGGCGTAAGCCAAACTCTGAAAACCGAATGCAGTTTTGTAAAAATGTGCCGCCTGCTTGGCGTTACCAACATATAATTCTACATAATCAGTTCCGTTTAAGGGAAGAAAATCTGTAGTTTCTGTATTCATTTCTGATGTTTGTGTTTCCATTTTATTTATTCTTTGTACCGAATAAAATTCGGGTACGATAATTTATTCAACATTTATCTGCCAACTGGTATGATAGCTTTCATCTTCAATTTGCATTGCGTAATCTGTTAACATTAAGGGTTTAAACGGGTCTATCATTACCGCTAATTCTTCAGTTTTTTCTTTACCGATAGATTTTTCTACCGTACCCGGATGCGGACCATGCGGAATTCCACCAGGATGCAAGGTGATCTGACCTTTTACGACGCTTTTACGGCTCATAAAATCTCCATCTACATAATATAAAACCTCATCGCTATCTACATTGCTATGATTGTAAGGTGCAGGTATCGATTGCGGATGGTAATCGTATTTACGCGGTACAAATGAACAGATCACAAAGTTATGTCCTTCAAAAGTTTGGTGAACCGGAGGCGGCTGATGAACACGACCTGTAATCGGTTCAAAATCATGAATTGAAAAAGCCCATGGATAATGAAATCCGTCCCATCCGATAAAATCAAAAGGATGCGTTCCGTAAGTGTATGGATATATTATTCCCTGTTTTTTAATCAGCACTTTAAAATCGCCAATCTCATCAATGGTTTCCAGATCTGTGGGCCGTTTTATATCGCGTTCGCAAAACGGCGAATGTTCCATTAATTGTCCCCACTCGTTACGGTAACGTTTTGGCGTACGAATAGGACTGAAACTTTCTGTAATAAATAATCTGTTTTGCTCGGTATCAAATTCCATTTGGTAAATGGTTCCCCGCGGAATTACCAGATAATCTCCATATTCAAATTTGATTTTGCCAAAACCTGTTTTCAAGGTTCCGGTTCCTTCATGAATAAAAATCACTTCATCAGCCTGACTATTCTTATAAAAATAATCAGTCATAGATTCCTGCGGAGCGGCAAGAGAAATATGAAGATCTGAATTTACTAAAACAGGTTTGCGACTTTCCAGATAATCTTTTTCGGGTTTAATGTTAAAACCGATCAGGCTGGTATGGCGCAAATGTTTTTCACGGGCTATTTTTGGCTCCACCGAATATGGCTCGCCTAAAGATTTTACTATAGTTGGAGGATGTGTATGGTAAACCAGTGAATATAAACTGGAGAAACCTTCTGTAGATACCAGTTCTTCCGCATATAATTCACCGTTAGGTTTTCTGAATACCGTATGACGTTTATGAGGAATGGTACCTAATGTATGATAAATAGGCATAAAGTTTAAATTAATTGGATTGTGATATCGTTATAAAATTAACGATTAAATATGAAAGGTGTTTTGAATTGGTTTAGTGTTGCTTTGGCTGAAAAGAATATTGAGCGAAAACAATTTTAGATAGCAGGGAATACCTGAACGCTGCCAGGGCAATTACCGAAATGATTTTTTGTAAATGGTAATTTAATTGATTCATGCTTGAGCGAAGGTAGGATTTTTAAACAAAAAAATCTTTTAATAAAATATCAAACCTTTTTACCTGTAAATATTGTTATGAGTTGGATAATCAGAAGTGCCGGTTTACAGTGGCTCTGTTTTTTTTATTAGTTTTGAAGATATCCTTTTACTTAAATAAACCATATGAAATTAGTTTCTTATAAAACAGAAGACCGCGAACATTTAGGCATCTCGGTTAACGGGCATATTTACAACCTTAATTCATGCGATAAATTAATTCCTGATTCCATGAATGAATTTTTGCAGGGTGGTGAAGAATTAATGGATAGGGCTAAAAAGGTAAACGAAGAAATTAGTGCCGGTAAACTGGAAGCCAAAGAAGAAGTATTTTTTGAAATTATTGCACCGGTTCCCCATCCAACATCATGTAGAGATGGATATGCTTTCCGACAGCATGTTGCGGCAGCACGCCGTAACAGAAAAGTTGATATGGTCCCGGAATTTGATCAGTATCCGATTTTTTATTTTACAAACCATAATGCTATTCAGGGTCCCGGCGATATTGAATGCATGCCTGATCATTTTGTGAAGTTAGATTTTGAGCTGGAAGGCGCCATTGTTATTGGTAAAAAAGGCCGCAATATTAAAGCAGCTGATGCCGATCAATACATTGCAGGTTACATGATCATGAATGATATGAGTGCTCGTGGTTTGCAAATGGAAGAAATGGTATTGAATCTTGGTCCAGCAAAGGGAAAAGATTTTTCAACTGTAATTGGTCCGTGGTTGGTTACTCCGGATGAATTGCAAGCTCATAAAGTGCCCGCAAAAGACGGACACGAAGGCGATAGATACGATCTTAAAATGAAATGCTGGGTAAACGGAGTTGAAGTATCTTCTGGTTCATTAGGAGATATGGATTGGACATTTGCCGAAATTATAGAACGTTGCTCTTATGGAGTTGATATGTTGCCGGGCGATGTTATTGGTTCTGGTACGGTTGGAACCGGATGTTTTCTGGAATTAAACGGTACAGGTTTATTTAACGATCCGAATTTTAAACCACAATGGCTGCAACCCGGCGACGTAGTTGAAATGGAAATTACGGGTCTGGGCAGATTAAGCAATACTATTCGCAAAGCTGATTCTGATTTCTCGATCATGGCTTTAAAGAAAAAATAATATCCCCGAAAGGAAATATCGGTTCAATAATCAACCGGTATTTCCTTTTAATTTTTACAAATCTCTCAACATACATGCTAAGTATTAAAATTTCTGATCTGAGTACGGCAGAACTTCAAAATTATTTACAATACGCCATAGCGCCTCGGCCTATCTGTTTTGCATCTACAATTGATAAAGCCGGAAATGTTAATTTGAGCCCTTTCAGTTTTTTTAATATGTTCAGTACAAACCCGCCGATGTGTGTTTTTTCTCCCTCAAGGCGAGTTAGAGATAATACCACTAAACATACCTTGGAGAATGTTTTGGAAGTGCCTGAATGTGTGATTAATATTGTGAATTACAGTATGGTTCAGCAAACTTCGCTGGCAAGCGTTGAATATGAAAAAGGTGTAAATGAGTTTGTTAAAGCAGGTTTTACTCAGATTGAATCTGAACTTGTAAAACCACCGCGTGTGGCCGAAGCTCCCGTTCAGTTTGAGTGTGTGGTGAAGGATGTAATTTCTCTGGGTGAAAATGCAGGTGCCGGAAACCTGATTCTTGCAGAAATAAAGATCATGCACATTCGCGAAGAAATTCTGGATGAGAATGGCAAAATTGATCAGGAAAAAATTGATTTGGTTGCACGTTTAGGTGGCGATTGGTATTGCCGTGTTACTAAAGAAAATTTGTTTAAGGTTGCTAAGCCGGTTCGCACCAAAGGAATAGGAGTGGATTCTATATCTGACAAAATTAAATATTCGGAAATTTTAACAGGCAACAATTTAGGTCAGTTGGGAAATGTAGAGCATTTGCCCGGGCAGAATGAAATTGATGCATTGAAAGAAAACCCGGCGTTCAGTTCTTTTTTTAATTCGCTTTCGCGGGATGAAATAGGCCGTCAAAATAAAATTCATAAGCAGGCCAAAAAATATCTTGAAAAAGGAGATGTTGAAACAGCCTGGAAAATTCTGTTGAGTTAAAATAGCCTTACGTAGAAATTGGAAATTAATTTTCTTCTTTCCAAGTCTTTTTAACGATGGTGTGAATAACAACATCCAGTTCTGTTGCCGTGATATCCAGATATTCAATTATCTCTTTATTAAACTTAGAGTTTGGATTCTCTTTATCAAATAACTTAACCAACCCTAAAATACTGGCAACCGGTTTCCGGAATTCGTGAGAACTGATTTGGGCAATCTCTCTTAATCGTTTATTCTGGTCAACAATTTCAAGTTGTGCGTTGCGCTGCTCGGTTATATCTTTTATGGATACCAGTCTGTATTTACCTCCGTTAATTTCAAAAAAGTTTGAAATAACTTCAGCAATCATTACCGAATTATCTTTTTTAAGATATTTCCACTCGCCCGTTAATGTGCTTTTTTTATGAAAAGAAGGACTTTTTAAAGTCTTTTTTAATCTGTTATGTTCAACCTGAGCATGAATTTGTTTTGGGCCAAGCGTTAAAAATTCTTCCCGGCTGTAACCAAAAAGTTTTAGTGCGGCATCGTTTACCATAGAAAAATTTCCCTTTTCAATATCAATAGTCCACATTGGACTTGGATTATGTGAAAAGAGCATTTTATAATTCTCTTCAGATTTGCGCAGTTCTTCCGTATTTTTTTTGCGTTCGGTAACATCCTGCATGGCGCCTACCATACGAACCGCCATTTTATTTGAATTGCGAATGACGTAGCCCTTATCAACAACTATAGCATAAGTGCCATCCGTTTTTTTGTAGCGATATTCTTCTCTCCATTTTATACGCTCCGGATCTTTGATAATTCCATCAAGACTATTTACTATCCTTTCACAATCTTCCGGGTGAATATTAGCTTCCCATTTTTTAGATTTATCAGATTCAAATCCACTTTTCTGATTGTAAAAGCGTTCAAATCCTTCACCCCGATAAAGCTGATTTGATAAAACATCCCAATCCCAAATAGTGTCATTAGTAGCCGCAATAGTGTATCTATAACGTTCATTACTAACTTCAATATCTTTTTTACTTCTGGCACTTTCAATCAAAAGTTGCAGAATAGTGCCTACTCTTTCCAGGGATTCAAGTAAGAAATCAGACGGTTCTTTAACTTCTTTGTAGTAAACGGCAAACGTAGCAGAAACTTTTCCTTTTGAATTAATTACAGGAAAAGACCAGCAGGATTTATATCCAAAAGGAAGAACAATTTCTTTATAAGACTTCCAGTATTCGCTATTCTCTATATCACTAACTATAATTTGCTTTTTGTGATAAGCTGCTGATCCGCAAGAGCCTGCATACGGACCGATTTCTAATCCATTAATAGCTTCAATATATGAATCCGGTAAGGATGGCGCAGAAAGATGCTGAACATTTTTTCCGATTGAATTTAACTTTAAAACCGAGCAACTCATGCCGGGATAAATTGCTTCTACGCCTTTTAATAAATAGTCTATTGTTTCTTTTAAAGTGAAATTAGAAGAAATGTTCATTTCCAGCACTTTCTTTTCTAGTGCGAGGGTTAACTGTTGATTTTTTAAATTACTGATATCTTTTAGAAATACAGTTATTGTATTTTCATAAGGATACGCTGTTACATCAAACCAAACATTTGTTCTGGCTGAGAACTCTTCAAACTGTACCGGAATGCGTTGCTCAAAACATTTTTTAAATTCCGGATAGAATTTTAAGTTTTTGCCATTTGGAAATACATCCCATAGATTGGAATAAAGCAGTTCTTCGTATGGTAAATGCGTGAAATTTTGGAAAACCGTATTGAAAGAGGTGATTATCCATTCCTCATTTAATGTAAATAATGCGTCATTGTTATTTTCTATCAGGTGGTTTAAACGTAAACTTAAATGTGTTCTTTCATCTTCAATTTGCTTCCTGTTGGTAATATCTTTTGAGTTGATAACAATGCCGTTTACTGCCGGATCATCTAGTAAATTGGTCATTACGGTTTCCAGCCAGTGCCATTTTCCGTTCGAATCACAAAAACGGTAAGGTTTTAACTCAAGCTTATAATTCTGTTCGATTTTTTCAAATACATCCAGCAAATAATTTTTGTCTTCCGGATGAATAAAAGAGAATTTATTCTTTCCAATATAGAATGAAGCGTCGTAACCCAAAATATGCGATACTGTAGGACTTACATAACTGTAAATGGCGTCTTTGGTTAGTATTGCAACCAAGTCAGAGCTGCTTTGTACAAGCGCTCTAAAACGTTGTTCATTTAATTCTGCAGCACGTTCTTGTTCCTTTCTTTCAGTGGCTTCGCGGCCCACGCAATAAAATACTTTATCCGTTTCAACCCAATTGGCTGTCCATAAGATTGGAACCACTGATCCGTTTTTATGGATATATCTGTTCTCGAAATTATTTATTGTATCTCCGGATTGCATGCTCAGCCCATTTTGCAGGGCCTCGTCTAAATCGTCCGGGTGGATAAAGTCTGTAAATTTTTTACCGATTAATTCAGAGCTGTTATAACCGAGTAGCTTTTTGGCCGTCTTATTTGCTTCAATAAAATAATTGTTCGCATTTATTGCGCAAATAAAATCCAGTGAAAAGTCTAAAAGTTTGGTTTCGTTTTTCAGCAATTGCTCCTGAGGTATTTTAGAATACGCTAGCTGAGAAATAATGAAAGTTTGATGGTTGAGGTTTTTAATTGCCTTGCAATTTACTTCGATATAGGTATTATCGCTGCAAAGAAAACTGGTTTCAAATGTAAATTCAAGATTTGGATTGGCAGCGGTAATTAAATTTAAAACAGAATGAAAATCTTCCGGTAACAGCAAATAAGTAAGTGAACTAAGTGGGAGGTCCGACTCGTTGAAACCGGTAATTTCCGTTGTTTTCTTATTAACTTTTGTTATTGCTCCGTTTGCTTCTACTTGGCAAACCAGATGAGGCGAAAGATTAAATAATAATGATATATCACAAGGACTTACTTGTGCCAATAAATTTCCTGATTCCAATTAAAAATTCTCCCCCAATATAAATGGAATGCTAAAAAATAAGTTTACACTTCTTACGCCGTAAGTATACAAATTGTTACTCAGAAAAAATATGTTTCTTTAAAATTATAAACCTAAACTTTGCTTCAATTTTGCATAACCGGTTTTACTTACGGGCACTTTCATTCCTGATTTTAAAATAGCAATGTGATTTTCCTTTTCGTAAGGGTCAATACGGGTAATTTCCTGAATGCGGATTATATGTGAGCGGTGTACCCGGGTAAATTGATTTGGGTCCAGCATCTGCTCAAAATAAGCCATCGTTTTATTTTTGAGAAATGAACCTTCGTGGGTATGGATTTTTACATAATCATCATCAGCTTCCAGGTATAAAATATCATTTATTGGGATGATCTTGATCTTGGTTCCTGTTTTAACAACTACTCTTTCATTTTTTGGGGATGAGGAAGGTAAATTGTCTAATAGATGTTTAGTGTTTTGCCTCGACTCGGTAGCCTGATATTGATCCAGCCATTTAGTTATTGCTTTATCAAATCTCTGTTTGCTGAAAGGTTTTAAAAGATAATCTACCGCATGTTCTTCAAAAGCCCGGATAGCATATTCATCAAAAGCGGTTGTAAATATCACAGCAGGAGGTTCGTCAAGTAATTCAAGCATTTCAAAACCATTGATTTTTGGCATTTGAATATCCAGAAAAATTAAATCGGGTTTATGCTCAGATATAGCTTTAACACCTTCAAAACCATCGCTGCATTCCTGCAGAATTTCAATTTGCGGATATGAACTTAAATAATCTGTAACAACCATTCTGGCTAAAGGCTCGTCGTCTATAATAATTACTCGCATGCTTAATTTCTATTGTGGAATTTTGACTATAGTAGTAAATATATGGCTATCAGAAATTGTTTCCAATAAATCTGTGCTTCCAAATAACAAATGAAGTCTTCTTTTTACTCCGCTAAGTCCAAAACCGGTTCCTTTATTTGGCCTGGTGGTTTGCGGATCATAAGGGTTTTCTACCTGAACGTGTAATTCATTTTTAACACATTTTGCTATTATTTTTATAGTTACAGTTCCGGTTGTATCATATAATCCAAACTTAATAGCGTTCTCAACTATGGGTTGCAATAACATAGGCGGTATTTTCATTTGATTGCATTGTTCATCCGCATTTATTTCAGTGGATAACCGATGGCCAAAGCGAACCATTTCTATATCCAGATAAAGTTGCAAATGTTCCAGTTCTTCATGCAAAGAAACCGGTTGCTGATCTTCTTTTTTAAGTGTTCCGCGTAAAAAGTCAGAAAGCTGATGGATCATTTTTCTTGCTTCATCTGGCCGGCTGCCAATTAATGCTGTAATAGAATTTAAACTGTTAAACAGGAAGTGGGGTTGTAGTTGCTGGCGTAAATTGTATAATTCTGCATCGCGGGCCAGCTTTTCTGATTCTGCTTTTCTGGCCTCCATTTCTTTCTGGTCCATTTGCGTGTAGAGCAATACACTGATCAGAGCCATTACACAAATCAACAAAAAACCAATAGAAAACCTGACAGGTAAAGATTTATACAAAAACTCTGCATAGGAAGCATCATCCCTGATAAGAAAATTTAATACATAATGTGTTACCAATAACCATACAGCAGAAACAAGGAAACACCAGATTAAAATATTGCTATACTTATTTTCTTCGGGGCGATAATATTTTAGGGTGTTGCTGATCATTAAACTGGCTGCAAAAAGCAAGGTGATGCTTATTATGCTATCCATCGATGCAATTTTTACAGAAAAACCAAACCATATCAGAATGATGAACTGAAAAAGAATACAGGCCAGAACGTAAACGGATAAAAGGCTTATTAACTTGCTGAAGTTGATATGTGTCAAAACTGTTTTTATTTGAGGATGATAATTAATTCACCATCCAATTCGAACATCTAATGATTAGAAAAAAAAATTTGACTTTCAATTATCAGAAACTTCTGATATCAATTCCTCCAAAAAGTGAGGTTCCGTTTATTATTAAAATTTTATCGTTGTTAAATGCTCCCAGTTTAGGGCGCTTATCTTCAATACCTCCAAAAATGGCTGTCATTTCTGAATGAATGGTCCAGTTTGCCGGCACAATGATCTTTGTTCCTCCGAATACTTGTGTTACCTCGAGTTTTATTACGCCTTTAAAGTCAGCTTGAGTAAGATTTAGTTCTGAACCTCCAAAAATGTTGACCACATCACCACCTTTAAAATTCTGAGAAACTATATTTTTTTTGACGCCGCCAAAAATACTCATCGAGTCAAGCCAGTCCTGAGAAGTTTCTTGTGTATTATTACTGAAATAACTGTCGTTATCAGTACTTAAAGGCTCAGCAGGATCCACTCTTTTGTCCCAACCTTCAGTTCTTTTTTCTTTGGAATAAAGAGAAGGTTTAAAAATAATCCAAAGACCTATTCCAATAATTGCTAAAGGCCAGGTTAAGCGGGAATTATCAAATATATCATTGAACAATAAAATGGAACCTATAAACATCAGGATATGTGGAGCAGGACGATTGAATCCTTTTCTGCTTCCCAAAATTGCTCCAATTGCTATTAATATTACAGGAAAACTAAATAACCAGTGCGGAAAAAACATTAAGTCCAGATTGCGAAGCAGAAACAAGCATCCTATTCCTAAAAGTATCAATCCGGCAATCATTGACCCCGATTTCTTATTATTGTTTCTAAAGTTGTGCATCATCTCAATAAATTTATTCTAAACTAACGCTATAAATTAAAGGTACCAACATGTATTAGGCAATATGCAATAAGTTCTCGGTAAACGGCACGAAAACTACGGTGAATTTTTCGAGTTTAACCAAATCCTTTTCAATCTCCTTAACTCTTCTTTTTAAATTAAGCGTAACCCCAATGATAGTCTTTGCGTTATAAAAGGTGTAACTACAAAATTCGCTTAGTTTCGAGGAGCGAGATGGTTTGAGAAGGATTAGTGCGTTGAAGACCATGTTTATTTTTATGCCGATACAATGATTTTAACGGTTAACATTAGTTAAACCTGCTGCATGTAAAAATGTAGCAGGTTTTTTTGTTTCTATTAATTTTACTACTCTGTTTTAACTATTTCTAACCGTAAATATTCGGCCTGTCGGCGATGTTCAATTTTCGTTTCGAATGATTTAAATCCTCTTTTATTTAATAGTTTTCTGGAAATGTGGTTGTCGGGATCTATAATTCCGATTAAAGATTTAATTTCCGGTAAGGTAAAAGAGAAATTGATCAGATGATCTGCAATTTCAGAAGCAAAATTTTGGCCCCAAAAATCCGGCAGGAGAGAATAACCTAATTCTAATTGACCGGGACTTAGAATTATCAATTTAGCTAAACCAACAAATTGATTATTTTCTATACTCCGAACTAAAAAAAATCCAAGTCTGTTATCCTGCTTATTGATTTCATTCATTTTATTGAAACGGTCCCTGGTTTCTTCTAATGTTAAAGCTTTACCGGTAATAAATTTCATTACCTCAAAGTTTCCACATAATTTATAATAATTATCAAAATCGCTTTCGCTGAATTTTTCAAAAATTAATCTTTTTGAAGTTTTTATCATAAAAAGTTAAATAATAAATTTTAACTGTGTTGATTAAGTTACAATCGTACTCTTTTTGAGAGTTTACTTTATATCAAAAGTGGCTTATATAGCACTCCTTTACTCCAAAATCCTTTGGTATCATCTTTGTAAATATTAAAGACGGCTGGTTAAAACTTGCCTGGTATAAAAAGAAAAAATCAATCTTAATAAATCAAACTTAGTTTAATCAACCATAATATGAAAAAGATTTCATTCTTCAGCTTCTTTGCTGCGGGAGCACTATTTTTAAACAGTTGTGCGGTAAATCCGGTTACCGGCAAAAAGCAAGTTGTTTTAATGTCCGAAGCCCAGGAAATAGCAATGGGAAAAGATGCGGATCCTCAAATTATAGCTCAGTATGGTTTGTATGAAAATGCAGAATTACAAAAATTTATAAATACAGAAGGCAAAAAAATGGCGGCTGTTTCACACCGTCCAAATCTTGAATATAACTTCAGAATTGTCGATTCGGATATTTTGAATGCCTTCGCTATCCCCGGAGGATATGTATATTTTACCCGTGGAATTATGGCCAATTTTAATAATGAAGCCGAATTTGCAGGAGTTTTGGGTCATGAGATTGGGCACATAACTGCCAGACATTCTGTGGTACAACAACGAAATGCCATTCTCGGACAGATTGGTTTAATTGGTGCAATGGTTCTTTCGCCAAATTTGGCTCAGTTTGCAGATCAGGCATCACAGGGTTTGGGTTTATTATTTTTAAAATTTGGCCGTGATGCTGAGCGTGAAGCCGATCAGTTAGGTGTGGAATACTCTTCTAAAATTGGTTTTGATGCGCAACAAATGGCAGAATTCTTTACTACTTTAGAAAGACAATCAGCAGAAAGTGGAAACGCAGGTTTACCCGATTTTCTTTCAACTCACCCGAACCCAGGTGATCGATATGTAGCTGTTAGCAAAGCTGCCACTGAATGGAAAAAGAAATTAAATCTAACCAATGCGCAAATTAACCGCAATTCATACCTCAAAAAAATAGACGGAATAATTTACGGCGAAGATCCAAAACAAGGCTTTGTAGAAAACAACATTTTTTATCACCCGGTTTTAAAATTCCAGTTTCCAATACCAACAAACTGGTCATATCAAAATACTCCGCAACGTTTTCAAATGGCTCCCAAAGATGGAAAAGCTATGATGATGCTGACCTTAGCTCCCGGTAAAACTTTAGAGGAATCTGCAAATGCTGTGTTGCAACAATATAATTTGCAGGCTTTAGAATCTAAGCAAACAACTGTTAATGGCTTAAATGCTATCGCGATGGTTGCAGACTTAAAAGCAGATCCAAATCAGCAACAGCAGCAGCAATCACAGGAAGTAGTACGTACACTTTCTTACATTATTCATTACGGAGATTTAAATTATCTGATGATTGGTGTAACTGGTTCAAACTCGTTTAACAGCTATGCACCAATATTCACTTCTTCAATGCAAAATTTCAAAGTTTTAACTGATGCAAGCAAATTGAACAAAAAACCGGAACGTATCAGATTGAAAACTGTTAGCACTACGCAAACTTTGCAACAGGTTTTAAAAGCAAATAATACCCCTGATAAAAGACTGAATGAATTGGCGATTCTTAACGGGATGAAGTTGACAGAGAAAGTTGCTCCCGGAACTCTCATTAAAATTGTGAGTGAATAAAAATTATTAGAATCCGCTTCTAAAAGCGGACATACATTTGCAAATTTTGAAGATTATATAATTTCAAATACATTATAGAAAGGAAGAGTTTAACTTAAGAACTCTTCCTTTTTTTGTGGATAAGAATTTATTTTAAGTCGTTCGCTTGTTATCTATTTAAGAGCAACCTAAGATTTTAGCTTAATTTGTGGTTCCTCAGCCATTACCGCCACTTTTAGCCAGAAATTAAAAACCAATTAATCGAAAACAACAGTTTTATTGTTGTAGACAAAAACGCGGTCTTCAAAAACCAGCTGCATTGCTTTAGCCAGTGCAGCGGTTTCATTTTCTTTTCCCGCCCTTATTAAATCTGAAATGGATAAAGAATGATTTACGGGAATTATTTGCTGTGTAATAATTGGACCTTCATCTAAATCATTGGTTACAAAATGAGCTGTGGCGCCAATAATTTTTACCCCACGTTTAAAGGCTTGTCTGTACGGATTAGAACCAATAAATGCCGGTAAAAATGAATGATGAATGTTGATTATTTTTTGATTATAATGTTTTGTAAACTCCGAAGAAAGTATTCTCATAAACTTGGCAAGAATCAGATAGTCTGCTGAATATTGATCAATTGCATGTATCAATTCATTTTCGAACTCTTCTTTTGATTTATCCTGATGTGCTATTAAATGAAATGGAATATCAAATTTCTCCGTAATTATTTTCAAATCTGAATGATTGCCAATAACAGCTTTCACATTTGCACCTAAAGTACTGAAGTGATTTCTGGTTAAAATATCACTTAAACAATGATATTCTTTAGTAACCAATACAACAATATTTTTTTCTGGCTGCGGATTCACTCTTACAAATGCTTCGGGAGGTAGAATCTCTAAAATTGCTTGTTCCATTAATTCAGGAAATTCAACTTGATTGACTACAATACGAGCGAAAAATTTATTAACCTCCTGATCTACATGCTCCCGCATGGAAATTATATTACAGACGTTTTTTGCTAAAACTGAGCTAATGGCGGCAACTAAACCTACTCCATCTTTACATTGAATAACTATTACCAAAATTATTGAAGTTTAAGATGATCAAAATGATAATTAAGTGCCTTCCTCTCTTTTTACCAATAAAAGTTCAAGAGCATCTAATTCAAGATAGCCATATTCATAACAAAATTTATAAACCTGCCCTTTTTGGGTTTCATAAATATGGGTGATAAAATTGAAATTAAAACCTGAATCCGCAAGTTTTGCTTTTTTAATTCTTGTTTTCCCTTCAGGGTTAAACCGAATTAACAGATTCCTGTTTTTTTTAAGGATTTGATTGACATGTTTCAGGTAGAGATCCGTATTTATTTTTTGGCGATTATTATAATTGCTTCGGCATTGATCATCGCAAAACTTTTTATCAGCTCGTCCTTTTATGGGATTATTGCAGTCCAGGCAAGTTCTTTCGATCATAAATTTCAATTCAGAATAATTTTTGCTTCATAAAGCTAAGGTATTAAACGATTATAACCGATTATATACGGATATAAATGGATAAGCTCCGGCTAATATTTCTCTTTAACCTTTCCTTTGTTCTATCAATTCAAACAATTTATTAACCATTAATTTTTAAGCCGATGAATACTTTAAGAAACAGTGTCCGCCTGATGGGATTTGCAGGAAACGATCCCGAAATCAAAATGATTGCAGAAAATAAAAAAGTAGCCCGTTTAAATTTTGCAACACATGAAAATTATAAAAATGCAAGTGGGGAAAAAGTAGAACAAACACAATGGCATACGCTTGTATTTTGGGGCAAGCAGGCAGACATAGCTGAAAAATATGTGCAAAAAGGTAAAGAAATATCAATCGAAGGGAAACTCAGCTCGCACAGTTACACCTCAAAAGACGGTCAGAAAAAATATGTTACGGAAATAGTAGTTAATGAAATGATTCTGATTGGAGATAAAGCATAAAGTAAAAGCAGCGCAAGTTTTTATTTGCGCTGCTTATTTAATTAAAATCTTTAAAATCTGCCCGGGTCATAACACCCGGACTTGCATGGTCCCCTTCCGTAAAATGAAAATCGACCGCAGTAATGTTTTTAACCTCTGTTAATGCAAACGTTGCTTCTGCCAGATATGCTTTGGCTCCTTCAGATCCCATACTTTGCGTTAGGTAAGTTGCATCTTCAATTTTAACAGCTATAGTATTTCCCTTGATATTTATTAATTCAAGTTTTATTTCTGGATATTTTAAATTAAGAGCTTCTATCAGATCATATTCATTCAGATTTTCTGCATTGGATGCAGGATTTTTTTTAATTTCCATTAACCTGGTGCTGTCATTAAGAACAACCTGAAAGGGAATATCTAATCTTTTCTGAGAATTTATAAGTGTAGAATCTACTGTGTCATTCTGATTAGTATTAGTCCCGCGGTCTTTTTTATCACTTTGACAGGCGGCAAAGAGAAAAATAATTAAAACAACAAAATTTAAATTTTTAAAATTCATCATGGTGTTGTTACTGCCACAGGAAGTATTTTGCCGTTAAAAAATTTTTGTCCCGTTAAGGCAAAATCAGCTATATATTTTCCCATTTCAAAAGCCATAACCGGCGATTCGTAATCCGGGAAAGCCTTTTCAAGCATTTCTGTTTGGGCAGAACCCAACGCAAGGCAGTTCACTTTGATTTGCTTTTCCTCATATTCATAAGCCAGACATTCTGTTAAGTTATGTAAAGCTGCTTTACTAGCGGAGTATGCGGCAAGTCCGGGAAATTTAACGGATCCCTGAAAACCACCCATACTTCCGATATTCAGAATATGAGAACCGGCTTTCATGTACGGCACTATTTGCTGAATCATTTTAACATGCCCCAGAAAATTGCTTTGAAGCATTTCTGCAAAATCTAAAGCTGAACTTGTTTCGAATGTTTTATTAATAAGGGAACCGGCGTTATTTATTAACACATCCACATTGCCCAGTTTTTCCTCGATAAAGGGAATAATTTCATTGAAATCACTATGTACAATGTCAAACGTGATAGGGTATAAAGTACAGTCGGGATTTAGGCTGGTTGCAATATCATAAAGTCTTTGCAGCTTATCTTCTGAGCGTGCCAGAGCAATAACTTTATGATTACTATTCAGAATAAGATCCAGCACTGCTTCAAAACCGACTCCGCTGCTGGCACCTGTTATAATTATATTCATTTTATACAGTTAGCTGGCTTACCGGATTTTTTATCAGATAAAAGCCATCGCTTATAAGTTTAGCGTACTCTGGTTCTCCGGCAGCTTTCATTTCCAGATGAATGTGAATTTCTTTGCAAACTTCCGGTAATATTTCTTCTTGTTCTAAAACTTCCAGAATCTCCATAGAACACAACCAGTCATCTCTGAATTTAGTTTTTACGGTGTTCCAAACTTCTTCCAGACTTTCATAACCGGAATGATTTTCCCGGCATTCACGAACAGTTTTAAAAAGATGGTGATATTCTAATGTTTGGTCAGAATATTCATGGTGATAAGTTGTTGTTTGAGAAATCAACGCAATTTCTTCAAAGGCATCTTTATCTGCAGCTCCACAGAAAACGGAAACAACTTTCTCGCCTACGGCCATATCATAAACTCCCCATGAAGGATCAAAATAAATAGTTCCGTCCTGTCCGGTAACTGTACAATCGGTAAAACTGATCAGAATAATTTTGTGGCCGGAATGCTTTATTTCCTGAACTTTTCCTTTAACAGTAATACCGCTCGCAAAATTTAATTCAGTATCCTGATCTTTTACTAGGTTTGCTTTAATTAAATTATCATTATCAAAATCTTCTAAAGCCATTTCAAACCCTTTCAGTTTCCCTGCCGGGGATGAAAATCCATCTTTATGATATTTTTTTGAGTGGCCTTCCAGTTGTTTATTATCTACTGCAAGAGCACTTGGTCCGGTAGTTTTAAGAAATGTCAATTCGTTATTTGTACTAATTCCGAGATCTGTAAAAATACCTGTAACCTGCAAGCCAGAACTGTAAACTGCCGTGCTTATATTTTTACATTCTACAGCTTTTAACATACCTTCTAATCCGCCGCGACGGAAAGCCATTGTATCTGCAAATTCTTCTAAAACATTTATTAAGTTTTGAAAATTAGGAGTAACAAATAACTGAGGCTGAGTTTTAGTAATATCAAATGAATAATTAACCGCATCAATAGTGTACCAGATCTTTTTGACCTCATCCATCATGCAGCTGGAACTTTCTCCGATAGATGAAAGTAAACCGGCTCCATAAATTTTAGGGCTTTCTAAAGTCCCGATAAGGCCATATTCAACAGTCCACCAATGCAAACGGCTCAATAAAGCCATTTCTGAAGGTTCGCCTAAATTGCTCTGGCAAAAATCTACTTTCTTTTCTGCTTTACGGATTTCGGCAGGATCGGCATCGGGCATTTCTTTGAGAATAGAAAGCTCCCGAATAGCTTCATACAACTCAAAATCTTTGAAAGAAAACATGGCTTTTGCGCCAATTGAACCAAAATAACTTAGGTATTGATGGTAATCTGTATCGGCAATAATGGGAGCGTGGCCTGCAGATTCATGAATAATATCAGGTGCGGGAGTATATTCTATATGTTTTAACTGCCGTATATCTGCAGCAATTACCAAAACTTTGTATGCCTGGTATTCCATAAAAGCTGCAGGTGGGATAAAACCATCTACAGTTACTGCGCCCCAGCCAATTTTGCTCAGAGCATTATTCATATCCTGTAAATCAGGAATTTTTTCAATGGTTAAACCTGCGGCCTGTAATCCTGGGATGTAAGGATAGTATGCTACATCTTTTAGATAACTGTAATTCTGACGCATAACATAGCGCCACACAGCATGATCTACCGTCGTATAATGTTCGTAGTGTTGCTCTACGATAAACTGTTTCAGGTGCTTGGGCAATCTGGCAACTTGCGGATTGTTAAAATCGTTAAAGTCGTTCATATTGTTTTAATATCTATTTATAAAGTTAGAACGAATTTTAGTCTTATGAAATTTTAAATTCTGAAATGCAGAGCTTTAAATTGACCGCTAAATTATCATCCCTGATAAAGCCAATGATACAGATTATTTAAAAATAAATCAGATTGTTTCTGTCTTTTTTTCTTCCAGCCTTTGCGGCTTGAACACGAAATATATTCCCGAAAAGGAGAGTAAAGCAGATATACAATAGAACATCAGGCTGATAAGAACCGCGATGTGCTGATCGATGCCAAACATTTCTGCCCCATAAACAAAAACAATTTCACGTGCTCCAAGTCCGCCAACTGTAAACGGAAAAATGGCAACTAATGATGAAACCAAAAACATGAACAGGTAAGGAGAAAACTTGCCATCAAAATTTAATGCGTAAAGCAAAAATATAACTGCAATTACCTGCATAGACTGTACCAAAATTGCTTTTATATGTGTAATCACAAAGTGATGACTGTAATCTCTGAAGAATTTACGCATCACAAAATAATAGATTACGGTTCCAATTGCGACTACAATTATTGGGATATAATTGGGAATTCCGAGTTTAGGGATAAAAATTACAAGACTGGAAACAATAAGCCCTAAGGCCCAAAGTCCGGAAAGACGATCGAAAAAAATAGCCTGAAAAAGCTTACGCCCTTTAATATCCATTTTCTTGCGAAGTAAATAAATTTTGTAACCATCTCCACCAATTCCGCCGGGCAGAAAAAGATTGTAAAACATGCCTAAAAGGTAAATTTTAAAATTGTAGATCTCTGAAATATGCAGGCCTATTCCTTTAAAGAAATTATTTAATCGGGATGAAGAAATAAGCTGGGAAACTGCAAAACAAATAAAGGCAATAAATAAAAATATCGGATTTGCATTGTAAAAGGCTTCCTTTAAATCGCTGATTTCAACTTTTTTAAATACCAGGTATAGAGATAATCCGCTTATTGCAATTTTTAGAAAGAGCTTAGTTGCGCTCCAGAGTTTCTGTTTGTCCATTAAAAATACGTCTAACCTGGTAAGTTTTTCTGTTAGTTCCTTCAAAATAGGTTCTCACATTTATTTCGGCCAAAATTCCGAATGTGATCAATTGAATGCCTCCCAGTAAAAATATAAGTCCTAAAATTAACAAGGGTTTACCCCAAATATCATGACCTAATATTTTTAAAGCAAGTAAATACACGTTAATGATTATTCCCAAACCCAGAGAAATAAACCCCATTGTGCCAAAAAGATGCATGGGTTTTTGAATATATTTTCTGAAAAATACCATCAAAATCAGATCCGACATTACCTTAAAAGTTCGGTTTAGTCCGTATTTTGAATTACCAAAACGGCGTGCATGATGTTTTACATCTACTTGCGTGATACTTGCTCCTTGTAATTTGGCCAAAACCGGAATAAACCTATGCAATTCACCATAGATTCCTAGGTCTTCGGCAATTTCCCGTTTAAAAATTTTTAACGTACAACCGTAATCCCGAATGTAAACTCCGGTCATTTTACGGATTAATGAATTGGCTATAGTTGACGGGATTTTTCTAAGGAACATTCCGTCTTTGCGATTTTTTCTGTTTCCTGCAACAACATCCCAATCTTCATCTTTTAATTTCTGAAGCATAAAAGGAATGTCAGTTGGGTCGTTTTGAAGATCGCCATCCAGCAAAGCGATGTAATTACCTGTAGAGTAATCTATGCCGGCCGTCATTGCCGTACTTTGACCGTAATTTTTACGTAGTTCGATTAGTGTAATTCGATCATCAGCAAATTTTTTGATCTCTTTCTGTGTTCCGTCGTTAGATCCATCGTCAACAAAAACAACTTCGTAATCGATTTCTGTTAACGCATTCTGGATATCATTGATTAGCGGCTGAATATTTTCCCGCTCATTTAAAACGGTAACCACTACAGAGAGTTCTCTCATTTTATTTTAAACAGTTTAAGGTTATCCGGATACGTTTTCACTAAAACAGCTTCCGGGTTATTTAAATCCCTGTCAAAGGTAAAATAATAACCGGGCAACGTATCTTCGGTGGTAAATTTAACAGTTTGCATTCTTGTAGCTTCCATATAAAATATCAAGCGGTGATGGTATGGAATTGCTAAAACATCCGGATTATACCGGTAAAAATACAGGGGATTTCCTTTACTGATCTGCCCAACTTCAATTGCAGCCTTTTTATAAGATAATTCTGGTAAATTATTTAGTCGGTGAGGGAGAACAAACCAACTAAACGCTAATCTGAGCATCAATAACAATGCAATAAACGGAATTATATATTCTGACTTGAATTTATAAATCAAATATGAAAGTACTCCGCAGGCAATAATCAGAAAAGTTATTTTAAGATATAAAAAGGGAATTATGCTTTCCAGCTTAAAGAAAAAAGCTGTCGGTAATGCTAATGTGACCAATAACGCCAGCACAAATAATACAACTTTAAATATTTTGCCATTGATTTTGAGCATATCCCGGTAGGTATAAAATGCATGAGCCCAGATAATAAAAATCAAAGGATAAAGCATCATCAAATATCTAGGACGAGTTTCCGGCGAAAGCCAGTAGACCCAGATGTTTGCTAAAAAAATGATAGCACAATATTTTAAAAATGGGTTATTAAACAGCCCTTTCCAGAATTTTTTATGAAGACAAAATAAGATCAGCAAACTTGCCGGAAACAAATGGAATAAATGTTCGAAAGGAAATTGAAGAATGTAAAGGATTGTTTTTAAAAAGCCTGTTTTTACGCCTGTTCTTCGGCTGCTTTGATCCCAGATGGTGTTAAAATAATCCTGAAGATTTGGATTAAAACGCTGGTAGTTTAAAAAATATAATCCGATAATTCCCAGGCACATTAAACCACAAAGGATGTGCTGCCAGCTAAATAATTTTTTAAAGTTTTTGCTGTAAGTAAATAGCGCAATTAACGTAAAACCCTGAAAAACAATTGAAGGCATTCCTTTGCTTAAAAATGTAATTGCAGTTATCAGGTACGAAACAAAAAACAGTAAAAACCATTGTTTACGTGCGTAAAAATGGTAGATAAACATGAATGAATTGAAAGTTAGCCAGGAGTAGAAAATATCTATATGGCCAAGCATGGAATCGTAAATCAACATGCGGCCGTTAACCAGGAATAAAATCCCGCTTAAAGCAGCAATTTTTTTATCATTCAGGAATTTGTTTACCCAATAGTAGATGCTTAATGCAAAAAGAAACATGGGGATAACTGCCGGAAGCCGGGTAGAGAATTCAGAAAAGTTTCCGGTAATTAAATAAATTCCTGCTAATATCCAGTTATATAAAGGTGGTTTATTGTAATAATATTCTCCTCCTATATTTGGAACAAAGGCGTTTTTATTGAGAATCATTTCTAGTGCAACAATGGCACGTGTAGGTTCATCAGCAAATAAAGGTAAAAGGCCCAGATTTATTAAGAAAACGGGTAAAGCCAGTAAGAGCAGGAAATAGAACGTTTGGGCAGGATGTTTTTGAATATAAGCTTCCAGTTGTTGCATGTGTCCGCAAATATATATAAAGCAAAAGAGAGATTTGAATGATCAAATCTCTCTTTTGCGTAAGGAATTTCAAATTTCTATAAACTTGCTGTAATTGTATTTCCTGTTGAAATAAAACTATTTACAGCTTGATTTAAATCAGCATATTTTGACTTGTAAGTTTTAGCAGGACCATTGATGTATAAAGTTGTTTTTCCTTTAATGTGATCAATGATAGTCTGAGTCATTTCTACAGGTAATGCCGGGCAACCATAACTTCTGCCTAAACGACCATGAGTGTTTATAAAATCCTGACTAACATAAGCTGCTCCATGAACAACTACTGAACGATCTTTCGCGTTTGTGTTAAAACCGGCATCCATTCCATCTAATTTCATAGATAAACCGTGTTTGCCAGAATATATATCACTTGTTACATAAAAACCAAGGCTACTTTGATGTGAATTTTCAAGATCAGAAAAGTTTTGAGCCATATTATCTCCGCTTCCCTGCCCGTGAGCAACCAAAGTATTAAATAACAATTTGTTATTATCTAAATCAACAATCCAAAGGCGCTTTTTAGTGCTTGGCTTATTAAAATCAACAATGCTAATTATATTTTTGGTTTTAGAAATTAGATTATTGCTTTTTAAGTTGTAATAACCTACTACAGCTTTCTTAAATACTTCAAAATCTAATTCAGAAGAGCTTAAGTTTATCTTATTGTAAACTTCCATTAAATGCTGATCAAAAAGATCTGCAGATGAAACTGTATTATTAACAGCAGTTTCTTCAACTTTAGTTTCAGATTGTATATTGATTTTGTTAGTCTTCCAACTAACAGCAGTAAATGCAAGAAGAATGAATATAGTACTTAAAATTCCGATTGATGGTTTTCTCATAATTTTTTCTGTTTTAATGAACGTTAAATTTGATTAAAGATTGCACTAAAGTTTTCTTGTCTTTTTACCTATTGTAACAAAAATAATAAATAAAATTGAATCAATTGTCATGTAAGGGTTTTATTAAAAACTGCTTTAAATATACTTATTATACGGTTTTTAGGTAGAAAAGGTTACGTTTTTACAGCCAGGGGACAATGCCTAATTGGCTCAAATAGGCTTTCTTACCACCCATATTTTTTATCCATTGAGATATCTCCAGATGAGAGTTTTGGAAGTCGCGAACAGGTTGGTATTTTAATTCTTTGCGGATAGAGAAAGTATCTAATAAGGCATTTCTGTTGATGGCTTTAATTATTACCGGATTAATTTGTTTTAGAAAACTCAGTTTTGAATTGAGCCTGCTAAGAATATTAAGTGCACCACGTGGAATAGAAATAACTTTCAAAGGTTCATTTTCAATTTCAGTTAAAAATTCTACAATTTCATCCTGTAAAGAATAAATTTTTTCATCCGCAATATTGAAGATTTGAAAATTGGGAGAATTTTTATCTTTTAGAAAAAGACCAATGGCATAGCCGATATTATCTATATGAGTTAATGAGGTTTTAATTTTATTTTCAACAGGACAGAAAATAGTTTTCCTTTTCAGGAGATGCAATAAGCGGGGCAGTAGAACCCTGTCTCCAATACCATAAACAGCTCTGGGACGCAAAATCAATCTTTTTTGATTCACAGGAATATCCATTTGCAAAATCTCTTCAGATAAAAGTTTGGTTTCGCCATAATCAGAAAGGTCGCTGTCTATGTCGGCATCAATCTCCTTTGCGGGTTTTTCACCAAACTCATAAACTGCCGAAGAAGAAATATGAATAATATGTGAACAATATTTAGCAGCTTCAACAACATTTAAGGTTCCTTCAACATTGCTCAGAAATAAATCCTGGTAAGATGCAGTATCTGATTTTAAAGATGCCGCATGAATACAAACATCAGCCTCAAAGGCAGCAATTGGTTTTAAAATATCTGCTTGTAAATAAGTGGCATATTTTGATAAGTTGGGATGTGGGTTTGCTGTAGCTCCAACGGCAATAACTTCATGACCTTCCCGATGAAAATACCGACAAAGTGAAGCGCCTTCAAATCCATTTGCTCCTGTTATTGCTATTCTCAAAATAGATATTTTAGTTTAAAACTGGATACTGTCTTTTTTTTAATATATACGAATTGTATATGTGCCTGGATGGCTACCCTTCTGATATGTGTATATACCTTGTAAACTGTAAAGTGTTTTCAATAAGGTAAAAGAATAATTATATGTTTAAACATTATTAGAAAATGCCTGTTCAAAATGTACATCTGCAACCCGCAGAACTAATTTTATATTATGAACAAGCTTTTCCAACCTGTACAAATAAAAAGTATACAATTAAAAAACCGCATGGTGGTTTCGCCAATGTGCCAGTATTCAAGC
>JBBRCI010000021.1:0-36657 GCA_038204935.1 Sphingobacteriales bacterium | reverse complement strand
AATTTTGGCTCCAAAATAGGCCAACTCCGCTGCTTCATCAAAAGATAAATAAGCAATTGGCTTGGTTCCTTTTACAATTCTGGGATCGTTATTATGCATTCCATCAATATCAGTCCATATCTGAACTTCTTCGGCAGTTATTGCTGCTCCAATTAAAGAAGCGGTATAATCACTTCCGCCACGACGTAAATTATCTATTTCACCAAATGAATTACGGCAAATAAATCCTTGTGTAATAAATAAATTCGTATCCAGATTTTCATCCAGAATTGGTTTAAGATGTTCTGTTATAAAAGGAATATCCGGTTCATTATCCTCATCGATTTTCATAAAATCAAGTGCAGATAATAATTTAGATTTTACACCTAATTCATTCAGATATAAATGATAAAGAGTGGTAGATATTAATTCGCCCTGAGCGAGAATAATTTTTTCTTCAACCAATGTAAACAGCTCATTTGCAAAAGATGAGATCAGATTAAAATGATAGTCAATCAAATTATCTGCCTGCTCTAAACCTTTTTCTGTACTAAAAAGTTCAGCAATAAATTTTTTATAAAACTGATGCAAATTTGAACTTAATTCAAGCGCCTTATCTTTATCATTATTCAGAAAAGATTGCGAAATTTCTACAAGCGAATTAGTTGTACCTGAAACTGCTGAAAGAACAACAATTTCTGGTTCATTGGAATTAATAATATTTAGCAATCCTTTAATTCTCTCCGGACTACCTACAGAAGTTCCGCCAAACTTTAATATTTTCATTTAATTTTTTTCAATGTTTCCTGTAATACCATTATAAACTATTATTTAATTGATGAAGTACAATTTTCACTTTCAACTCTGATTTTAAATTGCAGTGAAGGATATTTATACTTGCGCCTTTTAAGCGTTTAATAAAGCTTTAAGATGCTTTCTAAAACGCCAAAATTAGTTAAAAGCAAATTATATTCTGCATGGTTTCTTTGGATATTAAAAAATCGGAAAACTATGTTTACTCAATTTTGCTTTACTTTAATTATCTTGTTATTTAAGAAGTCAAAAACCTAAAATCATTATTATGCACGAATTGGATCCTTCAATACATCAGAAAATAAATACCTGGCTTAATGGAAATTATGATCAGGAAACAAAAAATGCCATCCAAAAAAAGATGGACGATCAGGAAATTACAGAATTAACTGATTCTTTCTATCGCGATTTGGAATTCGGAACTGGTGGACTTAGAGGAATTATGGGTGCAGGTTCTAACCGGATCAACAAATATACAATTGGTTCTGCCACACAAGGCTTAGCCAATTATCTTAAAAATAAATATCCCGGCGAAAAAATCAGTGTAGCTATTGCTCATGACAGCCGGAATAATTCAAACTTTTTTGCCCGAACCACCGCAGAAGTTTTTTCTGCAAATGGAATACACGTTTATTTTTTTAATGAACTTCGTCCCACTCCATTACTTTCTTATGCAATCCGTAAACTCGGTTGTAAAAGCGGAGTTATGATCACAGCTTCCCATAATCCAAAAGAATATAATGGATATAAGGCTTACGGGGCAGATGGCGGGCAATTTACTTCTCCGGATGACGGAATGGTTATGGATGAGGTGGCTAAAATTAAAAGTATTGATGAAGTTAACTTCAAGTTTGAAGAAAGTAAAATTGAAAAGTTAGGAGAAGAATTGGATCAGCAATATCTGGATGATATTTTGAAATTATCTGTTTCACAGGATGCTGTTAAAAATCAACATGATTTAAAGATTGTTTATTCTCCCATTCATGGAACCGGAATTACACTCGTACCAAAAGCGCTTGAAAAATTTGGCTTTACAAACGTAAATCTGGTGGAAGAACAAATTAAACCAGACGGGAACTTCCCAACTGTTGTATATCCAAATCCCGAAGAAAAAGAAGCGCTGACGCTTGCTCTAAAAAAAGCAAAAGAAATTGATGCAGATTTGGTTTTAGCTACTGATCCGGATGCCGATCGTGTTGGAATTGCAATTAAAAATGATGAAGGAGAATTTATTCTTCTTAACGGAAATCAAACCGGAAGTTTACTGATCAATTACATGCTTTCTGCATGGGAGAAAAACGGGAAATTAACAGGCAATGAATATATCGTTTCAACCATTGTTACTACAAATCTGATTGATGAAATAGCAGCTGCTAAAAATGTAACTTGTTATAATACCTTAACAGGATTTAAATGGATTGGCGCCATAATAACCAAACTACAAGGCGAAAAAACTTTTATAGTGGGTGGAGAAGAAAGTTATGGTTATCTGGTTGGTGAATTGGTTAGGGATAAAGATGCTGTTGTTGCCAGTGCTTTTATCGCAGAAATGACCGCCTATTACAAAGATCAGGGAAGCAGTTTATATGAGGCTATGATAGAAATGTATCATGAATATGGTTTTTATAAAGAAAAATTAGTCTCAATAACTAAAAAAGGAAAATCGGGCGCAGAAGAAATCAAAGCAATGATGGAACGGTTCAGAACCAATACACCGGTAACTCTGGACGGATCTAAAGTTGTTTGTTTAAAGGATTATGAAAAAGGAACAGAAACAGATCTTCATTCCGGCAATACCAGGGAACTTGATTATCCGGTTTCTGATGTATTACAGTTTATTACTGAAGACGGAAGTATTATTTCTGCCCGACCTTCGGGCACCGAGCCGAAGATTAAATTCTATTGCAGTGTAAAAACAGATCTGCCTGACAAACGAGCATTTAAGGAAACTAATCATCAGCTTGAAAAGAAAATCGATTCAATTATGGAAGATCTTCAGGTTTAAAAATATTTTTGATTAGGTTTCTTTAGGATCAATATTTTGTTGATCCTTTTTTATTTGCATCAATCTCTAGTCAAAGATTAGCGATTTTAACAATTCTGCTTTTAAATTTGATAATTTAGCCACATGAGAATTTTATTATCATTTCTAGTAATCACTTTATTTTTTTCTGCCTGCAATACAGAAGAGCAACACACTCTGCCTATTTTAGGAAACCGCGAACCTGTTGAGAAAATTGTGGATGGAAAAACAGTTACCGATACAATTTATCAAACCATAGAACCTTTCACTTATTTAAATCAGGATAGCATCCCGGTAACGGAGAAAGATTTTGACGGAAAAATTTATATTGCCGATTTCTTTTTCACCAGCTGCAATACCATTTGCCCAACAATGCATCGAAATTTATTGGGTGTTTATGAACAAGTTAAAGGAAATCCGGAAGTAAAATTTCTTTCTCACAGCATTGACAGCAAATATGATGTTCCTTCGAAGTTGAAAAAATATGCCAATAAACTAGGAGTTGAAGGAGATCAATGGGAGTTTGTACATGGTTCTGCTGATTCAATTTATAATGTTTCAGCTAAAAATTATCTGGTTGCCGCTTATGCGGACGACAAAGAACCACAAGGTTTGGTTCATCAGGGATGGTTTATTCTGGTTGATAAAAATAAACACATGCGGGGCGCTTACGATGGGACAAAAGAAGATCAGGTGGAACATATGGTTGCTGATATGAAAATACTTTTGAAGGAAAATAAGGCAAATGAGAAATAGACTGTTGTTATTCTCATTTTTCATTTCAGCTGTTTTAGTTGTTTCGCAATCGTGCCAAACCGAGCAGGAAATAAATTATCAGCGCTATTTTGTAAACGGTAAAGGTTTGTATGAAACACATTGTCAGAATTGCCATAGCAAAGACGGCAGCGGATTAAAAGGCTTGTATCCTCCTTTAACAGATACAGAATTTATTACCAGCAACAGAAATAAATTGGCCTGTATCATAAAATACGGGTTGAATGCTAAGATTATAATTTCCGGAAAAGAATATCAGGAACAAATGCCCGCAAAGCCAGAGCTTTCTGATATTGATGTTGCTCAGATCATTGTTTATATCTCAAACTCGTTTGGAAATAATAACGGGTTTTATGATACTTCTGATGCAAATTCTGATTTAAAAAAATGTAAATAAAAATACACGATCTTAATTTTACTAACTTTACCACGCAAGCCGTTCTATCGCTTTTCATTCAAATGGAGAGAGGAAAGTCCGGGCAACACAGAGCATTCTGCTTCCTAACGGGAAGGATTCGGTTTATCCGGAGACGGAAAGTGCCACAGAAAATAAACTACCATCCTGTTTACAGAGTGGAAAAGGTGAAAATGTGAGGTAAGAGCTCACGGTAGTATATGGCGACATATATTACGGTAAACCCCAGAAGTTGAAAGACCAAATAGGCTAACGCACGTAGGGCTGCTCGTCCGATGTTAGTGGGTAGGTCGTTAGATCGTGTCAGCAATGGCAAGACCAGATAAATGATAGAATTCCGCTTCGGCGGAAAACAGAACCCGGCTTACAGGCTTGCTTTTTTTATACTTCCGTCCTATTTGAAATAGGTTATATTTAAACTATCATTATATTCGCAAAAAATAATTCTGAATATCTTTCTTTTAAGAAAGCAGAGAAATTGGTTATATGGCAAAAGTTTTAATTATTGATGACGAGCGTGCGATTAGAAATACCTTGCGGGAAATTCTGGAGTACGAAGATTATCAGGTAGATGATATAGATAATGGTATCGAGGGAATAGAACTGATCAAGAAAAACGGTTATGATCTGGTTCTTTGCGATATCAAAATGAATAAGATGGACGGTATGGAAGTTCTAACAGAGGGCTTGAACATACATCCTGATTTACCATTTATCATGATCTCCGGACACGGAACAGTTGAAACCGCTGTTGAGGCCAGTAAAAAAGGAGCTTTTGATTTTATTTCTAAACCACCAGATTTAAACCGCCTTTTAATTACGGTAAGAAATGCTTTAGAGCGTGGAAATCTGGTTACAGAAACCAAAGTTTTAAAAAGGAAAGTTAGCAAAACCCGGGAAATGCTTGGTGAGTCACAAGCTATTTCAAGGATAAAAGATACTATTGAACGTGTTGCCCCTACAGATGCTCGTGTGTTAGTTACAGGTGCCAACGGAAGTGGAAAAGAGTTAGTGGCCAGATGGCTTCATGAAAAATCCAGTCGTTACAATGCGCCTCTAATTGAAGTCAACTGTGCTGCAATTCCATCAGAATTAATTGAAAGTGAACTTTTCGGTCACGAAAAAGGATCTTTTACATCTGCAGTAAAACAACGCATCGGTAAATTTGAATTAGCAAACGGCGGAACTTTATTTTTGGATGAGATTGGCGATATGAGTCTCTCTGCTCAGGCCAAAGTTTTACGTGCATTACAAGAAAATAAAGTTACCCGCGTTGGTGGAGATAAGGAAATTGAGGTAGATGTACGAGTTATTGCGGCAACAAACAAAGATCTTCAGAAAGAAATTGAAGCAGGTAATTTCCGTATGGACTTATATCACCGTTTAAGTGTAATTTTAATTCATGTTCCTCATTTAACGGAACGTAAAGATGATATTCCACTAATTGCTCAGAGTTTTTGTAATGAAATTTGTGGAGATTACGGAATTCCAGTTAAAAAAATAAGCGATCAGGCAATGGAAGCTTTAAAAGCGATGCCATGGACCGGTAATATTCGTGAACTTAGAAATATGATCGAACGTTTGATCATTTTAAGTGATAAAATAATTACGGATGCGGATGTTAGAAATTTTGCGAATCCTTCAGCTCCGGTAAACCCGGTTGCATCAGAAAATGGAGTTGTTTCATCAACAGTAAATTACGATCAGTTTACCAATTTCCAGGAATATAAAGATTCCGCTGAGCGTGATTACATCAAGTATAAACTGGAAAAAAATAACTGGAACGTTTCTAAAACAGCTGATGATATTGATATTCAGCGAAGTCATTTATACAGTAAAATTGAAAAATTCGGTTTAAAAAGAGCTGAATAATCTAATTAATTTTATAAAAAAAATCACGGTCCATATTTATTGAGCCGGGATTTTTGTTTTGACAGCAATGTTTTTATAATTGCTTGATCTCTGCAACCAGTTTTTCTAAAACCGATTTTGCATCCCCAAATAACATAGATGTTTTTGGCTGATAAAACAACTCATTTTCTATTCCGGCGTATCCCGGTTTCATACTTCGCTTATTAACTATTACCAATTTCGCCAGTTCTACATCTAACACAGGCATTCCATAAATTGATGAGGAAGGATCAGTTTTGGCAGCCGGATTAACTACATCATTTGCTCCAAGTACCAAAACAGCATCTGTTGTAGAGAATTGCTCATTGGCCTGTTCCATTTCCAAAAGTTTCTCATAATCAATATCAGCTTCGGCAAGCAATACATTCATGTGTCCGGGCATACGACCGGCAACCGGGTGAATGGCATACAGCACCTCCACTCCTTTCTCCACCAGAACTTTTTCTAATTCGTGACAAACATGCTGGGCCTGGGCAACAGCCAAACCATATCCGGGTACGATAATTACTTTACGGGCATAACTTAAAACAACTGCTGTATCATTTATAGATATCTCTTTAACATTTCCATGTTCTGATTTCTCCGAACTGACCGCATTTTTATTACCAAATGAACCGATAAGTACATTACTTAAGGGTCGGTTCATCGCTTTACACATCAAAATTGTCAGAATTGTACCGGCAGAACCAACCAAAATACCGCCGGTTAACATCACCGGATTATTATACAGAAAACCACCAAACGCAGCAGCAACTCCGGTAAAAGAATTCAACAAAGAAATGACCACGGGCATATCCGCTCCGCCGATGGGCAAAACAAAAAATACACCGTATAGCAATGATAAACTCAGGACAACATAAAAAAGATATGCTGAATTTGCTGGTAAAACCGCAATAAAATAAGCTGAAATAATCAATAAAACAGCTAGTACTAATAGGTTTATAATGTGCTGACTATTAAATGAAAAATCCTTTATCCTGCCATTTAATTTTGCCCAGGCAATCATACTTCCCGCGAAGGAAATGGTACCTATAATTAAACCGGCAAAAATGATTAGTAACGTTAATCTATCTGTATTTTCTAACTGATAACTGATGTGATTGAATTCGACGATGGCAATTAAACCGGCACAGGCACCACCCATTCCGTTAAAAAGACTCACCATTTCGGGCATGGAAGTCATTTTAACTTTTTTGGCAGCTATTGTTCCGCCTAAGCCACCAAAAAACAAACCGGCAAAAATCCAGGCGTAATTTCCAAGCTTTGCCCCGTTCTCACGATATAAAAAAATGGTTCCTAAAATTGCAATCGCCATTCCGGCCGCAGCAATTAAATTTCCCTTCCGGGCAGATTCCGGATGACTCAATAATTTAAGACCGATTATGAATGTAACCGAGCCAATGAGGTAACAAATGGTAAGTATATTTATCTCCATATAATCAGGTTAACATTATTTACTTTTTCGTTTAAACATTTCCAGCATCCGGTCGGTAACCACAAAACCTCCCACTACGTTAAGGGTTCCCAGAACAACAGCAAAAAAACCAACAAGTAATGCCACGTAATTACCGGGTTCCGCCTTGCCCATCACGATGATTGCTCCGATAACTACCACTCCATGAATGGCATTAGCTCCGCTCATTAAAGGCGTATGTAAAACACTTGGTACACGACCAATAACTTCTATTCCTAGAAAAACACTGAGAATAACAATGTAAATCATTTGCTGATGCAGGGTTATCCATGCTAATAGTTGCTCCATATATTTATTTTAAACCAATATAGATTTTAAGCGTTCGTTAACAATTTCGCCGTTATGGCAAATACATGCTCCTTTAACCAGATCATCTTCAAAATTGAGATTCAATTCACCTGTATCATTAATTAACAGCTTCAGAAAATTGTATATATTTTTCCCGTAAAGTTTACTGGCATCGGCAGGCATCCCGGATGGTAAATTTGAATCTCCAATAATTTTAACATCATTAAAAATTACAGTTTCATTATTTTTTGTCCGGGTTGTATTTCCACCGGATGAAGCTGCAAGATCAACAATTAAAGACCCGGGCTTCATATTTTCCAGAATTTCTTCTGTAATTAAAATTGGAGCAGACCTCCCCGGAATCTGTGCCGTAGTAATAATTACATCAGCCTTTACCGCGACATTGGCAATCCGTTGCTGCTGTTTTGCCTTATATTCTTCCGTTTGCTCCACTGCATATCCTCCGGCGGCAGAAGCATCCGCTGCTCCTTCCACCTCAATAAACTTGGCACCTAAACTCATTACCTCTTCTTTTACTGAGGGGCGTGTATCGAAAACTTCCACAACAGCTCCCAGTCTTCTGGCCGTGGCAATTGCCTGTAAACCTGCAACGCCTGCTCCAAGTATTAAAACCTTAGCGGGAGAAACGCTTCCTGCGGCTGTCATAAACATTGGGAAGTATTTCGGGAGATTTAATGCCGCCAGTAAAACCGCTCTGTAACCTGCAATATTTGCCTGAGAGCTTAGAACGTCCATGCTTTGAGCACGAGAAGTTCGCGGTAGCATATCTAAACTAAACATAGTAAAACTGTTAGCTGTAATGTCTTTTAATAATTGATGATTTACAAGCGGATTAAACATGCCAACTAAAACAGCATTATTTTTAATTTCGGCTAATTCATCATCTGCTAAAGGATTAATTGTTAGAATAAGATCGGCATTGTTTAGAATTTGCTTACGAGATGAAATTTCTGCTCCAGCCTCTTCATATTTTTTGTCGGGAATAAATGCCATTAAACCAGATCCAGTTTCTACCAACAGGTTTACATTTAATTTTTTCAGACTGCTAACATGTTCCGGCAAAAGTGATACTCTTGAATCAAATCCAGGCTCTTGAAGTATTCCTATAGTCATTTAAATAAAATTTAGCTGTTGCTGACTAAAATAATGAAAAGTATTAGGTCAAATGCAAACATCAGAAAATTTATAAATTAATTAATTCACTAAATGTTGTAAATTATTTCAGCAAATGATTTAAAGTACGATTATATTATTTTACAGAAGCTAAGGAAACATAGATTATTTAATAGCAAAAAACTATCTTTGCGCTTCGAATGAAGCACATACGTAATTTTTGCATTATTGCACACATCGATCACGGTAAGAGCACTTTAGCTGATCGATTATTAGAATACACAAATACAATCACCCAGCGTGAAGGGAAAGCTCAATTGCTGGATGACATGGATCTGGAGCGTGAAAGAGGGATTACCATCAAAAGTCACGCAATACAGATGGATTATGTTCAGGATGGGCAACCGTATATTTTGAATCTGATTGATACACCGGGACACGTAGATTTTTCTTACGAAGTTTCTCGTTCAATTGCTGCCTGCGAAGGCGCATTGTTAATTGTTGATGCTTCCCAGGGAATTCAGGCACAAACTATTTCAAATCTTTATCTGGCTTTGGAGCATGATTTGGAGATCATCCCCATTTTAAATAAAATGGACCTTCCTGGAGCTATGCCCGAAGAAGTGAAGGATCAGATCATTGAATTAATTGGCTGTAAACGCGAAGAAATTATTCCAGCATCCGGCAAAACCGGAATGGGCGTTCATGATATATTAAGAGCAATTGTAGAACGCGTTCCGGCTCCAAAAGGAAATCCGGATGGAGAATTACAAGCATTAATCTTCGATTCTGTATTTGACTCCTTCCGAGGAATTGTGGCTTATTTTAAAGTTTTAAACGGCGAAATACGCAAGAAAGACCGCGTAAAATTTGTTGCTACCGATAAAGAATATATTGCTGAAGAAGTTGGTACGCTTAAATTAAAACAATCTCCAAAAGATGTAATTAAAACCGGTGATGTTGGCTATATCATTTCTGGAATTAAAGAAGCACGTGAAGTAAAAGTTGGTGATACTATTACCCACAAAGACAGACCTAGTAAAGAACCGATTAAGGGTTTTGAAGAAGTAAAACCAATGGTTTTTGCCGGAATTTATCCCGTTGATACCGATGAATATGAAGAGCTTAGAGAAGCGATGCATAAGTTGCAGCTGAATGATGCTTCTATTGTTTTCGAACCGGAATCATCTGCGGCTTTGGGCTTTGGTTTCCGTTGCGGGTTCCTGGGAATGCTGCACATGGAAATTATCCAGGAGCGTTTAGAACGCGAGTTTGATATGACGGTTATTACAACCGTACCAAACGTTTCTTACAAAGCTTTTACTTCAAAAGGCGACGAAATTAATGTAAATAACCCTTCAGATCTTCCGGATCCAAGTAAACTGGAGTACGTTGAAGAGCCCTATATAAAAGCCAATATCATCACAAAATCTGAGTTTGTGGGACCGGTAATGTCTCTTTGTATTCAGAAACGTGGAGCAATTGTTAACCAATCCTATTTAACTTCCGATCGTGTTGAACTGGTTTTTGAGATTCCGATGGGAGAAATTGTTTTCGATTTTTATGATCGTTTAAAAACTATTTCAAAGGGTTACGCTTCGTTTGATTATCATCAGATCGGTTATCGTCAGTCAGATTTAGTAAGATTAGATATTCGTTTAAACGGAGAACCTGTTGATGCTTTATCATCTTTAATTCACAGAAGTAATTCTTACGATTTTGGTAAAAAGATTTGTGAGAAACTTCGGGAATTAATTCCGCGTCAGCAGTTTGAGATCATTATTCAGGCATCAATTGGTGCTAAAATTATTGCCCGCGAAACAGTAAAAGCTTTACGTAAAGATGTAACTGCAAAATGTTATGGTGGTGATATCTCGCGTAAGCGTAAACTTTTAGAAAAACAGAAAAAAGGTAAAAAACGGATGCGTCAGGTTGGAAATGTAGAAATTCCTCAATCGGCATTTATGGCTGTTCTTAAATTAGACTGATAGATTTGAGATATTAGACATAGCATAATCTCAAATCTCATTTCTCAAATCTCATTTCTCAATCTATGAAATTACTTGACGGAAAATACGTATCAGAAAAAATTAAATTGGAAATTGCTACTGAAGCAGCTCAAATTCTTGAAATTTTAGGACGTAAACCACATTTAGTAGCCATATTAGTTGGCCATGACGGTGGAAGCGAAACTTACGTTGCGAGCAAAATGAGAAACTGCGAGAAAGTTGGTTTTAAATCTACTTTAATTCATTATGAAAACACCGTTTCAGAAGCTGAATTGCTGAATAAAATTGAAGAGATAAATTTAGATCATACTGTTGACGGATTAATTGTTCAGCTTCCCTTACCAAACCACATTGATCCCGAAAAGGTAACACAACAAATTAATTTCCATAAAGATGTAGATGGATTTCACCCGATAAATTTGGGTAGAATGCAACGCAATCTTCCAAGTTTTATTCCGGCAACTCCTTATGGGATTACGCTTATGCTTAAAGAATATGGAATTGAAACTACCGGAAAACATTGCGTAATTGTAGGTAGAAGTAATATTGTTGGGTCACCAATGAGCATTTTAATGGCTCAGAATAGTCCGCAGGGAAATTGCACAGTTACAATTTGTCACAGTAAAACTCCGAAAATTAAAAAATTCACCTTGGATGCTGATATTCTAATTGTTGCAATTGGTAAAAAGAATTTCATCAAGGCAGATATGGTAAAAGATGGCGCCGTGGTTATTGATGTAGGAATGAACCGCGAAGAATCGACCAAAACCAAATCGGGCTATAAATTATACGGAGACGTAGATTTTGAGAATGTAGCTCCAAAATGTTCGTACATAACTCCTGTTCCTGGTGGCGTTGGATTAATGACCATCGTTGGCTTACTTAAAAACACTTTAGCTGCTGCCCGGAAAGAAATTTATAAATAGTTTACGTAATAGTTTTAATTCTGATACGTAATAATTATATTTGGGTAAAGGAGGTAAAAATTATGGATTCGAAAGTTACATTAAGCTTTAATGATAATGTTATTAAAAAAGCTAAAGAATATGCGGCAGCTAATAATATAAGCCTTTCCCGGTTAATTGAATACCTTTTAACAAAAGTAACCACAAAGGAATATCATTCATTAGAAGATTTTCCAATTGCCAGCTGGGTTAACGAAATTGCCGAAGGCGAAGCTGTTTATACAATTAAACGAAATCGTAAAACATCAAAAGATGAATTTTTTGCATCTAAAAAATGAAGATATTTTTAGATGCAAATATTCTGGTTTCCGTATTAAATAGGGAATATCCCCTATTTCCATTTACTTCACGAATTTTATCTCAAAACGGAAAAAATAATTTACACCTTTTTACATCTCCCTTATGTTTGGCAATTGCATTTTATTTTGCCGAGAAGAAAAGCAAATCTGCATTAGCAAAACAAAAGATTAATCTTCTTTGTCAGAATATTCATATTTCAGGAAACTCTAAAGATTCGGTTCAAAAAGTATTAATAAATCCGTCGATAAATGATTTTGAAGATGGACTGGAATATTATTCTGCAATAGAGTGTAATTGTACCTGTATTATAACAGAGGATAAAAATGATTTCTATTTTTCAGAGATAGAAGTATTAAACAGTAGTGAATTTTGTCTAAAATATTTACTAACCTGAGATTTTTAAATATCAAGAAATGATGCTGGAATGGGTAAATCAGGCGTTTCATCTTTCCAGATCATTGATGTAATCAGCCATTTACCTGAAATATTTACAAACTGGATAAAGTTAACTCCCTGCTTCCATTTTGGTACGGGAAAAGCTGACGATGTGTATTCATACACGCTGAGACGTTGAGCAACATTTCCAAATATCTCCGTTTTATCAGAAATTTCTTGCTGCGTATAATGAGTAGAATTTCCTGATTCAATTTGAGACATCAAAGTATGCAGAAAGGTTTGGAGGGTAAAATCAAGTACTTGATCAAAGTTTGTGTTGATCAGTTTACCTGATCCAAAAAATAACTCCTGAAGCCGATCTAAATTGGGTAAATGTTCTGTGTTGAAACTAATACTTTGATAATACTTTTCTGTGAGGTGATCTATTTCCTGAATTACCATATGCGTTTTAATTTCTTAAAAAAAGTCCATTTTTCTTTTAAACCAATATAAACACCGTCTGCCCTGATCTCGATTGGATAGGTATTGATGTAATCTCCCTGACCCGGCGATCCTTTTCCGGTATGGAGATCGTATTCATAACGATGGTAAGAGCAAATAAGTTTTTGATCTTTACAAAAACCTAAGCTTAGATCAGCACCTGCATGCGGGCATTTACTTTGAACAGCAAAAATTTCATTTTCGTTTTTTACAATACAAAATTTCCGGCTCTCAGCTTCAACAAGCCTAATAAAATTGGGCTCTTCTAAAACAGCAGGTGTAAATATTTTAATCCATTTCAGCTCCATTCAATTTTAGAATTACATTTTCAGCGAATAAATCAAATTTTTAATTAAAAATCTGTCAGCAGTATGTCTCAATCCCGCAATTAACGTCAACAGAAGTTTTAATGTAACTATATTTGCAGCCTAATTTAAACAATGGCACATCAAATTCCAGAAGACGGCACATTATTACCTTTAATGGAGGAGTTCTACACCATTCAGGGTGAAGGATATCATTCCGGCAAGGCAGCATATTTTATTCGCTTGGGAGGATGTGATGTAGGTTGCCATTGGTGCGACGTAAAAGAAAGTTGGGATGCAGAACTACATCCTCTAACTTCTGCGGATCAGATTATTGAAAATGCAGAAAAATATCCCGGCAAGGCTGTTGTAATAACCGGAGGTGAGCCGCTTATATATAATATGGATTACCTGACTGAAGGTTTACAAAAACGGGGTATAAAAACTTTTATTGAAACTTCGGGCGCTTATCCCCTTTCTGGCAGTTGGGACTGGATCTGTTTATCTCCTAAAAAATTTAAAGGTCCTAAAAATGAAGTTGCACAAGTGGCCGGCGAACTTAAAGTGATTGTTTTTAATAAAAGTGATTTTGCCTGGGCGGAAGAAAATGCCAAATTGGTCTCAGAAAATTGCAAGCTTTATTTGCAGCCAGAGTGGTCTAAAGCTGATATCATTACTCCATTAATTATTGACTACGTAAAAAATAATCCCCGATGGGAAATTTCTTTACAAACACATAAATATCTGAACATTCCATAACACATCTTGTTGATAGTTTAAAATTAAAATCATCAATGAAAAAACTAAAATTAGTATCAGTTGCAGTTGCTTTGTTTTTATTTGCCAATTGCACATTAGCACAAGGAGTAAAAGTGAATTATACTGACGGTAACACCCAATTGGAAGGTTATTTCGCAAAAGCGAAAATGAAGCAAAATAAAGCTCCCGGAGTAGTCATTATCCACCAATGGATGGGATTAACAGATCATGAAAAAAATTCGGCAAATAAATTAGCTGAACTGGGTTATAATGCTTTAGCTGCAGATATTTATGGAGCGGGGCAAACACCAAAAAACATGCAGGAAGCCGGAGAAAAAGCCGGTTACTACAAGAAAAATTACAAAGTTTATCAGTCCAGAATTAAATCTGCGATTGATGAATTGATAAAACAAGGTGCAGATCCGGAAAATATTGCTGTAATGGGATATTGTTTTGGTGGCTCCGGAGCAATTGAAGCAGCCCGTGCTAATTTTCCGGTTAAAGGGGTAATATCATTTCACGGTGGTTTGGGGAAAGATTCTACCCGAATTAATGACTTAGTAAAACCTAAGGTTTTGGTTTTGCATGGCGCAGATGATCCTTATGAATCACCTGAAGAAATCAAAAATTTTCAGCAGGAAATGAGAGATGGAAAAGCAGATTGGCAAATGATCTATTACGGAAATGCGGTGCATGCATTTACTCAACCTGAAGCAGGAAATGACAATTCTAAAGGCGCTGCCTATAACGAATTAGCCGCCAAAAGATCATGGGAACACATGAAACTCTTTTTAAAAGAGATTTTCCCTCAGAAATAATTATTCATTATTCAGAACTAAGGCTAATGCATTTAGTTCTGAATATTTTTTAACTTCATACCCACCATATTTTGGTTTCAAGCAGTATGAAAAACCTTTTTCTTTTTACTTCGATCCTCTTTTTGTCTCTTCAAGCCTTTAGTCAAAAGAAAACAAGTTCATCTAATAAACAGGCACAAAAAGCCTACGAACAAGCAAATCAAAATATTTCCTATAAATTTTACGATAAAGCTTTAATCCAACTTAAAGAAGCACTTGCTCTGGATAATACTTTCGCGGCAGCAAATCAGCAAATGGGAGATATTTACCGCAAGTTTTCTGATTACAAAAATGCGAAGATCAGTTATCAGAGGGTTATTGATATTGATCCTGATTTTTTACCGCTTACCTATTTCGGTCTTGCCGAAAGCGAATTAAATACCGGCGATTATCAAAACGCACTAATCCATTTTAATAAATATTATAGTTATCCTTCCTTATCTGAAACAAGTAAAGGGCTGGTTCAAAAATATATTGAAGACTGCAAATTTAGTATTGAAGCTTTAAAAAAACCTGTTCTTTTTAAACCAGTTAATCTGGGCCCGACAATTAATACCAAGGAGCAGGAATATTTACCGGTTTTAACGGCTGATGAAGAAACATTGATTTATACCCGACAGGCAAACCGAAATGAAGATTTTTATAAAAGTGTAAAAAAGGACGGTAAATGGGAAAACGCAGAATATTTAAGTAAAAACATCAATACGGCAATTTATAATGAAGGTGCGCAATGCATTTCTCCGGATGGAATGTATATGTTTTTTACGGGTTGTAACCGCCCGGATGGCTTAGGAAGATGCGATATTTACCTTTCTAAACGCGAAGGCAAAAATTGGAGTCAGCCATTCAATATTGGCGCTCCGGTTAATACACCAGGCTGGGAGTCGCAACCTTCTTTAAGTGCAGACGGACGAACTTTGTATTTTGTAAGTACCCGTGCAGGTGGCCTTGGTGGTTATGATATTTGGAAATCTGAATTAAAAGATGGTGGCGGCTGGTCTGTTCCGGTAAATCTCGGACCTAATATAAATACAGCCTACGATGAACAATCTCCATTTATTCATCCGGATGACGAAACCTTATATTTCTCTTCGAACGGCTGGCCCGGATTTGGGAACAAAGACTTGTTTATCAGCCGTAAAAATCCTGCGGATCAAACCTGGCAGAAACCCCAAAATTTAGGTTATCCCATAAACACTTTTGGCGAAGAAAGTGGACTTACTATTAGCAGTAATGGCAAAAGCGCTTTTTTTGCTTCAGACAATAAAGAAGGATTTGGAGGCTTAGATATTTATTCTTTTGAGTTGCCTGAAAACCTAAAACCCGGAAAAGTTACATACGTAAAAGGCGTTGTATTTGATAAAACGTCTAAACAAACTTTGGATGCAAAAATTCAAATTATAAACCTGGCAACAGATGCAACTATTTACAATGAAATTTCTGACTTTGAAAGCGGAGAATTTATGGCAACTATGGCAGCCGGAAAATCATACGGACTTAATGTTTCTAAAGAAGGTTATTTGTTCTATTCTCAAAATTTCACCTTAGATAAAAAGGCAGGAAAAGAACCATATTTAATAAAAATTCCTTTGCAGAAAATTGAAGTTGGAGGAATGGTGGTGTTAAATAATATATTCTTTGATACCAATAAGTTTAACTTACTTACCGAATCTAAAGTAGAGCTTCTGGAACTGATCAATTTCTTAAATATAAATCCAAATATTTCAATCGAAATCAGCGGGCATACTGATAATACCGGTGATGAAAAATTAAATTTATCATTGTCAGAAAACAGAGCTAAAACAGTTTACAACTATTTAATTTCCAATAAAATAACGGCTTCCAGATTAACTTATAAAGGATATGGAAAATCGCAGCCCGTTGCAGATAATTCTACCGAAGAAGGACGCAAAAATAACAGACGAACAGAATTTAAAATCACTAAAAATTAATGGAACAGAATTACAAAAATCACACACGGTTGGTTACGGGTTATCACAAAGTATTGGGTCTTTTACTGATTGCCGGCTTTATAGGCTCATTGATAAATCTGTATGAAAAGTTAAGTACCAATGATGTTTATGCAGCAAGTTTAGTTACACTACTATTCCTCTGTGCTATAATGATTGCCTGGTATAGTCGTGTATTTGCTCTAAAGGCTCAGGACAGAGCTATCAGGTCAGAAGAAAATTTCAGACATTATATCTTAACCGGAAAACCACTTCCTGCAGGTCTTCAGATTGCTCAGATAGTAGCGTTGAGATTCGCGTCTGATGAAGAATTTATAAGTCTGGCAACAGATGCAAGTAATAAAAACTTAAGTTCAAAAGACATCAAACTTGCTGTAAAGTCCTGGAAAGCAGACCATCACCGGGTTTAATTAAATAATGGCTTCTCTGATTCTAATTAATTTAATTAACAGATCTTCCAGATTGTCCAGATGAAGCATATTAGCCCCATCCGATTTAGCATTCGCCGGATCCGGATGGGTTTCTAAAAATAAACCATCTGCTCCAACCGCAATTGCAGCTTTTGCAATGGTAGCAATTAATTCGGGCTTGCCGCCTGTAACTCCGCTTGCCTGATTTGGCTGTTGCAGAGAGTGCGTACAATCCATCACTACCGGAACATTAAACGCCCGCATTTCCGGAATTCCACGATAATCTACAATGATATCCTGATAGCCAAAAGTGTTTCCGCGATCGGTTAAAATCACATTCGGATTTCCGGATTCCTGTATTTTATCAACTGCAAATTTCATGGATGAAGCAGATAAAAACTGACCCTTTTTTACATTTACAACTTTTCCTGTTTTTGCTGCCGCGATAAGCAATTCTGTTTGGCGACAAAGAAATGCCGGTATTTGCAACACATCAACAAATTCTGCTGCCATTGCTGCTTCTACACTTTCGTGAATATCCGTAACTACCGGAACGTTGAACTCACGACTTACTTTTGCCAGAATTTTCAAAGCTGTTTCATCTCCAATTCCCGTAAAGGAATCTAATCTGGAACGGTTTGCTTTTCTATATGAACCTTTAAAAATTAGCGGAATATTTAATTTATCTGTAATAGTAATAATTCTTTCGGCAATTCTCATGGCAATTTCTTCACCTTCAATAACACATGGCCCGGCCATTAAAAAGAAGTTAGAAGAATCTGTATGTTTTATTTGTGGAATCTGATTAACTGTTCTGCTCATTTTTTCTCTTAGCCTGCATGTAAAATAACGTCTCAATCATCAGGTAAACTAAAAACAGAAAACTGAAGATGATTGCACTATAAGAAACAGCCAAATTACTGTCGTAAACATTAATATCAATGGTGTTTAAAGAATAGAAGTGGCTAAGTAAAATTGATATTATTGCCATCAATATGATCACAATAACAAGCCGGTTTCGGAATCCTTTAACCATTAATTTCCCATCTCTGATAAAAACTTAATTCTCATCAATTGAATTTCTTCGCGAGAATAATCATCGCTGCCCAATTCCTTTAAAGCTGTGTCAATAGAATCTACTTCTGTTGATCTGAAATATTCATAAACCTCATCCTGTCGGTCATCATCAATCATATCATCTATATAATAATTGAGATTTAGCTTGGTACCGGAATTAACAATGGTTTCAACCTCTTTTAAAATCTCTTCATAACTCATTCCTTTTGAAGAAGCAATATCCTCTAAAGTAATCTGTCTGTCGATATTTTGTATAATCGAAACTTTAAGAGCAGATTTGTTAGCAGCACTTTTAATAACCAAATCCACAGGTCGGTCAATTTCATTTTCTTCGACGTAAAATTTAATCAACTCAATAAAGGGCTGACCGAATTTCACTGCTTTACCATTTCCAACACCCTGAATTTGTTTTAATTCATCAATAGTTACCGGATAATGTGTGCACATTTCCTCTAAAGACGGATCCTGAAAAATTACAAACGGAGGAAGATTTTTTTGCTTCGCGATTTTCTTTCGCAAATCTTTGATCATCATTAATAAATGAGAATCCAAGGCTCCGCTTTGCTGACCTCCATCATTTTCATCTTCTGGAATTTCAACAAAATAATTTAATTGATACTTCAGCGCATAGGGTGATTCCAGAAATGAAACTCCTGATTTAGTTAACCTGAGTAATCCGTAATTATCAACATCTTTTGCAACAAAATTATTTAATAATGCCTGCCGCATCAAAGATTTCCAAAGAGTTTCTCCTTCTTCTTTTCCAGAACCAAATTCTGGCAAAAGCTGATGTTTATAAGATAATATCTGCGCATTTTCTCTACCCAGCATAATATTCATCAGGTAATTATCATCAAACTTTTCGCCCAATTGGCTAATCAGCTTTAGAACTCTTTTTAAAGGTTCTTCGGCAGCAAAATATTTTTTAGGATGACGACAGTTGTCGCACATATTATCGCAACCAGCCTGATTAAAGTTCTCCCCAAAATAATGAAGTATTTGTTTACGTCTGCAAACAGAAGATTCGGCATAATCAATTACTTCTTTTAATATCTGAGTACCAATTTCCCGTTCAGAAACCGGTTTGTCTTTCATAAACTTGGTTAACTTGTCTATATCTTTCTGAGAGTAGAAAGCCAGACAAACACCTTCGCCACCATCTCTTCCGGATCTACCGGTTTCCTGATAATAACCTTCCATACTTTTGGGTATGTCGTGATGAATTACATAACGAACATCAGGTTTATCAATGCCCATTCCAAATGCGATTGTGGCTACAATTACATCAACGTCCTGCATTAAAAAGTTATCCTGAGTTTCTGCTCTGGTTTTCGGATCAAGCCCGGCATGATAAGGAAGTGCTTTAATTCCATTTAAGCGAAGTGCTTCAGCCACTTCTTCAACCTTTTTTCGGCTTAAACAATATATAATACCTGATTTTCCTTCCTGAGACTTCACATACCGTACAATTTCTTTTATAACGTTTCGCTTCGCACGTACTTCATAAAATAAATTCGGGCGGTTAAAGGAAGATTTGAAAAGAACCGCATTATTCATTTGCAGTGTTTTCTGAATATCCAGCTGAACTTTTGGAGTTGCCGTAGCAGTTAAAGCTATAATCGGAATATCATCACCAATGTTATTAATAACCTGCCTTATTTTTCGGTATTCCGGGCGAAAATCATGTCCCCATTCAGAAATACAATGTGCTTCGTCAACTGCAACAAATGATACTTTTATGGATTGAAGAAATTCTATGTTTTCTAATTTGGTTAGTGATTCTGGCGCTACATATAATAATTTGGTATCTCCCGAAATGACATCTTGTTTAACTTTTGCTATTTCAGCTTTGTTTAATGATGAGTTTAGAAAATGTGCAATACTTTCTGTACCGCCAAAAGCTCTTAACTGATCTACCTGATTTTTCATCAGTGCAATTAACGGGGATATTACCAGCGCCGTTCCTTCGCTCATCAAAGCTGGTAACTGATAACATATTGACTTGCCGCCCCCGGTGGGCATAATTACAAAGGTATCTTTCTTTTGCAGGATGCTGGTTATTATAGCCTCCTGGTCACCTTTAAAATTATCAAAGCCAAAGAAATTTTGTAAATTGTCAAATAATGATTTGTTGATCTCCATCGTCCTCCTGGAAAAAATTGGAAAGGGTATTAATAAAAATAAAAGGTTAAAATTATATATAAATTAACATAGTTTTGCGCATTAATCGCATTTAATAAATTATTTCTGATTGAAAACAAACACAGAAATCCTGGAAATAGCGCAAAAAACGCTTCGAACAGAAGCTGAAGGACTTACACGGATCGCCCGGCAACTAAACGAAGATTTTGCAAACGTAGTACACAGAATACTAGCAATAAAAGGCAGAGTTATTATTACCGGCATTGGCAAGAGTGCCATAATTGCTCAAAAAATTGTTGCAACTTTAAATTCTACCGGAACACCTTCCATTTTTATGCATGCAGCAGATGCCATTCATGGCGATTTAGGCATGATTCAGCGTGATGATCTTATTATTTGCATTTCAAAGAGTGGAAACACACCCGAGATCAAAGTTCTGGCACCCTTGCTTAAACAAGCCGGAAACACTTTGGTAGGAATGGTTGGTGATTGCGATTCTTTTTTAGCTAATCATGCCGATCTAATTCTGGATACAACTATAGATCAGGAAGCTTGTCCGCATAACCTTGCTCCTACAACCAGTACAACTGCTCAATTAGCCATGGGTGATGCCTTAGCAGTTTGCCTGCTGGAGAGCAGAGAATTTACAAGTGCTGATTTTGCAAAATATCATCCTGGAGGTTCATTGGGAAAACGTCTTTATTTAAAGGTGGGAGATTTATCCATTCATAATGAAAGTCCTCAGGTTTCATTATCCACCCCAATTAGAGAAGTAATTATAGAAATTACTAAAAACAGATTGGGTGCAGTTGCGGTTATTGAGAATGAATATATTGCCGGAATTATTACAGATGGGGATATCCGGAGAATGATGGAGAATTATGATAGTATTGAAGGTTTAAAAGCTGAAAACATTATGGCTAAATCTCCAAAGTTTATTGATAAAGATGAACTTGCGGTACATGCTCTTGAAATTTTGAAGAGCAATAATATATCACAACTCTTAGTAAGCTCAGAAAATAAATATTCTGGCTTTATTCATATCCACGACCTTTTAAAGGAAGGGATAATTTAAAACTGATCAATTAATGAAACAAAACAACTACGCACTGATAATGGCTGGTGGTATTGGAAGCCGATTCTGGCCAATTAGCCGCACTGCATTTCCAAAACAGTTTATTGATATTCTTGGAACCGGAAAAACTCTTATTCAACATACTTATGACCGGTTTTTAAAAATAGTTCCCAAAGAAAATATATTCATTGTTACTAATGAATCTTATACAGATTTAGTTAAACAACAATTACCGGATCTTCAGGATTATCAAATTTTAGGTGAGCCGATTATGCGTAATACGGCCCCTTGCATTGCTTATGGTTGTCATAAAATAAATCAAATCAATCCGGATGCAAATATTGTAGTGGCGCCATCAGATCATTTAATTGTAGATACCGAAGGATTTGTGAACTACATCAATCAATCGCTGGACACAGCAGCAGAAAATGATTGTCTGATCACTTTGGGAATTAAACCTTCCCGCCCCGATACCGGATACGGTTATATTCAATTCAACAACTCTACTCTAAATAAAGATTTCCATAAGGTTAAAACTTTTACCGAAAAACCGAATATAGAACTTGCAAAAACCTTTATTCAAAGTGGTGAATTTTTATGGAATGCAGGAATATTTGTATGGTCTGTTAAAAATATTTTAAAAGCGTTTACAAGCTACCTTCCGGAAATTAATGATGTTTTTAAAGAAGGCGAATCCGTATATAATACGCCAAAAGAAAAAGAATTTATTCAATCGGCTTATTACCAATGTACTAATATCTCTATTGATTACGGAATTATGGAAAAGGCTGATAATGTGTATGTATTACCTTCAGAATTTGGCTGGTCAGACTTGGGAACCTGGGCTTCTGTTTATGAGCTTGCCGAGAAAGATTATGTAGGGAATGCCGTTATTCCAACAAAACACGTGATGATGTTTGATTCATCTAACTGTATGATAAACATGCCCGCAGATAAACTGGTTATCATTCAGGGCTTACATGATTTTATTGTAGTTGAGGATAATAATACACTTTTAATTTGTCCGCGGGATCAGGAGCAGAATATTAAAAAAGTTGTTGCAGATGTTAAACAACGCTTTGGAACCGACTTTATTTAAGCAGCATCCTTTGTCGGATCGCTTCATAAATAAGTATTCCAGCCGATACTGATACATTTAGGGATTCGATTTCACCATACATAGGAATTTTTGCCAGATGATCTGCAATACGGATCAGTTCAGTTGAAATTCCGCTTTCTTCAGATCCCATAATTACGGCTGTTGGAACTGTATAATCTGGCTGGTATAAATAATCATTTGTTTTTTCTGTACAGGCCACCAACTGTAACCCAGATTCCTGAAGAAATTTGGCAGTTTTCAAAAGACTTTCGTGGCGACAAACCGGGATCTTATATAACGCTCCTGCGGAAGTTTTTATAGCATCCGGATTAATTTGTGCAGAACCTTTAGATGGAACAACAATAGCATGAACCCCGGCACACTCCGCCGTACGGGCAATAGCACCCATATTTCTTACATCGGTAATTCCATCCAAAATTAAAATAAGCGGTGTCTCCCCTTTTTCAAAAATGGCAGGAATAATATTTTCTATCTTATCATAAATTATTGGCGAAATAAAAGCGATAACTCCCTGATGGTTTTTACTGGTAATACGATTAAGTTTTTCTACCGGAACCTGCTGAAAGGTAAGATCATGCTCTTTTATCATGGCTTTTAACTCAATAAAAATTCCGCCTGTTAATCCTCTCTGGATATACAAACTTTCTATCTCCTTACCACTTTTCAGCGCCTCAATTACAGCCCGTATACCAAATACCATTTGGTTAGATTCTCTGGGAGTACTATCCCTTTTTGTGCGGTTGAAGTTAGTGTTCATGAGTTAAAATATTTGAGCGCCGAAGTTAGCTATAATTTACATTTTCCGCTGATTTTACTTGATAAAGCGAAATTTTGGTTGAGATTGTTAACATCTTGAAAAGTTATTAACATTCACTTTAAATAGTACAGGATGCTGTAAATTAAATTTTTTAACGACTTTTCCACATTTCATGTGAATAAGAATGAAGCTTAGGAGCATGAATATCAGTTAGTGTATTTTGCTAAAAAAGTTGGTTGTGAAGAACTTCAAAAGGTATGGATAGATTATTATTATAATTTTGTTGCTATGAGTTTAGATAAGGATCAGGATTTTAATCGTGCTGTTAAAATACCATTTTCTACCGACAGGCGCAGTCGATTAACTGGTGTTTCCAGCGGAATGGGAAAATTACCACCGCAAGCAGTTGATCTGGAAGAGGCCGTTTTAGGAGCATTAATGCTTGAAAAAGATGCTTTATCCGCCGTTATTGATATTTTAAAACCTGAAGTATTTTATAAAGATAGTCATCAGAAGATTTTTGAAGCAATTCATGCTCTTTTCCAAAAATCTTCTCCTGTAGATATCTTAACTGTTACTGCGCAATTGCGTCAGCAAGGCGATCTGGAAATGATTGGTGGCGCTTATTATATTACTGAACTAACTAATCGTGTTGCCTCAGCAGCCAATATTGAATATCACGCAAGGATAATTTCTCAAAAATTCATTCAGCGTGAGCTGATTCGTATTTCTACTGAGATTATCAGCAATGCGTATGAAGACACAACTGATATTTTCGATTTGCTGGATAACGCGGAGAAGAATCTGTTTGATATTGCCCAGAATAATCTTCGTCGTGATTCACGGAAAATGGATGATATTATTCGCGAATCATTAGATAATTTAGAAAAAATTAAAGATCGCGTTGATGGTTTAACCGGAGTTGCTTCTGGCTTTACAGCTTTAGACAGAATGACTTCAGGCTGGCAACCATCAGATCTGATCATTATAGCTGCCCGTCCGGCGATGGGTAAAACCGCCTTTGTATTGAGTTGTGCACGTAATGCGGCAGTTCAGTTTAACAAACCGGTTGTTGTTTTCTCTTTAGAAATGTCATCGGTTCAATTGGTTAATCGTTTAATCTCCGGCGAGACCGAAATTGAACAGGAAAAGATCCGTAAAGGAAATTTGGCAGAGTGGGAATGGCAGCAATTACACTCTAAAATTGGAAAGCTTACTGAAGCTCCATTATTTATTGATGATACTCCAGCATTGAATATTTTTGAATTCCGTGCAAAATGCCGTCGTTTAAAAGCACAATACGATATACAGATGATTATTGTTGATTATCTGCAATTGATGCATGGAAAAGGAGAAGGAAAAGGTGGTGGTGGTAACCGTGAGCAGGAAATTGGTAGTATCTCCAGAGCTTTAAAATCTGTTGCTAAAGAATTAAACGTTCCGGTAATTGCTTTATCGCAGTTAAGCCGTGCGGTTGAAACCAGACCTGGAGCACAGAAAAAGCCAATGTTATCAGATTTACGTGAATCCGGATCTATTGAACAGGATGCAGATATGGTATTATTCCTTTACAGACCAGAATATTATGGTTTAACGGAGGATGAAGAAGGAAGATCTACAATTGGTATTGGTGAAGTAATTATTGCAAAACACCGTAATGGTGAGACCGGAACTGTTCCACTTCGGTTTATTGGTAAGTTTGTAAAATTCACAGATTTAGAAGAAGATTTTTCCGGTCCCTCCTCTTTTGGAAATACAGATCCGTTTGGTGGAATGGCACCTTCTAAAGATTTTGATAAGCCCAGTGAATTTATTATTCGTCCTTCCCGTATGGACGATATAGACGAAGAACCACCTTTTTAATAAAAACTATAAAATTACTCCTAATAAAACCCCTGCCAATATTAAAACAGGGGTTTTTACTTTTGTAAAAACTAATAGTAGAAACGTTATTGCCACAATACTTACAGATAATAAATTAATGCCCATTGGCTGCAACAGAAGAATAAAAGCAGCCACTATAAATCCTACAGAAACAGCAGTTATCCCTGATAAGGAATTTTTTATTCTGGTTATTTTTTTCAGATCGTTCCAAAACGGAACAATAAATAAAACAAGAATAATTCCCGGTAGATTAATACCTAAAACTGCAACCAGAGCACCCAAAATCTGACCAAGCGGTCCATAACCAAAATTTTTCAATGTCATGGAACCTATATACGATGTAAAAGAAAATGTTGGGCCAGGAATAGCTTGTTGCAGAGCAAATCCCGCAAGGAATTCTTTAGATGTTATATAATGCTTCATCCCTACAAATTCGGTAAACATAAAAGGCACTAAAACTTGGCCGCCGCCAAAAATCATAATTCCGTTACGATAGAAATTCTCGAACAAACGGATGGGTAAACTGAAAGGAGATGTACGATTAATAATAGCTCCCAATGCCGCAAAAAGCAAGAGAATGCCAATAAAATAACTAATCTTTCTGGGGTTAATATTTGAGAATAATCTAGTCCTTAACTGGGTCTCTTCCAAAGGAGTATCTATTGCTGATGAAATAATACCTCCAAGCAAAATTAATATCGGAAAAACATAGGCATTACTTAAAATCAACGTGGCTGCTACAGAGGCAATGGCCATCCATATTTTCAATTTAGAGGTGAGAATACTTCGGCCTAAAGTATAAGCAGCGTATCCCACTATACCAACGGCTACCGGCTGAATAAATTTAAGAACAGATTCAAATTTATCTTTTTCACCTAATAAAGAATAGCTGATTGCCGCAAAACACATGATGGCTGCAGAGGGCAAAACCCAGATCAAAAAAGTAAGTAAGGCAATAGGTAAACCTCCAACTTTGTAGCCTATTCCTACCAGGGTCTGAGTGGATGAAGGGCCGGGAAGTATCTGGGTTAGCGCATTCAGTTCAAGCAGTTCTTCTTCAGAAATATAATGATGCTTTTTTACGAATGTGTGTAGCATAAAACCAATATGGGCCTGTGCTCCGCCAAATGCGGTAAAAGTAAACCATACTACATCCCGCAAAAATACTAAATGACGCTTGCTCAAAATTCCAGCTTTAATCGTCTTCGTAATCTAATCCCGAAGCGGCATTAAATACAGCTTGTAATTCAGAAAAAGCATGCATATCTCTGGAGGTTCTGGCAACGGTCATCCCATCCTGATAAGTTTTTATAGCTTCATTCTTGCGCTCTAAAGCTTCGTACAGTTTTCCAAGATGATAATAAGTGCCCACATAATCCGGATGATTTGAAATTAAATCTTCATAATATTCAAGAGCTTTATCAGGCTCGTTTGCATTTAAATATTCTGTTGCAAGTGCATATTTTAAAAAAGGATCATTAGGTTCGTTCTGGATAAAGTCCAAAAGCTTTTGTAATCGGTTACGGTGCATTTTTAATTTGGCTTTTTTAAGTAGATTTGCAAAAACAGAATTTATATGAAAATATTAGTTTGTGTCAGTAACGTTCCGGATACCACAACAAAAATAACCTTTAGTAACGATAATACCGAATTTAACACATCAGGTGTACAGTTCATTCTAAACCCTTATGATGAAATTGCTTTGGCCCGTGCTATAGAGCTTTGCGAAGGTGGAAAAGGTACGGTTACTGTTATTAATGTAGGAGAATCTGCAACAGAACCTACCATACGCAAAGCACTTGCAATTGGTGCAGATGATGCAGTTAGAGTAAACGCCGCTCCACGCGATGCCTATTTTGTAGCTTATCAGATAGCTGAGTATGTTAAAGAGAATTCCTTTGACATGATACTTACCGGCAGAGAATCTATTGATTACAATGGCTCTCAGGTTGCTGCGATGGTTGGTGAATTTTTAGATATTCCCTCCATTTCGATTATTAAAAAATTAGATCTTGATGATTCTACAGCAAGTATTCAACGTGAAATTGAAGGTGGTAAAGAAATGCTAACCGTTCCGCTTCCGTTTGTTGCAAGTTGTGCAGAAGGGGTTGCAGAACCTAAAATCCCGAATATGCGTGGAATTATGTCAGCCAGAACTAAACCTTTGCAAGTTATAGAAGCAAAAGAAATAGAGCAGCTTTCAGATTTTAAATCGTACGAAACACCGGTACCACGCGGTACAGTTACTATGATTGATGCAGCAGATACAGAAAAGCTTGTGAACTTATTACATACAGAAGCAAAAGTTATATAAATCACATCTCAGAAGAAAGATCAAATATGTCAGTTTTAGTATATGTAGAGAATGCAGATGGCCAGTTTAAAAAATCAACTTACGAAGTGGTTTCTTACGCCAAAACTGTAGCAGATCAATTAAATACTCAGTTAACAGCTATTTCTATTGGTGATGTCAGCAATGGTGATTTAGCCAACTTAGGAAAATACGGAGCATCCAAAGTATTGAATGTTTCTAATGATAAATTAAAAAGTTTTGTAAACCAGGCTTATGCCGCTGTTATTGCCGAAGCTGCTGGTAAAGAAAGTGCCAATGTTGTAATTTTGGCAAACTCTTTTAGCGGTAAAGGTTTGGCGCCCAGAGTTGCAGTTAAATTGCAGGCTGGTTTAGCTGATAGTGCAGTAGAGCTTCCAACAACAGATGGCGGAAAGTTTACTGTCAAGAAAACTGCATTTTCTGGTAAAGCGTTTGCATTTATCGAATTAATTTCAGAAAATAAAGTAATTACTTTAAATCCAAATTCCTATAAAGTTGTAGAAAATGGTACTGTAGCGTCTATTGAAGATTTTACATCAGAAGTTAAAGATTCTGATTTTAAAACGATGGTTAAAGAAATTGTCAGAGCTACTGATAAGGTTTCTTTACCAGAAGCAGAATTGGTTGTTTCAGCAGGTCGCGGAATGAAAGGTCCTGAAAACTGGGCGATGATTGAAGAATTAGCCGATGTTTTAGGTGCTGCAACAGCTTGCTCAAAACCAGTTTCTGATTCAGGCTGGAGGCCACACGAAGAACACGTTGGACAAACAGGAATTGCAGTTAGCCCTAACTTATATATTGCCATCGGTATTTCAGGCGCAATCCAGCATTTAGCCGGAGTAAGTTCATCAAAAACAATTGTAGTGATCAACAAAGATCCGGAAGCTCCATTTTTTAAAGTTGCAGATTACGGCATGGTTGGCGATGCATTTGAAATTGTACCCAAATTAATTGAAGCGATAAAAGCATATAAATCTCATTCCTAATACTGGATTTAATTATAAACTTCGGATATTATTATCTTTACAATAAATCCGGAGTTTATTTTTTTTAACTGATTTAATTATAAAATGAAGAAAATCAAACTAGATATCGTTGGTTTATCATATAGTCAAACACAATCAGGCGCTTATGCGCTTGTTTTAGGTGAAGTTAGTGGACGAAGGAGATTACCAATTATTATAGGTGGTTTTGAAGCTCAGGCTATCGCGATAGAGATTGAAAAAATGACTCCAAGCAGGCCTCTTACTCATGATTTATTCAAATCATTCGCAGAAGCTTTTCATGTAAATATTCAGGAAGTTATTATTTACAATTTGGTAGACGGTATTTTCTACGCCAAATTGCTTTGTAATGATGGAAAAAAAACTACCGAAATAGATGCAAGAACTTCTGATGCAATTGCACTTGCTGTTAGATTTGATTGCCCTATTTACACCTACGAATTTATTTTAGCAACTGCCGGAATTGTTATTGAAGGAAATGATTTTGTATTTCTGGAAAATATTGAGGGGGCACCCGAAGAAAAATCAGGCTCCACTCCTGTTAATTATAATTCTTTAAGTGATGATGAGCTTAAATCTAAACTTCAGGAAGCTTTAACCGATGAAGCTTATGAAAAGGCTGCCCGTATCAGAGATGAAATTTCCAAAAGAAAATCATCCTGATTAATTCCATATATTAAATCCTATAAAACTTTTAGCTTGCATTACTATAAACAGTTCAATTATTCATGTTGAATAATTGCTGTATAAGTAATTGGCAAATTTATATATCTTACGAACGGTTTAAAATTTAAAATTCGAATTAAATGAACATTAAATTTCGCTTAATCGCGATGAATTTTCTTCAGTTCTTTATCTGGGGATCATGGTTAATATCTCTGGGTGGCTACATGATTGTAACGCTAAAATTTTCAGGGGTTGAAGTGGGAAGCATTTTTGCGACCATGGGAATTGCGTCTTTATTTATGCCCGCAATCATGGGAATAATTTCTGACCGGTTTATAAATGCGGAAAAAGTATTAGGTATGTGCCATATTGTTGGTGCAATCCTCCTTTTTATTGCCTCCGGTATAGAAGACTATCCGTCCCTGTATATTATCATGTTATTTAATTCTATGGCTTATATGCCCACCATTGCGTTGGCAAATACGGTATCATATAATGCCCTCGAAAAAAATGGATTCAATATTGTAAAATCATTCCCTCCCATACGTGTATGGGGCACAATCGGCTTTATTTGTGCTATGTGGATGGTTGATTTATTTGGTTGGACAAAAAGTCCGATGCAACTATATGTAAGTGCGGGTTCTTCTCTCCTTCTTGGTTTATATGCTTTTACAATGCCGAAGCGTCCGCCATTAAAACCCGGCGACAGCAGAAGCTTTGCATCTTCTTTGGGTCTGGATGCATTTATACTTTTTCGTTCCCGAAAAATGTCAATTTTCTTTATATTTTCCATGTTTTTAGGTGCAGCTCTTCAAATTACCAATTTGTTTGGCGGATCGTTTTTAGATGATTTTAAAAATACATACCCTGATTCTTTTGGAGTTAATCATCCTAATTTACTATTGTCTATATCCCAGATATCTGAAACACTTTTCATTTTAACAATCCCATTTTTCTTACAAAAGTTTGGAATTAAAAAGGTGATGCTATTTAGTATTCTTGCATGGGTATTGAGATTCGGGTTATTTGGTATCGGAGATCCCGGTAAAGGATTATACCTTTTAGTATTGTCAATGATTATCTACGGAATGGCATTCGATTTCTTTAATATTTCGGGTTCCCTGTTTGTAGAACGAGAAGCAGATCCAAAAATCAGGGCCAGCGCACAAGGTTTATTCATGCTAATGACTAACGGTCTTGGTGCTTTCTTCGGAGGAATTTTAAGCGGCTGGGTAGTCGATCATTTTACTAATGACGGTGTACGAAACTGGCAATATATATGGTTTACATTCGCAGGATACGCACTTTTACTAGCGATTATCTTCCCTTTTATCTTTAAATACAAACATGAAAGCGGAGCAGTTAAGGAGGAATCTCCTTTACTGGAAACAGTTTAATTCGATTTTATATACAATAAAAATGCCTTTGAAATATTTATTTCAAAGGCATTTTTAGTATGTGATTGTTGATTATCGTTTATCGATATCTACAAAATCACGGTTCACTTCGCCAACATAAACCTGACGCGGGCGGCTAATAGGCTCTTTGTTCTCACGCATTTCTTTCCATTGTGCAATCCATCCCGGAAGGCGACCCAAAGCAAATAAAACGGTAAACATATCTGTAGGGAAACCTAAAGCTCTGTATATAATACCTGAATAAAAATCTACGTTTGGATAAAGCTTTCGCTCTACAAAATATGGATCACTTAATGCTGCCGCTTCTAGCTTCTTGGCGATATCTAAAATAGGATCATCAACTCCTAATTTATCTAAAACATCATCACATGCTTTTTTAATGATTTTAGCACGAGGATCAAAGTTTTTATAAACACGGTGACCAAATCCCATTAAACGGAAATTGTCATTTTTATCTTTTGCTTTGTTGATCCACTTATCTGTATCGCCACCGTCTTCTTTAATTTTTTCAAGCATTTCTATCACTGCTTGGTTTGCACCACCATGAAGTGGTCCCCAAAGAGCAGAGATACCTGCAGAAATTGAAGCATAAAGATTACAATCTGAAGATCCCACCATACGTACCGTCGAGGTAGAACAGTTTTGCTCATGATCTGCATGTAGAATTAATAATACATTCATTGCAGCAACAACAACCGGATCTATTACAACATCTTCGGTGCGCTGCCCAAAGGTCATGTTCAGAAAGTTTGAAACATAACCTAATTCATTTCTCGGATAAATTATCGGATGACCCAAAGATTTTTTATAGATCCAGGAAACAACTGTTGGCATTTTAGCCAGCAATTTTATCATCGTTAAATTTTGCTCTTCAATCGTTTGTTTTGCATTTAAAGACTCAGGATAAAATGAAGACAAGGAGCAGATCAATGAAGATAACTGTCCCATTGGATGAGATTTTGACGGAAATCCGTCAAAAAACTTCTTCATATCCTCATGCACAAGAGTGTGTCTTGAAATGGTTATCTGAAATTCTTCGATCTGACTTTTAGTTGGTAAATCACCATAAATAAGCAAATAAGCTACTTCAAGAAATGTTGATTTGGCTGCTAATACTTCTATGGTATAACCGCGATATTTTAAAACTCCTTCTTCGCCATCTAAAAAAGTGATAGCACTTTTGGTTGATCCGGTATTTTTGAACCCGGAATCTAAAGTGATATATCCTGTTTGATCACGAAGTTTTGCAATATCTATCGCTTTTTCATTTTCAGTACCTGTAATTACAGGGAGGTCGTACGTATTATCGCCTAATTTTAAGGTTGCTGCTTCTGACATATTTATTGGTTATAAAACAAAATTAGTTAAATCTGTCTGTTTTGAAACTAATATTGATAATGGTTTTGCAATTTTTATGTTAAAAACTCCTACTTTAAATTAAAATTGCCAAACAATAAATTTAAGTTGTCGTAAAAAACTTAGGTAAAACTACTCTATCTCAAGTAATTGAATTATTATTTACTTATTTCAATAATTTAAATAATGTTCACAAAGCAGTTTCAAAAATTTTGAATAATTAATTAATAAGCTGTTATCTTACAAAAAATTTATTTTGCCTACATTCTATTAACGAGAAGTTTAAAAATAATAAATGATCTTAAATTCTACCCCGTCTGATATACTAGCTGTTAACGTTAAACTCTCAATCCGGCTATTACTGGGATTACTATTAATTATTAGTCCATTAACCGGAATTTTTAATATTCAATATCTGCCCCTGTCAAATGAAATTTTATTATTAAGATTCATAGAAAGCTTTTTCTGTCTTTTTGTGATTATTTGCAGCTATAGTAAGATTTCTTATCAATGGTTTAAGAGTTTGCTGATAATCAATATGGGAATTTTCCTGTTTATCAATAATTTTATTTTTCTCTCTCTTAACAATTTTAATGTTGTTTACCTGCTGGAATCAGGGTTTACATTTATAATCCTCACTTTTTTTTGCCGAAAATATAAACAGCTGAATTCGTTACTGGTATTTAACATGATAGCTGTTATAGTTTCTGTTTTAACTGCAAAAAGTATTCAACCACCCTTACATATAATATTATCCATCATTATTTTAATGGTGGGAATTGGATATTTATTTTTCAGTATCCGATTAAAGTTTATTCATAAATTCAGAAAGGCGATTGAAGATACAATCAGTTTAAATGAAACTTTAAAAATCAATCAGAAAGAATTAAACGAAAAAAGGGAAGATTTAAAAGCATTGATATATTCAGTAAATGATCTGATTTATGAAATTGACTCTGATTATACTTATTTAAATTACTGGTGTAATAACCGGGAATTGATCCAGTTCTCTGACAAAGATTTTCTGGGCAAAACCATTCCGGATATAATGGGCCCGGAAAAAAGCAAGGTACTTACCAATTCAATTGATGAATCTATTAAAACAGGTAAAACTGTTATTTTCGACACACAATCAGTAATTATAAAAGGAAACAAATGGTTTAACGTTAGGGTAAATCCTATTCCAAATACACATAATCAAAAAGCAAGAGTTTCTGTAGTAATTCAGGATATAACTAAGAAAAAACAAATCGAAAATGATTTTTTAAGATCACAGCAGAGACTTATAGAATCTCAAAAAATTGCGGGTTTGGGTTATTGGGAATTTGACATCGCCAGTCATGATATTACTCTATCTGACCAAATTTATGATATATTCCAAATCCCCCGGGAGGAAAAAAATTTAATGGAGATAATCAAACTCCGCATTCATCCGGATGATAGAACCAGAATCATTAAACTATCTAAACAAGCACTTATAACAGGCAACGATACTACTTTTGAGCATAGAGTTATATTGCCTGATTTTTCCCAAATAACCATATATACAGCTTTCAATATAGTCAAAGACTCCGATGGAAATCATATCAAATTCTCGGGTATTTCTCAAAATGTAACTAATATACGAAGTACAGAAGCTCAGCTAAAACAGAGTCAGTCGCACTTACATTCCTTAATTTCATCAATTAATGAAATTGTTTTCGAATTGAATGAGGATCTGGTTTGCCTTAATGTTTGGTGCCGGGATAATAGTATACTTTTTCAATCACCCGAATTTTTTATTGGCAAAACTGTTGAAGAATTTTTGGGGACTGAAAGATCAAAAATATTTATTAAACTAATTAAAAAAGTAATCCATACTGGTAAAGTAGAAAATTTAGAATTCCCTTCATTTGTTAGCACAGATAAATGGTTTAACGGAAAAATCAGTCTTATTTATGATTTAAACAATGTATATATCGGTAGAATTTCTGTTGTTGTTACTGAAATCACAGACCGGAAAAATGCTTTGGATGGTTTAAAAGAAAGAGAAATTCAACTGCTACAGGCTCAGAAAACTGCCAATATGGGAAGCTGGACTTTAGATCTCAGATCTAGCGAGCTATTTTGGTCAGAGAATACAGCAGGAGTATTAGAAATTGAACCTCAGGTATTAAAGAATGCTGATCTTGATTATTTCTTGTCTTTAGTTCACCCTGAAGACAGGCATTTATTTAAAAATTCTTCGTTTTATGATGCCAATAAATCTCTGAAAAGATTTGATCACCGATTAATAACTCCCAAAGGAAATTTAAAATATTTATCAACCGTTACCGGACAAAAAATTACCAATCAAGATGGTGAGGTTATTAAAATTGTGGGAATAATCCAGGATATAACGGAAAGAAAAAGAGCCGAAATTGAATTTCATAATACGGAGCGCAGATTCAGAAACGTGCTGGAAAACATTCGTTTAATTGCTTTAACACTTGATGTTGAAGGAAATGTACTTTTCTGCAATGAATTTTTAGCTGACATGATGGGATTAAAAACTGAGGATTTAACCGGTAAAAACTGGCTTGAAGAATTCTCTACAACAGAGTTTAACGAAATTTATAAAGCAAATATCCTAACAGATAATATAAATTCTCAGCATCAAAACATCCTGATAAGCAGGTATGGCGAAGAGAGAATGATCAATTGGTTTAATACCATTTTAAAGGACGAAACTGGCGCTATTGTAGGTATGACAAGTATTGGCGAGGATATTACCGAGCTTTTAAAATCAAAAGAAGAATTAATAAAATCTAAAGAAGACGCTGAGAAAGCATCAAGTTATAAGTCAGATTTCTTATCTACCATGAGTCATGAGATACGAACTCCAATGAATGCCGTTATTGGCATAACTCATCTTTTGATGGCTGATGAACCAACGCCAAATCAGATGGAAAATTTAAATACGCTGAAATATTCTGCTGAAAATCTTCTTTCCCTGATAAATGATATTCTGGACTACAATAAAATTGAAGCCGGAAAGATGAAAATTGAGTACACTCCTTTCAATTTAAAAGATTTTGCAAAAAACGTTCATAATAGTTTTATAGGAAAAGCTAAAGAAAAAGGAATTGAACTTGATTTAGATCTAGATAATTCGATCCCTGTAAATGTTTTAACAGATAAATTAAGGCTCAGCCAGGTATTAAATAATCTGATTGGAAATGCAGTAAAATTTACTCCCAAAGGGAAAGTTTCCATTCGGGTTATAAAAGTAGATCAAAATCCGAATGAAGTACTTGTAAAATTTGAAATCCAGGATACCGGAATTGGAATTTCTAAAAGCCAGAGTCAGAAAATATTCGAACCATTTATTCAGGAAAGTGATTCAACTTCGCGTGAGTTTGGAGGAACCGGACTAGGATTAGCCATTACCAAAAGACTAATCGATTTACTGGATGGGGAGATTTCTTACAAAAGTATTCAAGGTCAGGGAACCACATTTGAATTTACAATCAGTATGATTTTAGGTGTGGAGGGATTAACAGATCGTTTACCTTTACCGGTGGACACACCTGAGAAGAACAACATTAAAGGCATGAAGATTCTTATTGTTGATGATAATTCGATCAACTTATTGGTCGGAGGGAAATTCCTTAGAAATTGGGAAGCAATAGTTGATACGGCATCAGATGGAAAAATTGCCTTAGATAAAGCTTTGGAGAATGATTATGACGTAATTATTATGGATTTGCAAATGCCGGTTATGGATGGATTTACATCAGCCCGACTTATAAAAGACAAAAAACCTCTTCAAATTATTTTAGCCTTAACGGCTGATGCAATGCCCGAAACTAATAACAGAGCATTAGAAGCTGGAATGGTAGATTATTTTACCAAGCCATTTGTTCCGGCAGAATTATATTCTAAACTTTCAATGTATTACTTAAATAATAAAGGCCTCAATTAGAGGCCTTTATTTATTTTTTGGCGATTTCTTCTTTCACTTCACCGCATTCCATCATTTCATCACCATAGTACGGATTTTGAATATTTTTCTCTGATGCTAACCAGTATCCCCCTTTACCCGAATTAGCCATTGGGCAATACTGCACATACATAGCTCCGGAAGAAACATCTGCATTTTTCATTAAGGCAATTATATCTGAACTAATTGCAGTAAAATCTTCGCGTTGAACCTTTAAATCTTTTGATGCAGCCAGATGAGCAGTTATCTCGGCGGTATTCTGGCAACCATCAATTTTCTTTAGAGACGTTTCTAAAGTATGTGCTGCGTTTACAGCATCTGATGTGTTCGATGCAACCAAAGCATTCTTTAAATTGAGATAATCAGTATAAATATTGTTTACTTTATCATCTTTCAAAACCGCTTTATTAGTTTGCGTTGAAGTATCTGCACTTGCTGTTTCTTTTTCGTGAGTCGAGTTTACCTGTGTGCAAGAAGTTAAAAGTAAGCTAACCGATCCGGCAAAAATTATAGATTTTATGTATTTCATATTATTCATTTTTACTCAAATATCGTTTAATTTAAATAAATGCTAAAAAACAAAAAAAGATCCTGCAATGCAGA
>JBBRCI010000020.1:0-37592 GCA_038204935.1 Sphingobacteriales bacterium | reverse complement strand
TAATAAAGCCTTGTTGGTTTATCACGATAAAATGATTTTAGAAAATCATGCTAATCATTTACATACACACTCTGATGCAATTATTAACGAAGACAAAACTTCAAAAAGGAAACTTTTTCTGATAAGATTCTATATGCTTATCGCCGTATTATTTTTTATGATGGTGTTTCTTTTCTAAGGAAACTATAAGGAGATTTATGGAAACAAAATCTGATCTTTTCATTAAATTTAATTCAATTAAAATTTTTGATATGGCACATTCTACAGAATTTGAAAAATTAGTAAACGACTCCAAGAAAAATATTGCTGAAGTAACCGTAGCTCAAACTCTTGAACGAGCTAAGGCTGGTGCAATAGTAATAGATGTTCGGGAAGATAATGAATGGGAAAAAGGGCATATCAAAGGCGCCATTCATTTAGGCAGAGGAATAATTGAAAGGGATATTATTGATCAAATTCCCGATAAAGAATCTGAACTGATTTTATATTGTGGAGGAGGTTTCAGATCTGCTCTTTCTGCCGAAAATCTTCAAAAAATGGGATATCAGAATGTATTTTCTATGGCTGGCGGTTGGCGTGCATGGCAGAATGAAAAAGCGCCGGTTGAATAGTAAATTACCCTTCAATCAAAAAAACATACAATTCCTTCGGACCGTGAGCGCCTAAAACCAGCGTTTTTTCAATATCTGCCGTGCGGCTTGGTCCGGTAATGTTAGAGATCATGGATGGTAATTCTGAGCCGTATTTATGTTTCAATAATTTGAACCCGTCTTTAAGGTCCAAGACCAATTGAGAGGTATAAGCGAAAACAATATGTATGTGGGGATAAATGCTTAGTCTGCGACCGGCTTCATTGCCGTTAGAAACCATTACGCTTCCGTTTCTGGCCACTAAAGCCTCGCAAAGTGTTATTCCAACCTCAGCTTCCAGAAAATCTGTGTCGGTGCTGTAAAATGGGTATTCGTAAGTTTCCAGAACTTTTTGAAGCTTGGGTTCCCAGCAATAGATTTTACGAAATTTTTTCACTTCGGCTAACTGTAGCAAATTTTCAATAAACTGAATTTCATCCTCGCAATAAACAAACTGCCCCGAAACAGCTGTTAATTGTTCGGCAAACAGCACTTCAAGATATTCGGTATTTTCGGCGTATAATGCGGTTTCTTCCAAATTGGGATACGGATTATCTCTTTTTTCTAAAAGAGCTTTACGTATCTTCTTCAGCATTTTTTCTTTGGAAGTGGTTTCTTTCATAGCCTTAAAAAATCAATCCGCAGACCAGGCTGCGGATTGAATATTATCATAAGAAATTTATAGGTTAATCTAATGCAGAGCGATTTTCAGGAAGATCCATATTATGATCTATAACACCTTCGTGTTCCAAATTCTCTTTTACATCATTTCCAACTTCCGGAACACCGTTTACAAATTCATCATAAGTTGTACGGTTATCAAACGGACGCTTTCCTAAAATTTCTTCCAGGTCAGATTGAAACAAAATTTCTTTTTCAAGAAGTTTCTGAGCCAGTTTTTCTAAACCTTCACGCTTCTCGGTCAACAACTCTTTTGTACGCACATATGCACGATCAATCTGGTTACGAACTTCAATGTCGATCATTTCAGAAGTTTTCTCTGAATATGGCTTATTGAACTGGTATTCTCCTTGTGTATCATTAAAAGAAACGTTACCAACTTTTGCATTCATACCATAAATAGTAACCATGGCGTAAGATAGTTTGGTAATTCTTTCAAGGTCATTCTGAGCGCCGGTAGAAATTTTGCTGAAAACTAAATCTTCGGCTACACGTCCACCCAACGTCATGCACATACCGTCTAATAACTGTTCTGTAGTATATAAGAATTGCTCCTTAGGTAAATACTGTGCATAACCCAAAGCTGCTACTCCACGCGGAACAATTGATACTTTAACCAATGGATCTGCATGCTCCAGAAACCATCCCGCAATAGCGTGACCAGCTTCATGATATGCAACAATTCGTTTTTCTTCCGGAGAAATGATCTTGTTCTTTTTCTCCAATCCACCAATTACACGGTCAATTGCATCTTGGAAATCATGCATATCTACCGCCTCTTTATCTCTTCTGGCTGCAATTAAAGCAGCTTCATTACAAACGTTCGCAATTTCTGCTCCCGCGAAACCTGGAGTTTGCGCAGATAGTTTCTTTGCATCAACTGCTTCAGCAAGTTTTAATGGCTTTAAATGAACTTTAAATATCTGCTCACGTCCAACTAAATCTGGCTTATCAATAGAAATCTGACGGTCAAATCGGCCCGGACGAAGTAATGCAGTATCCAATACATCCGGACGGTTAGTTGCTGCAAGAATAATAATTCCGGAATCTGTACCGAAACCATCCATTTCAACCAATAACTGATTCAATGTATTTTCACGCTCATCATTACCGCCAACAATATTGTTTTTTCCACGTGCACGACCAATTGCATCAATCTCATCAATAAAGATGATACATGGCGCTTTGTCTTTGGCCTGTTTAAATAAGTCACGTACTCTGGAAGCACCAACACCCACAAACATTTCTACAAAATCAGATCCTGATAAAGAGAAGAATGGAACCTGAGCCTCACCAGCAACAGCTTTGGCCATTAAGGTTTTACCCGTTCCCGGGGCACCAACCAATAATGCACCTTTCGGGATCTTACCTCCCAGATTGGTATATTTCTTCGGATTTTTAAGGAAATCTACAATCTCCATAACTTCCTGTTTGGCTTCTTCCAAACCGGCCACATCATTAAATGTGATTGAAACTTGTGTTTCTTTATCAAATAAAGTGGCTTTACTTTTTCCGATATTAAAGATCTGGCCACCAGCACCACCGCCTGAGCCACCGCCCATACGACGCATGATGAAAACCCAGAAACCGATTAATAAGAGTACCGGTAAAATAAACGACATGAACCAACCGGCCCACGGACTTTCTCTAGACTCAATATTTAAAGGAGTACGCTGTTCTGCGGGAATTTCCTTTTCGGCCTCTTTTAATTTAGCTTGTAAGCCGTCAAAAGAACCATCCGTGAAAACGTAATGAGGATTATTCGCTGAAATATTAAAATTGCTTTTGGTTTTAAGGTCGTTATACTTCGATTGATTCAAACGATCTTTTTTAATGTAAACCTCAACAGCTATTAAATCATTGCTTTTATAGGCAACAAGCTTTTCCACATCACGTGGCTTAAGCATCTCATTCTCAAATTTCTGATAAGTGATAGGCTTGGCGTTATTTCCGCTAAACATATATTGAACCACAAAAAGACCAATAATTATTGCGGCATAAAGCCACATGATATTAAATTTTGGTGCTTTTGGGATGATTTTTTTACCAGGTATTTTTTTTATTGGCTTTTTATTATCTGATTTATTCTCTTTCATTTTTCTTTTTTCAACAAGAATGTATTAATACTAACGAAACGCAAGGAATTATGGTTTAAGCGCTCTTGTAAAACTGCATTTCTGCATCGCCCCAAAGGTCTTCAATTCCATAAAATTCGCGTTTGTCTGTTTTAAAGATGTGCACTACTACATCAATGTAATCTAAAACTATCCATTCGCCATGTTGTAAACCTTCTTTTCTGCGAGGTTCTTCTTTTAAAGCTTTGTAAACTTCTTCTTCAACACTGGCCGCGATGGCTTTTACCTGAGTGCTTGAATCGGCGTGACATACAACAAAATAATCAGCTACCGAACTATGTATATTTCTTAAATCTAAACGTACAATGTCATTACCTTTTTTTTCCTGAATACCATAAACTACTATTTCTGAGATGGAAGTGGATTCGAGTGCGGTTTTGTTTTTTACCATTAAAAAATTTTAGTTTTGAACAATTAATTTAGTGCTTCTGACTTTGCAAAATAACATTTTTTTAGGATTATTTGTTGGACATAAAATTGTCACATTAAAAGAGGTTGATTCAACAAATGCCTTTCTTAAACATAGTTTGTCAAATTCTGCGCCATTTGCCGAAGGCACTGTTATAATGGCAGAGAAGCAGTTGGCGGGTCGTGGTCAAACCGATAATGCCTGGCATAGTGAGGAAGGTAAAAACCTAACCTTTAGCGTTCTGTTAAACCCCAAATTTTTAGAAGTAAGTAAACAGTTTGAATTGAATAAGGCAATGAGCTTAGCTTTAAACGATGTTTTATCTGTCTATTTTGGTTCAGAAGCTAAAATAAAATGGCCAAATGATAGTTATATCGGCAACAAAAAAATAGCCGGAATGCTTATAGAAAATATAGTTCAGGGCACCAAAATAAAACATGCCATTGTAGGAGTCGGCTTAAACATAAATCAGTCAGAATTCCCGCAATCATTACCCAAGGCCAGCTCATTTAAAAAAATCTTACAAAATGATTATGATTTGCGTGCAATATTAGTCGAAATTTGCGCCGCAATTGAAGCTCGTTATTTACAGTTGCGTGCAGGTAAATTTGATCAGATTCATGCAGAGTATATCGACAAACTATATCAATTTAATACTGTGAATACCTATAAAATTGACGGTATAGTTCAGAATGGTAAAATCTGCGGCATAAGTAAAGAGGGTTTTTTACAGCTTGAAACGGACAAAGGGCAGCGGGAATTCAGCATAAAAGAAATTGAATTTTTAAACACCTGATAATTTTTTGAATAAGTAAGCTGTTATTTATGCAGCTTCGAATTTTTAATTAGATAATTAATGAAGAAACTACTAGTTTTTATCCTGATACTATTTGCATTTACGTCAAATGCCCAAATTCTTGAACCAGTTAAATGGAGTTTCTCGTCAAATATAATCAGCGATAAAGAAGCTGAATTAATAATAACCGCTAAAATTGATAAAGGCTGGCACGTTTACTCCCAGTTTATAGAAGAGGGTGGTCCAATACCAACTTCATTTACATTTAAATCATCTCCCGATTATAAACTGATTGGTAAGGTATCTGAAAGTCCTAAAGCGATAACAGCAATGGACAAAACTTTTGATATGAAAATATCATATCATGAAAATCAGGTTACTTTTAAACAAAAAATCAGGTTAAATAAACCTAAAACGTCCGTTTCCGGTAGTTTGGAATTTATGGTATGTAATGATGAACGTTGCTTACCGCCAACAGAAGTGGAATTTAAAATTCCTGTAGAGTATAAAGGTTCTGCAGTTGTGGCGGATAAATCTGCGAACGTGCCTTTAGTTCAAACTCAACCTGAAGTTGTTAAACCAACAGATACCATAGAACCAGTTCCCGGCATTTCTCCTCCAGCTAATTCAGATTCTTCAATTTCTAATGAAAAAATTTCTCAGCCTAAACCTGTTAAAGAAAAATCAACATCATTTTGGGGTATTTTCATTGCTGGATTTATTGGCGGCTTGGCCGCATTTTTTATGCCCTGTATCTATCCAATGATTCCTTTAACGGTTTCTTTTTTTACTAAAAAAGCCGGAAGCCGGGCAAAAGGAATTCAAAGCGCAATTATCTACGGACTTTCAATCATTATCATTTATGTGGCTTTGGGGTTATTAATAACCTTAATTTTTGGTGCTTCAGCGTTGAATGAAGCGGCAAGCAGCGCCACATTTAACCTATTGTTTTTTGCTGCTCTTGTTGTTTTTGCAGTTTCCTTTTTGGGTGCTTTTGAAATTACTCTCCCCTCGTCTTTGGTTAATAAAATGGACGAGAAATCTAATAAAGGCGGATTTATTGGTCTTTTCTTTATGGCCTTTACGCTTGCACTTGTTTCTTTTTCGTGTACCGGACCAATTATCGGAACTTTATTGGTTGACGCAGTTTCCAAAGGTTCATACCTCGGACCCGCCATCGGAATGTTTGGATTTTCATCCGCTTTAGCGATACCTTTTACATTGTTTGCAATTTTTCCTTCCTGGTTAAAAGAAATGCCAAAATCTGGCGGTTGGTTAAATACCGTTAAGGTTTCTTTAGGATTTCTGGAACTTGCGCTGGCCTTCAAATTCTTGTCGAATGTAGATTTGGCTTACCATTGGGGAGTTTTTGATCGCGATGTTTTCCTGGCTATTTGGATTATCATCTTCGCAGTCTGGGGATTTTATTTATTGGGGAAAATTAAGCTTTCGCATGATTCAGAGATCAGCTTTATTTCGCTTCCGCGATTGTTTTTCGCAATGTTTGTTCTGGGTTTTACGCTTTACATGGTTCCCGGATTATGGGGAGCGCCGTTAAAAGCAATTAGCGCCTGGCTGCCGCCACAACCTACTCAGGATTTTGATTTATATACCAATTCAGGTTCATCCGCGTCTGCGCAAACCGAAGGAAAGAAATATGCAGGTTTGTTTCATGCGCCACATGGTCTGGATGCGTTTTATGATTATGAAGAAGGAATTGCCTATTCAAAAAAAGTAAATAAACCAGTTCTGTTAGATTTTACCGGATGGAGTTGTGTTAATTGCCGTAAAATGGAAGCAAGTGTTTGGCCGGACGAAGCTGTATTAAGCCAGTTAAAGAATGATTATGTTCTAATTTCACTTTATGTGGATGATAAAACAGAGCTTCCGGAAAACGAAAAGTATGAATCGCTTTTCAGCGGAAAAGAAATAAAAACCCTTGGTCAGAAGTGGAGCGATCTGCAAGCTTCAAAATTTGGAACCAATTCACAGCCTTATTACGTAATCACAGATTACAATAAAAAAACGTTAGTGGCTCCACAGGCATTTAACCTAGACATTAACAATTACATTCAATTTTTAAAGAGCGGCAAAGCTGAATTTGATCGCATAAATTAACATGAGTAAAATTAAAAATATTGGCGTTTTTACTTCCGGTGGCGACTCTCCGGGAATGAATGCAGCTATACGTGCCGTTGTGCGTTCTGGATTATATTATGACCTTAAAGTAACGGGCATTATGCGTGGGTATGATGGATTGATAAGCGGTGATTTTGTTCCTATGGAAAGAAAATCGGTTGCGAATATTATCCAGAGAGGCGGTACCATTTTGAAAACTGCCCGTTGTATGGATTTTTTTACTAAAGAAGGTCGGGAAAAAGCTTACGAACAAGTTAAAAATGCAGACATAGATAGCTTAATAGCAATAGGCGGAGATGGAACTTTTACAGGAGCTAACATTTTTATAAAAGAGTTTAATATTCCGGTAATTGGATTACCCGGAACCATTGATAATGATCTTTTTGGTACCGATTATACAATTGGTTATGATACGGCAATAAATACAGTTGTAGAAGCGGTTGATAAAATCAGAGATACTGCAGAATCGCACGATAGATTATTTATCGTTGAAGTGATGGGCAGAGATTCCGGACTGATTGCTTTAAGAAGTGGCATTGGCGCAGGTGCCGAGTCGATTTTAATTCCGGAAACACAAACAGATATCAAGGCTCTTTTAGAGCGTTTAGGTAAAGGCAGAAAAGATAAATCATCTAAAATTATTATTGTTGCCGAAGGCGATAACGCTGGCGGCGCTTTTGAAATTGCCAATACAGTAAAAACAAAATATCCAACAATTGATACCCGGGTTTCAATTCTGGGCCATATTCAGCGTGGCGGAGCGCCAACTTGTATGGATAGAGTGCTTGCAAGCCGTTTAGGGGTGGCAGCGGTTGAAGCTTTAATGGCTGGTCGTAAAGGTGAAATGGTTGGAATCGTAGATAAACAAATTAAGTATACTCCTTTTGATCACGCAATAAAACACATTTCAGAAGCTAATCCGGATCTGTTAAAAATCGTTGAAATTTTATCTTTATAAACTCATTTGATCTATAAACCTCAATGTGTTTCCAAACAATATAATGTAAATGTTACTTAATAACACATTACTGTTTATTTAAACCTATAAATTTTACGAATGAAAAAGCTGTTTATATTTCTACTTCTTGCTTTTATATTTAGCTCTTGCGCAGTCACTCAAAATACTCCGCAAACTGCTCAGTCATATCTTGATTCTTATACAAAGGAATATGTGCGGTTATATACTGCAGCATCTGAAGCAGAATGGGCAGCTAATACGCATATTGTTGAAGGAGATACCAGCAATGCAGCCGCAGTTCAAAAAACTGGAGAAGCTTTCGCGGCCTTTACAGGAAGCAAAGAAAACATTGATAAAGCTCAAAAATTTCTGAAGTATAAAAATGATCTAACAGAACTGCAGATCAAACAGCTTAATAAGATTTTATATGCAGCGGCAAATAACCCGCAAACTGTTTCCGAAACAGTTAAAGAACGTATAAAAGCAGAAAACGCACAGGTTGAAAAGCTTTTTGGTTTCGATTTTAAAATCGATGGTAAATCTGTTTCAGCAAATGATATTGATAACGCTTTGCGTGAAGAAACAGATATGGCCAAGAGATTAAAGGCCTGGGAAGCAAGTAAAGAAGTTGGCGTTGGTTTAAAAGATGGCTTGGTTAATCTTCGCGATCTGAGAAATAAAACCGTTCAGGCATTGGGTTATAAAAATTACTTTGATTACCAGGTTTCTGATTATGGTTTAACAAGTGAGGAAATGATGAGCCTGATCAGAAAATTGAACCAGGAATTACGTCCGCTTTACCGTGAATTACATACTTATGCCCGTTACGAACTTGCAAAAAAATATAATGTAAATGAGGTTCCGGATTTTTTGCCGGCTCAATGGCTTCCTAACCGTTGGGCTCAGGACTGGAGTTCGATGGTAAAAGTTGAAGGCATGAACACTGATTCGGTTTTGAAAACTAAAACAGCAGAATGGATTGTAAAAGACGGCGAAGATTTTTATAAAAGCTTAGGTTATTCTGCACTTCCGCAAACATTCTGGGATAAATCAGATCTTTATCCTGCACCGGAAGGGGCTAATTATAAAAAGAATAATCACGCATCTGCATGGCATATGGATTTGCAGCAGGATGTTAGAAGTTTAATGAGCGTGGAGCCAAATTCAGAATGGTATGAAACGGCGAATCATGAACTGGGTCATATTTATTATTATATGACCTATACCAATAAAGATGTTCCGCCGCTATTGCGTGAAGGTGCAAATCGTGCATATCATGAAGCTATGGGAAGTTTAATGGGTTTCGCAGCAATGCAAAAACCTTTTCTGGAGAATAAGGGAATTATACCAAAAGGAACAGAAACGAATGAAATTCAGGCTTTGTTAAAAGAGGCTTTAAACTATGCGGTTTTCATTCCATTTTCTGCAGGAACCATGACCGAGTTTGAAAAAGAACTTTACGCTGATAATCTTCCGAAAGATCAGTTAAATAAAAAATGGTGGGAACTAGCTAAAAAATATCAGGGAATTGTGCCACCAACCGAGCGTGGAGAACAATATGCCGATGCGGCTTCAAAAACGCACATCAATAATGATGCGGCACAGTATTATGATTATGCTCTTTCTTACGTAATACTTTTTCAGTTGCATGATCATATAGCCAAAGAAATATTAAAACAAGATCCAAAAGCTACCAATTATTACGGAAACAATGAAGTTGGTAAATTTTTACAGGATATTATGTATCCGGGATCCAGCAAAGACTGGAACCAGGTTTTAAAGGAAAAAACCGGTTCTGAGTTAACTGCAAAACCTATGCTCGAGTATTTTGAACCTTTGATGAAATGGTTAAAAAAGGAAAACCAGGGTAGAAAATATACACTTCCGGAAACCATCTAATTTTTTGCTTACATAATGGACCATATTAAAAAACATTTCGAGCAAGCCTCATCTTTGTTGCAGGTTTTCCTTTCGGATGAACAGAATTTCTATCGAATAGAAGAAGCAGGTAAAATTTTAACAGAAGCTTTATCCAAAGGAAATAAAGTAATTTCTTGCGGAAATGGCGGTTCTATGTGCGATGCCATTCATTTTGCAGAAGAACTAACAGGCCGCTACCGCGATGATAGAAAACCTTTAGCCGCCATGGCTATTTCTGATGCTGGTTATATGTCATGCGTAGCCAATGATTATGGCTATTCTCACGTTTTTTCCAGAATGGTTGAGGCAATTGGAAATTCGGGTGATGTTTTGTTGGCCATCAGCACCAGCGGGAATTCTGAAAATGTTTTAAATGCTATTAAATCCGCGAAGCAAAAAGGAATGAAAGTAATTGGATTAACCGGCAAAAATGGTGGCGAAATGGCTTCGGTTTGCGATATTGAGATCAGAGCTCCTTATTCTGATTATGCAGATCGTGCTCAGGAAATCCACATAAAAATTATTCATTCTCTGATCGATTACATCGAAAAAAATATTTAAAAAACTGCTCAGTCATCCAGCTGGGCACTTTTTTTAACTAGCAGGTGGATTACTGAATCAAGTTGTCGCATAGCCTGTTCCATATAATCGCAAATTTCATTATTCTGTTCACCAATAATTTCGTTCCGGTCAATCAGACTTAATAAACCAAGCATTGAAGCAACCGGACCTCTAATTTCATGAGAGGCTATAGAAGCAATTTCTTTAAGAATTTTATTTTGGCTGAGTATTTTCTCTTCAAAATTTAATCGCTCTGTAGCATCGTGAGCAAAAAAACTTGCACCAATAATTTCATTTTCTGAATTAAAAATAGGATTAAAGTTGATCTCTACTTTTCTAAACTGGCCGTTTTTTAAAGGTGAAGATTCTAAAGCAGTGAATTTTTCTCCATTTAAAACCCGGTCGTAATACCCATTCCAGGTTTCTAACATTTCAGGAGTTGATTCTTTAAAAAATACTCTTTCTCCCATTTGGGGATATTTACCAGTAAGTTTTTTAATAGATTCTTTGAAACCTTTGTTGGCAGATATCAGATTTTTGTCTCTATCTATAGACCAAATCAGGTCACGTGTATTATTAATCAGGTTACTTAAATTCTTTTCGCTTAATTCAAGAGTATTGCGGGTATTTAATTCTTCTGTAATATCTCTGCCAACTCCTTGCAGTTCAATTACTTCATTTTCCAGGTTAGTAATGGCAACAAACTCCCATGCAGTCCAGAACCTTTCGCCGGAAGAGGTAAGTTTTTGATGAGTTAAATTCACAATCTGTCCCGGTTTACTAATGGATTCTGTTATTTTATTTTCGCACAGTTCAACATCTTCTGGAGCAGTTGTCATTGTAAAATGACTGCCTATTAATTCTTTCTCAGAATAGCCTAATTTATCAATCAAAGGCTGATTGACAAATATCAAATACCCTTTTGTATCCAATCTTAACAAGAAATTGCTGTTAGAATTAACTAAAGAAGTCAAAAGTTTTTCGCGTTTTATAACTTCTTCTCCCGCTTTTACCCTTCCGGTAACATCAGTTGCTAAAACCATTTCCGCTTCTTTGCCATCGTAAATTAACCGGTTGCTAGAAACATCTACCCAAATTATACTGCCATCTTTTTTCTTATGCTGCCAGTAAGCGCCTTCCCGATTATTATCGTTGATATGTTTTAAATGATAATCTAAGCGTTCCTTTTCTTCCTTGGTACCAATCTCATAAACACTCATCTCCAAAAATTCTTCTTTGCTGTAACCGTAATTATTTATTGCGGCATTGTTTACAGCCAGAAACTTCAATGTATTAATATCAAAAATCCATAATGGATTTGGGTGATTGTCAAACAAGTATTTGTAAGTTTCTTCGGATTTAAGAAGTTTGATCTCGAATTCTTTTCTCTTGCTGATATCTGTAGTTGTTCCGGTTAAAATTCCCAATTTCGACTCTTGGGCACCCATACGCGTTATGTTATCAACAAGCCATTTAGTTCCCTTTTTGGTAAGAATGCGGTATTCAATTTCAGCTTCATCAAACAAAAAAACCTTTTCAAACTCCATTTCATATAATTCACGGTCTTCCGGATGAATGAGATTTTGCTTTAAATCCGGGTCCTCCAGAATTTTTTCCAAGGGGGTATCCCATATTTCAGCAAGTTTTTGATTGACGTATATGAACTTTTTAGTTAAAAGATCATAAGACCAAACTGCGTCATTTATAGAAGTCAGTAATTCATCAAGTTGAAACATATCAACATTTCTAGTAGTCCAATTACTTGAATTCGCTTTGGGAAATTCTAATTTAATAATTATTACTCAACAATTACCGCAGTTCCGCTAGCACTAACCATTAACATACTTCCGTTCTTCCCCAGAGTTTCATAATCCAGATCGACAGATAATATTGCGTTAGCGCCTAATTGCAAAGCCTGATCCTGCATCTCTTTAAGTGCAATTTCTTTAGCTTCCCGCAATCCGTCCTCGTAAGAACCTGCTCTTCCGCCAACAATATCGCGAATGCTGGCAAAAAAATCTTTTACAATATTGGCTCCAATTATTGCTTCTCCGGATACAATTCCGATATATCTGGTAACTCTTTTGCCGTCTATATTATTTGTTGTAGTAACTATCATAATTGAAATTTAAGAGTTTAAAGTAATTTTTCGGCAACTTCATCCCAGTTATTTACACGTTCATAATCTGTTATCAATAAATTATGAGGTGAGGTAAACAGTAATTTACGTCCGTTAAAATGATGGAAGTTTTTAATCCGGTCGTCAATTAATATATCTGTATCCACAATTTTATCGCCACAAAAAATAATATTAGTCCAGCTGATAGATGGAAAATGTTCTTCCAGCCAATCATATTTATCTCTTAATGAATTTCTGAACTCCAAGGCCGCAGATACAATATAAACATCATATTTTTCCTGTAAAGCAAGCATTACCTCCTTACTATTCCCTATTACAGGCAAATCTCTGAAAAAGCCATCTTCGTTAATATATTCATACCACTTATCCCGGGCATGTTCGGGTACGTGATGATACATTTCATTTCCCGGACTTATTTTTAAATCCAGTGGAATGTTATAATCGCGGTTATAAAGGGCAATAAATTTTGAAAGTGGATCTGCCAATACTTCATCCATATCTACAGCCAGTCGGAGTTTTTTTCGGTTCATGCTCAAAAATAGGGTATTACATTTTTTAAATAAGAATTATTTATATCTTTGCAGCCCCGCAGAATAGACTCCGGGATATATGTTGAATACATAAATTAATAAAAAATGGCAACTAAAATCAGATTGCAAAGATTCGGTAAAAAGGGAAAACCTTTTTATCACGTAGTGGTAGCAGATTCTCGTGCTCCAAGAGATGGTAAATTCATCGAAAGATTAGGTTCTTACAATCCAAACACAAACCCGGCTACAATTGAAATTAATTTCGACAAAGCTTTAGATTGGATGAACAAAGGTGCTGAGCCAACTGATACTTGTCGTGCAATTCTTTCTTACAAAGGAATTTTGTACAAAAAGCATCTTGAAGGTGGTGTTAAAAAAGGCGCTTTAACTGCTGAGCAGGCAGATGCTAAATTTAATGAGTGGTTACAAGGCAAAGAAGGCAAAATCGAAGGCAAAAAAGAGAACCTATCTAAATCTAAAGAAGAAGTTAAGAAATCGGCTTTAGCTGCAGAAGCTAAGAAAAAAGAGGATATGGCAGCAGCAATTGCCGCTAAAAACACTCCTCCTGCTGAAGAAGAAGTAACAGAAGAAACTGCAGTTGAAGGTGAAGAAGCTATTGAAGCTCCTGAAACTGAGAACAACGCAGAAGAAACAGCAGAATAATAAAATATTCTAAACCATTGGTTTGCAATAGCGAAGATTCATTTCTTCGCTATTGTTGTTTAAAATAAGATTTTATGAAAATTGAGGATTGCTTTTACATAGGTTATATAACCAAAACAAAAGGTTTAAAGGGAGAGGTTCAGATATTTTTTGAATATGAAGACCCTGAAAATTTACCCTTTGAAACTATTTTTGCCGAAATAAATGGAAAACTGATCCCCTATTTTATCTCAAGTTATAAATTAAACAACAACCAAACCGGCTATTTCTTTTTTGATGATCTGGATAGCATCGCGAAAGCAGAAAAAATAGTCCGAAAAAAAATATACCTCCCGCTTTCTGTAAAACCTGTTCGTGATGAGGATGAATTTCTAATTACCGACCTGAAAGGTTTTATCGTTCATGACCAAACTTTCGGCGAACTGGGCGAAATTATCGATATCCACGAATATCCTCAGCAATTTGTAGCCGTTGTTCCTTATAAATTCCGCGAAGTAATGTTTCCCCTAAATGATGATCTAATTGTTGAGATTGACGAAGAAAGCGGAATATTGAAAGTAAATCTCCCGGAAGGTTTAATAGATCTATATATTCAGGAATAAACCTTCTTTATTTTTGATTCAAAAGCCGGGTTCAGCCAATCTCACATCTCAAATCTATCTTTTCTATCTTTGCTCCATGCGTTTTGATATTATTTCTGTATTACCGGCACTTTTAGAAAGTCCTTTTGCACATTCCATTTTGCAGCGTGCGCAAAAAAAGGGACTTTCCGAAATTCACGTACATAACCTGCGAGATTACAGTACGCACCGCCAAAAATCGGTAGACGATTATCAGTATGGAGGCGGCAGCGGAATGGTAATGAGTATTGAGCCTTTTGCAAACTGTATTGACAAACTACAGGCAGAAAGAAAGTATGATGAGATCATTTTTATGACGCCGGATGGAGAAACTTTCAAACAAACTATCGCAAATGAGCTTTCATCAAAACTGAATGTGATAATTCTTTGCGGGCATTACAAAGGAATTGATCAGCGTATCCGCGATTTATATGTTACCAGAGAGATATCTATTGGCGATTATGTTTTGTCTGGTGGAGAATTGCCCGCTGCAGTACTGGTAGATGCAATTGTTAGATTGTTGCCAGGAGTTTTAAATGATGAAACTTCTGCACTTTCTGATTCTTTTCAGGGAGAATTGCTGGATGCTCCCGTTTACACACGCCCTGCAGATTGGAAAGGACATAAGGTTCCGGATATTTTGCTGAGCGGAAATGAAGCTAAAATAAATGACTGGCGCCATGATCAGGCATTAGAAAGAACGCAGAAGCGCAGACCGGATTTGCTAAAATAAAGTTTTAAGTTTATTCTGCTTTTAGTATTATAGAACATGAATTTTAACAAAAGATATTACCTGATAAAAAATGAGAATACCAGCTTTTAAAATTCACGATTACTTTCCGATAACAGATCCGGTACTTATTTTTTCAGTAGTTCTGTTCATCATTCTGCTGGCGCCAATTATTTTTAAGCGGTATAAAGTTCCAAACCTTATTGTTCTTATTGTTGCCGGGGTAATAGTTGGACCAAACGGTTTGAACATTTTGCTTCGAGATCAAAGTATGATCTTATTTGGCACCGTTGGCTTGCTCTACATTATGTTTATTGCCGGATTAGAAATAGATCTGAATGATTTTATCAGGAATAAAAACCGAACGTTAATTCATGGATTTTTAACTTTTCTTATTCCGGGTGCTTTGGCAACCTGGGTTGGTTACAGTTTTCTGGATCTTTCCATGGTTTCATCGCTTCTGTTTGCCAGTGTTCTTTCATCGCATACCTTGTTGGCTTATCCCATTATAAGCCGTTTGGGCATTACCAATTCCCGGGCTGTGGGAATTACGGTAGGAGGAACAATTATAGCCGATACAGGCGCTCTACTTATTCTGGCAATGATTGCCAATTATACACATGGAAATTTGGATTATATATTTGCCATTCGGATGGGAATATCCCTTTCCATATTTGGCTTTGTTATTTTCTGGGGATTTCCAAAAGTGTCTGTCTGGTTTTTCAAAAACTTCGAAAGTGAAGGGGTTTCTCAATATATATTCGTTTTAGCGCTTGTTTTCCTTGCGGGATTCCTAGCTCATTTAGCCGGCATAGAACCAATTATAGGCGCTTTCCTTGCGGGATTAGCATTAAACCGAATGATACCGCATTCATCTCCTTTAATGAACCGGATTGAGTTTGTGGGTAACGCATTGTTTATCCCCTTCTTTTTGATTAGCGTCGGGATGCTTGTAAACCTGCAAGTAGTTTTTAAAGGTTTTCATGCATTAATGATCTCAGGAGTTTTAATTGTGGTTGCCATAAGCAGTAAATGGATCGCCGCTTTTGTCACCCAAAAAGTATTTGGTTTTACAGTAACTGAGCGTAATTTAATTTTCGGATTAACAACCGCCAGAGCTGCTGCAACACTCGCTTCCGTGTTAATTGGTTACCAGCTTGGGTTGCTATCAGAAGAAATTCTGAATGGTTCCATTATCATGATTTTAGTTACCTGTCTTGTAAGTACAATTGTGGTAGAAAAAGCAGGCAGAAAGCAGGTAATGGAAGAAGATCTGAACTTAAGTGAAGGGCCGCTGGAAAATCCCGAACGAATTTTGGTTCCTATTTCAAATCCGGAAAGCGTAGAAAAATTAATTGATTTTTCTGTCCTGCTTAAAAAACCAAGGTCGGTTGAACAAATATTCCCGCTGATAGTCATTCCGGATGATGATGCAGCTCATGAACACATTATTAAAAGCAATAAAATATTGGATATGGCCGCAAAACATGCAGCCGCATCAGACAACGGTGTTACCGGAGTTACTCGTGTGGATATGAATATAGCAAGCGGTATTCTCAGGGCAATTAAAGAATTGAATATTACTCAGATAGTCATTGGCTGGAATGCACGTCATTCTGCAAAAGAATGGATATTCGGCAGTGTTCTGGATAATTTACTGGATCGTTCCGGTCAAATGATTTTAGTAACAAATTTTGTGAATCCTTTAAATACCACCCGTCATATTGTAGTGGTGGTTCCGGCTTTCGCCGAGTTTGAATCTGGCTTTGTTCACTGGACCAAAAGCATGCTTAGGCTGTCGCAGCAAGCTGGTGCCGATTTGAAGTTTTATGCTCCTAAAGAAACCAACGAGCAATTAAAAAAGATCTTCGCGGAAAGCAAATCAAGTGTGCAGGTTGTTTTTGAAATATTTAATGATTGGGATTCATTTATGAAATTTGAGTCGATTGTAGAAATTGATGACCTTTTAGTAGTTGTTAGTTCCAGAAATGGCTCTATTTCATATCATTCTGCTTTGGACCATACTCCACGGCAGCTGGGCAAGCATTTTAGAGATAAATCTTTTGTGGTTATTTATCCGGAACAAAACAACCTTTTTAATCAAGATCCGGCTTATAGCATACAAACTTTAAAATATCTTGAATAGTAATAATTAATTTGATTTCATTAAATCTGTAAATTGGCTTGTCGCGATAATTACAGCATTTTATATATTTCTGGATATTGAAAGTCAAGTCATTCTTTTAGCGATACTTTGATCAGCTTGGCGTTTTAATTTGCTGATAATTGATACAGTGTATTCTTTAGTAGCTTTTTTCTTAGATAATTGTACTAACAGGAATCAATATCCCAGATGATTTTTAGCTACTGAAATGTTTATTATTATTAAAATGTGGAAAAAATTAAATCATTCTTTTTTAAATTGAAAATTATTCTTAATATTGCAGTCCGATTTTTAGGGTCTAAAAATCGACTTTAAGAGCTTAAAATCATGGATTTAGTAAAATTTGTAGAAGAGCAGGCAGTAGCGAAAAGGGAAATTCCTGCATTCAAAGCCGGCGATACTGTTAGCGTTCACTATAAGATTCGCGAAGGAAATAAGGAGCGTATCCAAATATATCAAGGTGTTGTTATTCAGAGAAACAGTGCGGGTGTTAATGAAACATTCACTGTTCGTAAAATGTCTAACGGAATTGGTGTAGAACGGATTTTCCCTGTTAACTCGCCAAACATCGATAAAATTGATGTGAATAGTCACGGAAAAGTGCGTAGAGCAAAATTGTTCTATTTACGCGAGCTTACCGGAAAAGCTGCTCGTATCAAATCAAAAAGAGTATAATTTTCTTCATATTCAAAAGCCTCCCTTCCGGTTATTAGGATGGGAGGCTTTTTTGTTTTTATGCTTTCTAAATTTTATTAAATAAAGCATTAGAATAACAAGTCTCTTTTGGGAGATGTATACATTTTTATAAAACTGGAATGAAACAACTTTTAAAACGCTTTGAAGACAAACGCCCAGAAATAGTTTTTGAATGGAAAGATTCTGAAACTGACGCAGAAGGATGGGTGGTTATCAACTCATTGCGTGGCGGTGCAGCCGGTGGCGGTACACGTATGCGTAAAGGACTGGATAAACGCGAAGTAGAATCTTTGGCTAAAACCATGGAAGTTAAATTTACGGTATCTGGTCCGCCAATCGGTGGTGCCAAATCCGGGATAAACTTCGATCCGGCAGATCCAAGAAAAAAAGGTGTTTTAGAACGGTGGTACAAAGCTGTAATGCCATTGCTTAAAAGCTATTACGGTACCGGTGGTGATTTAAATGTAGATGAAATTCACGAAGTGATTCCGATTACGGAGAATTACGGTTTGTGGCATCCGCAGGAAGGTGTAATTAACGGTCATTATCATGCTCGTGAGAATGAGCGCATTCACCAGATCGGTCAGTTGCGTTACGGTGTTTCTAAAGTTTTAGAAGATGTTAATTTCTCGCCAGACGTAAAACGTAAATATGTAGTGGCAGATATGATCACCGGTTACGGGGTTTCAGAATCAATACGTCATTTTTATAATCTATTTGGCGGCGATATTAAAACCAAGAGAGCCATTATACAGGGCTGGGGAAATGTTGGGGCAGCCGCTGCATTTTACCTGGCACAGCAGGGAGTTAAAGTTGTTGGTATAATCGATCGCGAAGGCGGGTTGCTAAATCCGGAAGGTTTTACGTTCGAAGAAATCAGAACTTTATTCTTAAACCGTAACAGTAATACATTAGTTGCTGATAACCTGATTCCTTTTGATGAAATAAACAAAACCATCTGGGAAACAGAAGCAGAAATTTTTGTTCCTGCAGCCGCTTCACGTTTAGTCTCAGAAGAACAGGTAAAAACTCTTATCAATACCGGTTTAGAAGTTATTGCTGCCGGAGCAAATGTTCCATTCGCAGATAAGGAGATCTTTTTCGGTCCGATTATGGAATTGGCAGATAAAGAACTTGCCGTAATTCCTGATTTTATCTCTAACTGCGGAATGGCACGGGTATTTGCTTATTTGATGGAGAGAAATATTGAAATGAGCGATGCAGCTATTTTTAATGATGCCTCAGAAGTAATTCGCGTGGCTATTGAAAAAATTCATCAAAAATCACCATCTAAAGCTGAATTATCTAAAACTGCATTTGAAATAGCTTTAGAACAACTAGTTTAAATATGGATTTATCGTTTTTGAATCACATGTTCTTAGGAAACAGCATAAAAAATTATGTGTTGTTTTTTCTGATACTGTTTTTAGGAATTTTGTTGAAACGGGTTTTTTCGAAAATCATCAGCAAAATACTTTATAAGCTGTTCGGAAGATTTGGCGATCACGCCGATCCGCAGGTTTTTGTTTCATTGCTGATAAAACCAATTGAATTTCTGCTGATGTTAATTGTAGTTTATTCTGCAATTAACCAGTTGAGTTTCCCTTTGCAGGAAGTTGTTTTTAGCAGAACCTCTACAACAGATAAAATTACCAGCACCTACGAAATTACTGTTATACAGATTATTGATAAACTATTTATGTTTTTGTTTATCATTTCAGCTTTCTGGATCTTTTTGAGAATAATTGACTTTGTGGCGCATATTTATATGTACAGAGCTTCTCTTACAGATTCAAAATCTGATGATCAGATGGTTCCATTTGCCAAAGAGCTGATAAAAATACTGACCATTATCTTTGCTGTTTTTGTAGTAATGGGCGCTGTGTTTAATTTAAACGTGGCCACTATTATTGCCGGTCTAGGTATTGGTGGAATCGCGGTAGCATTAGCGGCACAGGATACACTTCAAAACTTATTGGGTTCATTTACAATTTTCGCCGATAAACCTTTTGTAGTCGGCGATCTGGTTAAAGTAGATAAATTTGAAGGAACGGTTGAAAAGGTAGGTTTCAGAAGTACATTACTTCGTACGCTGGATAAAACGATGGTTATTATTCCGAACAAGAAAATGACCGATACGCCGCTTGAAAACTTCTCTCTGAGAAATCTGAGAAGAATGAAGTTTAATGTTGGATTGAAATATGATACTCCAGCTACCACAATGATTAAAATTTCTAAGGAAATAGAAGAGTATGTAAATAGTCATCCGGCTACGAGTAATGATACTCTTGCAACTTTCGATTCTTTTGGAGATTCATCATTGAATTTGCAGGTATTATATTATATCGAGATTGTTGATTACACAGAATATATGCAAATCCGTCAGGAGATAAATTACCGTATTATGGAAATTGTAGAGAAAAACGGAGCTCAATTCGCTTATCCTTCTCAAACGGTTTATCACGAATATCCCGGTAAAGATCCTGTTTCTGAGAAAGATGAAGAGGCAAAAAGTACAGACACAAAAAAATCCGTTTAGTTTTAAACGGATTTTTCTAAATGTATTGATGGGTTTTATTTTTTATTATTCGGCTTTTAATTCTGCAAGCACTGTAATTCCGCCTTTTACAACCTGACCTAAATTCACTTTAATTTCGGTTCCAATGGGTAAAAAAACATCAACGCGTGACCCGAATTTGATAAAGCCAAACTGGCTTCCGGTCTCAACCTGATCACCTTCTTTAGCATAACAAACAATACGGCGTGCCATTGCTCCGGCAATTTGTCTGAAAAGCACAGAAATTCCTTCTTTATTTTCGACAACAACCGTAGTTCTTTCATTTTCTGTTGATGATTTTGGATGCCAGGCAACTAAAAATTTGCCGGGGTGATATTTAAAATATTTAACGATTCCGCCAATTGGATATCTGTTTACGTGCACATTTACCGGCGACATAAATATGGATAACTGAATGCGGCGATCTTTTAAATACTCTGTTTCTTCTGTTTCTTCAATTACTACAACTTTTCCGTCTGCAGGGCAAATGATATTTGTATCTAAGGCTGTTGTTTTAATATACGGACTTCTGAAAAACTGAAGCACCGTTATAAATAAGATAAATGAAAAAATATAGATGGTCCACTGAAGCCAGATTGTACCTGGTAAAAAGAAATGAATTGCTGCATTTAAAATAAAAATGAACAAAATGCAAAGCGCAATTGAAGTGTATCCTTCCTTATGGATAGTCATTTGAAATATAAATTATATGAATTGCAAAAATGCAAAAATTTTGTTCTGATTATAAAAATATTATCCGGGGAGTTTGAACGTTAAAATCAGGTATCAGTAGGTACGTGCTCAGCTCTGTAAACATCTTTTAAATTTCTGCCTAAACCATTGTAATCCAGTCCATAACCTACAACAAAATCGTTGGGAATATCAAATCCAACATACGTTAATTCCGGAATGTCAAGGTCGGGTGAATTGGGTTTTAGCAATAATGTACAAACATTTATCGAGGCCGGATCATGTTGCTTAACCATATTTATAACCTCTTTTAAGGTTTCGCCGGTTTCTACAATATCTTCAACAATTATCACATCTCTATCTTTCAGATCCATGTAAATAGAAATTTCTTCCTTTACTTTCCCGGTACTTTTATCACCGGCATACGAAGAAACTTTTACAAATGTTACTTCAGAGGAAATGCTGATCTCTTTCATCAGATCTGCAATAAACATGAAACTTCCATTTAGAATTCCAACAAAAACCGGAACGCGACCTTCATAATCAACATCCAGTTGGATACCAAGCAGGCGAAGCCGCTTTTTTATCTGATCATACTCAATCAGTAATTCAAAATCTTTATGGTCAATCTGGATATTCATGTTTTTAAATAAAATTAATTGCCACCTGCTTTTCTGCGGGCTTCTTTTTCTAATCGTCTCTGTTCCCGTCGCTCCTGTCTTAATTCGGATGGAGTCTTTTGGCGTTCAGCCGGATTTTTTGATTTACCTATATCGTTAACATGTATAGTATCCTGTCGGCGTTTTCCAAATATCTGACTCAAAATTCCTCCCGAATTTTCATCATCCTCATTCAAGCTATCCAAAGCAAGCGAATCAATTGATGGCATAATGGTTCTTAAGCTCTCGCGTAAGCGAACACCATAAAATCCATACACATTTGAGTCTGGCTGAGCAAAACCCCGACGTTGCATAATGCCACCAATTAGCCTGAAATATCCTCTTAAACTGGATTTCAGCGTTCCATCCCCTTCAAAATAATACATCCCGCGTTTAGGCTTTGGAACAATGCTGGCCAGAAAAATACTTTCGCCTAAATCTAACTGAGATGGCTGCTTGTTGAAATAATGCCTGGAAGCCTCACCAATTCCATACACGTTTCTGCCCCATTCTATCAGGTTCAGATAAACTTCGAACATTCGATTTTTAGACGATGTATTAGTATTTTCCATGATCCATACAATCAGAACTTCTTCAATTTTGCGGGCCAGCGTTTTTTGTCTGCTCAGGTAAACATTCTTAACCAATTGCATAGAAATGGTACTTCCGCCACGTTTAAAGGCTTTCTCTTTATAGTTTGTAGCAATAGATTTACGTATAGATTCTTCAACAAAACCATTGTGACTATAAAACGAAGGGTCTTCTGCCGTAAGCAAGGCGTTTCTTAAATAAGGAGAAATTTGATTTATTGGTGTATAATCCGGGTTTTGCGGACCAATAACGATATCCCGCATTGGTTTTCCGTATTCATACGGAGTGTACACAAAACTGCTGTTAATTTTTTCCAGATCAGTTTTGCCCCATTTTAATACCTTGAAATTATTTTTTCGCAGTCGCGAATCAAAAACTACATTGTCCGGATGCTTTCCATCCAAATGAAAATTAAGGTCATACTGGAGTTTTCCGGCCACTTTCATACCGTCTAAAGATTCAAATAATCCTTGCGGGAAAGCATCAAATAATTGCTGTGCATCCATTTCTTCTGTATGCAGTTTCAGGTCGTATATTTTTTTATCGCCTAAAGTATATTTCACAAAAGGATGTGCTTGAACATTCTGCAGATGGATAATGGAGGTACTATCTATTGCCACGTAGTTCTCACCAAAAACCATATCCGCATCAATAGAAGCATACGGAACAATAACGTCATTGCTGGCAATGCGTGGTTGATTTACCAATAAATTTCTAATTGCCCATGATCCCGATATTTTAAATTCGTCGCCACTTCTTGTAACACGTTTCATTTGCGTGCTGATGGTATCAAAGTTCAATTTTAAACCAAAACGCTGTTCCAGGTAAGGCAATTCCACTTTTTTACCATCTGCAAAAAGCATCAGATCCAATTGCTTATCATCCGGTTCTACGTTTCCCTGCACATGCCAAACAGATTCATTTCCATTCACTAAAATGGTCGATTTTACTTCGCCATTCACAATAGTTGCTGTAGTAGTTTTTAAATTGAAAGTATTCTCATCATCGCGTAAGCGTATATCAAAATTGCGGATATCCATATCATCCGGAATTTTGTATAACAATTGGTTTAAAAGATTATTGGCAAGTTCTGCTAAGTTTACCTTGCGGGATGATTTGATAGTATCAACACCCTGCTTGCGGAAAAGAAAATCATAATTGCTGATGCTATCATGTCTACTTAAGCTGATCCATGCATTCTTCATGCCCACTTCTGACAATTTAATATCGCCGAAAATTAGAGGCAACAGTTTTATTCCTACTTTAAAATTTTGGATATAAGCAAGGCTATCGCGATTTTCCGGAACAATTGTTATTTCACTCAGATCTACAGTTTTTAATCCAACAAAATGAGCGTCTTTAATTTTAACATTCAGGTTATAATCAGCTTTAGCTTTGCGAATAGCTTTTTCAATAGCTACTTTTAGCAATGCTTCGCGTTTGCTGTATGCAATTGCTCCACCAATAAAAACAATAAGTAATATAGAAGCCAGTACAATTCCTGCAATTTTATAATTTCTATTCGGTTTGGGCATTTTAACAGTGGTTTACACAGTAATAAGGTGTGAGGTTAAAAATCGTTTTTATAATCTCATTATTTCTGTAAGTCAAATATCTGTAAAAAGCTGCAGCAATCAATTTTTACAGTTGTGGTTTAGTATTTTTGGCCTATAATCAGCATTTAAAATTTATAAAATTAGATATGTTTAATCAGGAACAGGTATTAATGGCTTTGCGTCATGTAGAAGATCCGGATCTTAAAAAAGATTTGGTTACACTGAATATGATCGAAGACATTCGCATAAATGGCAATAAACTCAGCTTTTCGGTAGTTTTAACAACGCCTGCCTGCCCGATGAAAGCCATGCTCGAAAATGCTTGCCGCAATGCCATTGGCCATTTTATAAGCAAGGATATTGAGGTAGATATTAATATGACCTCCAGAGTAACCAGCCGTCCAACACCAACTTTATCAAACATTAAAAATATAATCGCGGTAGCATCCGGAAAAGGTGGAGTTGGAAAATCTACTGTTGCTGTGAATCTGGCCCTGGGTTTGGCACAAAAAGGCGCCAAGGTTGGATTAATTGATGCAGATATTTATGGTCCATCCATTCCAATGATGTTTGATGTGGAAAGGGAAAGACCTTTGGCAACACAAAATGAAGAAGGGAAAACCCGCATTCAACCTGTTGAGAAGTATGGAATAAAATTATTGTCGATCGGTTTTTTCACAGATCCCAATCAGCCCGTTCCATGGCGTGGACCCATGGCATCAAATGCCATAAAGCAATTATTTAATGATGCTGATTGGGGCGAACTGGATTATCTGGTGGTTGACCTTCCGCCCGGTACCGGAGATATTCATATAACCATTTCGCAAACCTACCCAATAACCGGAGCTGTAATTGTAACTACGCCGCAAAACGTGGCGCTTGCCGATGCACGTAAAGGTGTTGGAATGTTTTTAATGGAATCTATCAATGTGCCTTTATTGGGTGTAGTAGAAAACATGTCGTACTTTACTCCAGCAGAACTTCCGGAAAACAAATACTATATTTTTGGAAATGGTGGCGGACCAAAACTTGCCGAGCAGTTTAACACTACTTTTCTAGGAGAAATTCCCTTAGTAAAAAGCATCAGCGAAAGCGGAGATAATGGCAAACCTGTAATTTTACAGCCTAATGATCTGATGGGAAAAGCTTTTATGCATATTGCAGAAAAAGTTGCTCAGCAGGTGGCTATTCAGAATGCCAAAAGTAAAGGGCAAATTTAAAAATTAGTATCTTTAGTAAAAATTTAACAACATCATGGATTTGCTACAAAGAGTTGAAAATGCACTTGATACCATCAGACCATATTTGGAAACTGACGGTGGAAATGTATCTGTAGAAGAAATTACCGCAGATAATATTGTGCGTTTACGCTTATTGGGTTCTTGCGGATCTTGTCCGATGAGCATCATGACTTTGAAAGCCGGAATTGAACAGGCCATTAAAAGGGAAGTTCCCGAAATTGAAGGAATTGAAGCAATAAACCTAACGGATATGGATGATCCGAATGCTATATTGCCAGAGCGTCTGCAATAACCCGTTGATTTAAAGCGTTGAAACGATTCCTGAAATCTTAATTAACACTATTTAACAAAATCAAGGACTGATTTTTGATACTTTTGAAAATATGCGCAATTGGCTGTTTTTATTCTTCATGCTCTTATCAGGATATGGCTTTGCCCAGTCTACTGATAAAAAATTGGTGCAATTCTCCGGCGTCATAGTTAATCCGGATAGTAATACTGTTGTTCCGTACGTAAGTATCACCAATATTTCAAATCACAAACAAGTGTTTTCTGCCAATTATAAAGGTTACTTTTCTTTTGTTGCGCAGGAAGGAGATACTTTAGCTTTTACCGCAATTGGTTACAAACACGAAGGCATTGTAATACCTACTAATTTGCCCGATCATAAATATACAGTGATGATGAAATTAAAGCAGGAAGCGATCAATTTGCCGGCAGTTTTAGTTTATCCATGGGCAAGTGTTGATGAATTTAAAAAGCAGTTTTTAACCATGAAATTTGCAGACGATGATCTGGAAATAGCTAAGAAAAATGTTTCCCGTGATAATCTGGCTGCATTATCTGCAAACCTTCCGCGGGACGGACAGGAAATGCAGGGATATAATTTCCAGAATAACCATAATGCATTAGTTAATAAAAACATGAACCAAAAAATGGCTAATCCTCTATTAAACCCATTTGCCTGGGGTGCCTTAATTCAGCAAATTATGCAGGGCGATAAAAGCAGAAGCAAAAACGATTAGAAATTATCTTCTTTTTCCTGCTTTCATAGCCGGAAACTTCATTTTATAATCCACTTTAATATTTCCTTTCGAAATTGATTCTAAACGGTTTCTAAGCATCGCTTTGCGCAAGGGGCTTAATTTATCAGTAAAGAGTTTTCCTTCTATATGATCATACTCATGCTGAATTATTCTGGCAGGTAAGCCGTTGTAAGTTTCCTCAAAATAATTGAAATTCTCATCATAATAGGAAATAGTTAATTTTTCCTTTCGGCTGATATCTTCCCGTATATCCGGAATGCTCAAACAACCTTCGTTGAAATCCCACTTGTCTCCGGTTTCTTCTACAATCTGCGCATTGATAAATACTTTTCTAAAATCTTTTAAAATGGGATCATCATCCTCAAAAGGTGCCGCATCCACTACAAATAATCTAACCGATAAACCTATTTGCGGGGCAGCCAAACCAACTCCATGTGCGTTGTACATGGTTTCGAACATATTGGCAACCAAAACATCCAGCTCCGGATAATCTTCAGGAATTTCTAATGCTTTTCTTCGTAATACCGGATCTCCGTAAGCAATAATTGGCAATTTCATCTGTGCGTATTAGTTAGATTGACCGAAAAGTATCAATCAGTTTTAAATAGTTTATCTGCAAAAATAATATTTTATGGCTTAAGATTCCTGTGGTTCGAAAACTAAGGTAGAAAGTTGATCTTTTGCAAACATTTCGTTAGCAATTTCCAGCACCTGGCCGGTGCTTACTGAATTGATTTTAGAAAATACTTCTTCAAGTGTATCTACTTTTCCATAATCCAGCAGACTTTTAGCCATAGAAATAATTACACCCATTTTATTCTCTTCGCCTAAAGCGATCTGGCCTATAAATTTTTGCTTTGCCTGATGTAGCTGGATGGCTCCAAGTGGTTTATCTTTCAATTTATTTAATTCCCGATAAATCAATTTAAATGCTTTTTCAACCTTTTCAGGATCTGTGCCAAAGTAGATTGAAAACATTCCCGAGTCACTTAAAGGAGTGTAATTAGATTCAATAGTGTAAGCAATGCCATACTTTTCTCTGAGTTCCAGATTTAAACGCGAACTCATTCCTGTTCCTCCTAATAAATTATTGAGCAGCAGGAAGCCTATTTTATTTTGACTGTGAATATTATAAGCCCGGTTACCCAGTACGCAATGCGATTGATTAATGGGCTTTTGAAATTTCTGCGTTAAAGGCTGGTAAATATTTATTTTTTCTCTTTCCCTTTCCGGGATGTTGGATTTGATTTTACCGAAGATCTTTTCGGAAATCCGGATGACTTTTTTAAAATCATAACTTCCGGATACGCCAATAATTATTTCGTCTGTACGATAGTTTGAATGAATAAAATTAAAAATATCATCTCTTTTAAAGCTATTCACGGTTTCCGGACTTCCAAGAATATTTCTGCCAAGCGCATGCCCTTTAAAGAGTAAATCCTCAAAATCATCATTTACCGCTTCATCCGGCTGATCCTGATAAGAAGATATTTCATCCAGAATTACTTCCTTTTCTTTGATCATTTCATCTTCCGGAAATACAGAATTGAAAACGATATCTTCAAAAAGATCTAAAGATCGTTCTAAATGCGGATGCAGAAAGGAGGCATGAATGCAGGTGTATTCTTTGGTTGTATAAGCGTTCAGATCTGCCCCAACTAATTCAAGCCGATTTAATATTTGACTGGTATTTCTGCGTTTTGTTTTTTTAAATAACAAGTGTTCTATAAAATGAGCCAATCCGTTATGGATGGTAATTTCATCGCGGGAGCCCGCATTAATTAAAATGCATGCATGTGAAATACTGGAAGAACCCGGTTTATGTAGAATCCGAATTCCGTTTGAAAGAGAATGTATCTGGTAGTCCATATATAGATTGCGAATTTATGCAAAAGGGTTTTATAACGAATAGTTAACCTCGTTATAAAAAAATTAAAACCATGATTTATTTTTTGGAAAAAACCCGCCGGTAAGCGAGTTTTTAATGAATTGTTATTAATTGCCTTCCTTTATAACCGACATACTGACAAGACTTTCTGAAATCTCTGATAATTTCTGATCAGCTTTTTTCTCTTCTTCTAATGTTTGGATTAGTAATTCTGAAGCCTGACTAAAGCCTAAAACTTCTGCAATGGTTCGGAGCGTTCCGTAGGAAGCAATTTCATAATGTTCAATTTTCTGAGCTGCAGCTATAATTGCTACATCACGTGTCATAGTTCCCCTATGGGTTTCATTCATAATAAGCTCAGCTTCGCGAATGATGCCTTCCATAGCTTCGCATTTTTTGGCTATAGCTTTTTCATCAATGCTTGCAAATACCTGTTCTAATCTTACAACCTGATTTTCAGTTTCTCCTAAATGGTTCTCCAAAACTTCTCTGAGCTCTGTTGAGGTTGTTTTTCTGGCCATTTTAGGAATTACCATTAATATGGTTTTTTCTGCCCAATAAATATCTTTTAAAGCATCGATAAAAAACACCTTTAGTGAAGTGGCTTCTTGCGAAGCACGCTTATTGATTTGTTTAGTGTTCATTGCTTTAATACTAGTCTGTTTTAAATTAACCCCTTAAAATTTAAACAAGCTGGGCCATCGATGGTTTTGATGCAAACCTTAATTATCTTTTAATTTCCCCTTATAAGTTTTCTTAAAGAGCTGATATCTGGGAATTGAAACGCTTCTGACATATGCACTTCCTGGATTGTGTTGTATATAATCCTGATGATATTGTTCAGCTCTGTAAAAATCTTTCAGCTGTTGTAACTCAGTTACTATTGGTTTTTTAAATCTGCCTGATTTACTTACATCCCTTATACTTTGCTGAGCGATAGTTTTCTCTGCTGGAGTGCTGTAAAATAATATTGAGCGATAAGAAGAACCTCTGTCGGGTCCCTGTTGATTTGGGGTTGTTGGATCATGCGAAGTAAAAAATACCTTCACCAGTTCTGCATAACTTACAATTTTAGGATTATAATAAACCAAAACAGTTTCGGCATGACCTGTGGTTTCTGTATTTACAAGCTCATAGGTTGGGTTTGCGGTAGTTCCACCCGCATAACCAGAAACCGCGGAGTCTACACCAATCACATCTTCAAAAATGTGTTCAGAGCACCAAAAACAACCTTCTGCAAAAGCAGCAATGGCTTTGCCAGCCGGAGCTGTTAATTTTACTTTCTTAACATCTGAATTTTTTTGAGATTGAGCATTGCAGGAAAGAATGCTGAAAAATATTACTATAGATGCTATGGAGAATATGATACGTTTCATAAGTACTTTTTTAATAACATACGATCAAAAATAAAATTTAGCTTTTTTGAACTGTAATCTATTTGTAAACGTATTCTTTTAATTAAATACTTAACAGCAATTACCCGGCCCAACCTTCCCGATCCAAGCTCCGGTAATGAATTGCCTCCGCTAAATGTTCTGTTTCAATCCGCTCACTTTCAGCCAAGTCGGCTATTGTACGGGCAACTTTTAAAATACGATCATATGCTCGGGCGGACAAACCCAGCTTTTCCATGGCTTGTTTCAATAGCATCTGGCCAGATTCATCAATACGGCAGATGTCTCTTACCGTTTTCGGACTCATTTGAGCGTTGCAAAAAACATCATTTTTATCTTCAAATCTTTTTAATTGAATATCGCGGGCTTTTATTACGCGTTCGCGGATATCTTCACTTTTTTCGGCTAATCTTTCGGAGGAAAGTTCGTTGAAATTTACAGGCGTAACTTCCACATGCAAATCAATCCGATCCAATAAGGGTCCGGAGATACGGCTTAAATACTTTTGCACCACTCCCGGAGGACATATACATTCCCTTTCAGGATGATTGTAAAATCCACAGGGACAAGGATTCATGGAAGCAACCAGCATAAAACTAGCCGGGTAATCAACAGTTGATTTTGCTCTGGAAATAGTTACTCTTCTTTCTTCTAATGGCTGACGCATAACTTCCAGGACTGTCCTTTTAAATTCGGGTAATTCGTCCAAGAAAAGGACACCATTATGCGCTAAAGAAATTTCTCCCGGTTGAGGGTTTGTGCCACCACCAACCAGAGCAACGTCGCTTATGGTGTGGTGAGGTGATCGAAAAGGCCTAACAGTCATTAATGAATCAGAGGCAGAAAGTTTGCCTGCAACTGAATGTATTTTTGTGGTATCTAAAGCTTCATACAAATCTAATGGGGGCAAAATTGTGGGAAGGCGCTTCGCTAACATGGTTTTTCCAGCTCCGGGCGGACCGATTAGAATTACATTGTGCCCACCAGACGCAGCAATTTCCAGCGCACGCTTTATACTTTCCTGACCTTTTACATCGGCAAAATCGTTTTCGTAATTACTTATATTATTTAGAAACTCTTCTCTGGTATTTACAATTGTTCTATCCGGCTTGAAGGTTCCGTTGAAAAATTCAATAACTTCCTGCAAAGAATCTACACCATATACTTCAAAATCACTCACTATGGCAGCTTCCCTAGCGTTCGATTTGGGAAGCAATAACCCTTTAAAACCGTCTTTTCGACCCTGAATTGCGATGGGCAAAGCTCCTTTTATAGATTGTAAACCGCCATCTAACGACAATTCTCCCATTACCAGGAATTGCTCGATCAGTTCGCTTTCTACCTGCCCGGATGCAGAAAGAATTCCGAGTGCAATTGCAAGATCGTAAGCTGAACCTTCTTTCCGGATATCCGCAGGAGCGAGATTTACCACAATTTTTTGACGCGGCATGTGATAGCCGGAATTGGTAATGGCGCTCTCTACTCGAAGCATACTTTCTTTAACCGCATTATCGGGCAAGCCAACTATGAAATATTTTGTACCGCCGCTAATGTTTACCTCAATGGTAATGGTTATTGCTTCTATTCCAAAAACGGCACTTCCATAGGTTTTTACAGGCATTTAAGAGGGCTTAATAACCTAAAATACAGATTATTAATTGCAACGCAATGCCATTTAGATATTTGAACCAAATCTGCAATACCAAAAAGGTTTTTAAAACTTAACCAGAGTGATATACCAATAAGGTTTTTAAAACCTTATTGGTATTGATTGGTATTGATTGGTATTGATTGGTATTGGTTGCTATTTAAAACCTTATTGGTATACGTTGGTATTGGTTGCTATCGCTTAATATTTAAACCCCCATTGGTATTTATTGCACAATAAAATTATTAAATTGAATAATGGGTAAATATCATGTTGATCTGCAGTGCGATAGATTTTATCATGTATTTAACAGAGCAATTGGCAGTGAAGTTTTATTTAGAGATAATGAAAACTATAGATTTTTTCTTAGAAAATATATACAACATGTACTGCCGGTAGCAAATACGTATGCTTGGTGTTTAATGCCCAATCATTTTCATTTCTTAATCAGGATTAGATCTGAAAATGAAATAATTTCACATTATAAACAGTCAGGTAAACAAAATCCTTATAGCCCGGAATTATTATCTGATTTTATAATGGAGCGATTTTCAAATTTCTTTAATAGTTACTGTAAAGCTTACAACAAACGGTATGACAGGAAAGGAAGTTTATTTATAGATTATATGAGAAGAGTTGAGATTTTAGACAATCCTCAATTATTAGCAACCACTTTTTATATCCACAAAAATCCGATCCATCATGGTTTAACCAAAGAAATTACAGAATGGGAATGGAGTTCATTTAATTCGTTTTTATCAGAATCGGTCACACACTTGCAGAGAAAATCCGTTTTTGAATGGTTTGGAAGTAAAAATGAATTTGAACAATTTCACCTCCGACCCATAAATTTAAAATCTGCTGTAATTATTGAATAAGGTTGAATTAACCTTATTTCCCGAAAGGCATTTTAGGCATACCACGCATCATTTTAGCGGCTGCTGCCGGGTTTGAAAACTGCTTCATCACTTTACGCATATCCTCAAACTGCTTTATTAATTTATTTACTTCCGTGATATTAGATCCCGCTCCGTTTGCAATACGTAAACGGCGACTTTGATTAATTGAATCTGGATTTTCACGCTCGTAAGGAGTCATTGATCTGATGATAGATTCAATTGGCTTGAAAGCATTATCATCAATGTCAATATCCTTGATTGCTTTTCCAACGCCGGGAATCATGCCCATCAGATCTTTCATGTTTCCCATTTTTTTGATCTGCTGAATCTGACTGATAAAATCGTTAAAATCGAATTTATTCTTGCGGATCTTTTTCTGAAGTTCAGCCGCTTCCTTCTCATCAAACTGCTGTTGAGCACGTTCAACCAATGAAACCACGTCACCCATTCCCAAAATCCGGGAAGCCATACGATCCGGATAGAAAACATCCAGCGCATCCATTTTTTCGCCGGTACCAATAAATTTAATGGGTTTATCAACTACAGATTTTATGGATAAAGCCGCACCACCACGGGTATCTCCATCCAGTTTTGTTAAAACAACACCTGTAAAATCTAATCGGTCATTAAAGGCTTTTGCTGTGTTTACTGCATCCTGACCAGTCATCGCATCCACTACAAACAAAATTTCATGAGGATTGGTAGCAGCTTTCACTTCAGCAATCTCATTCATCATTTGCTCATCAATAGCTAAACGACCGGCAGTATCAATAATAACTATATTATTTCCATTCTTTTTTGCTTCGGCAATACCCGCCTGCGCAATTGCAACTGGATCTTTAGAATCTGTTACCGTAAATACAGGAATACCAATTTGTTCGCCTAAAACCTGTAGCTGGTTAATAGCTGCCGGACGATAAACGTCGCAGGCAATTAACAATGGTTTTTTGCCTTTTTGAGTTTTCAGGAAGTTTGCCAGCTTTCCGGTAAATGTAGTTTTACCTGCACCGTTTAATCCGGCAATTAAAATGATACTCGGATTGGTAGATAAATTTAACTCCTCAACAGAACCGCCCATTAAAGTGGTCAGCTCATCGTTCATTACTTTGGTAAGTAATTGACCCGGAGAAATAGAAGTTAATACATTCTGACCAAGAGCTTTAACTCTTACTTCGTCTGTAAAAGTCTTAGCTGTTTTATAATTTACGTCGGCATCTAAAAGAGCTTTTCTAATCTCTTTCATTGTTTCGGCAACGTTTATTTCGGTTATGCTTCCCTGGCCTTTCAGAACCTTAAAAGCTCTGTCTAGTTTATCCTGTAAATTTTCAAACATGTGGTATCAAAATATTAATGCCTCAAAATTAACAATATTCTCATAACAGAGCGCTTATCAGGTTTTAAAAAAATATGTAAATGGTTTTGTTTAGCTAATTAGAATATGAAATATTTAATCTTGATTAATTTATTTAAGATTTTCTTGCAACGTTATGGGGGGCAGCGGCGTCATATATGTTCAAACTCAAAAACCAAATGATTAAACCCACATTAGCGGCCTTTATATTCCTGCTATTATCTGCAACTGCGATGGGCCAGACTATAAAAAAAACGATAGCGGTACGGACAGATAATTCGCCCAAAATTGATGGTATTTTAGATGACGAAGCGTGGAAAAATGCACCATTAGCAACTGGTTTCGTCGAATTCAGACCTACACCAGGGCAACCAGAAAAAGATAGCCAGAAAACCGAGGTTAGAATTGTGTACGACAATGCTGCTATATATGTAGCTGCCCGGATGCATGAAACAAACATAGATAGTATTGCTCGAGAATTGGCGCCACGTGATCATGTTGGGAATTCTGATTTTTTCGGGATTATTTTTGATACATATCTGGATAAAATTAATGCTAATGGATTTTATGTTACTGCTGCAGGCTCTCAGTTTGATGCCAAATATTCTGCAAGCGGAAACGAAGATGAACTTTGGAACGCCGTATGGGAAAGTGATGTTAAAATTGATAAAGAAGGATGGACCGTAGAAATGAAAATTCCTTATTCTGCTTTGCGGTTTTCAAATAAAGATGTTCAGAAATGGGGAGTAAATATGACCCGCAAACGCCAGAAAGTTCAGCAGCAATTTTTTTGGAATCCACTTGATCCTAATAATAATGGGTTTATAAATCAAAGTGGAGAATTGGAGGGAATCAAAAATATTAAGGCGCCTATCCGACTTTCTTTTTCACCTTATATATCCAGCTATGTAAACAATTACCCTTACAATGAACCTGGTTTAAAAAACACAAACGGATCTTTTAACGGAGGAATGGACATCAAATACGGCATAAATCAAAGTTTTACACTGGATATGACATTGGTTCCCGATTTTGGTCAGATACAGTCAGATAATCAGATTTTAAACCTAAGCCCTTTTGAAACTCAATTCAATGAAAACCGCCAGTTCTTTACAGAAGGAACAGAGCTTTTCAGCAAAGGAGATTTATTCTATTCTCGCCGTATAGGCTCTAATCCAAATTATTTTGCCAATATAAATACGCTTAATGGAGAGCAGGTAACAAAATCTCCTGCGGAAGCTAAATTATTGAATGCAACAAAAGTTTCCGGAAGAACAAGTAGTGGTTTAGGTATTGGATTTTTTAACGCGATTACCAAAAGTATGGATGCGACCATTGTTGATTCGGATGGCAATAAAAGATTTGTAGAAACACAGCCTTTAACCAACTATAATATCCTGGTTTTTGATCAGACTTTAAAAAACAATTCCTCTGTAAGCTTTATCAATACAAACGTATTGCGCAAAGGCGAAGCTTTTGACGCCAATGTTTCGGCTGTGGATTTTAAGCTGAATGACAAGAAGAATGTTTGGATGGTTGCCGGAACCGGCAGAATGAGTTATTTGCGGGGCGAAGATTATGGCAAAGGACAGGAAGGATATAGTTATGATTTAAAGTTCGGTAAACAGAGCGGAAAATTTGTTTACAATTTCCTGCAAAGGTTAACCACAGATACCTATGATCAGAATGATCTGGGAATATTATTTAACCGCAACTTTTTCGATAACTCAATTTTCGGAGAGATAAATCTTTTTAAAGGAAATAAAATCTACAATGAATTGCATTCATTTATTCAGGTTAAATATTCACAGCGATATAAGCCACAGACCTATCAGAGTTTTGGTGTTAATTCCGGTATGTATATGCAGTTCAAAAATTTATGGTCAGTAGATGCTAATGTAGAATGGCAGCCAAAAGGAAATGATTTTTATGAAACACGTAATGGCTCATTATATAAAACATTAGGAAACAAGTTTGCAGGGTTTAGTTTGAGTTCTAACAGGTCCAAAAAATATAATGCTGGTTTGTTCTCCTATCTTAATGCGGAGAAAATATTTAATGGCAAATCTTACAATCTCGGATTTTATCAGAATTATAGGATCAATAATAAATTTAGTGTTGGTAATGATTTTAATTATTCACCAAGTTATAATTCAGCAGGCTTTGCGGGTAGATATACCAATCCAACTACCAATTTAAATGAGACAATTTTTTCAAGATTCAACCGCCAAACTATTATTAATTCAGTAGATGCTAAATATACCTTTAACACCAAAATGGGGATTAACCTCCGGGCAAGACATTACTGGTCAAACCGGGATAACAGAGAGTTCTTTACACTTTTAAATAATGGAGAATTGGGCGCTACCAACGTTACTTTAGATAATGTAGACAGAAACTTCAACTCCTTTAACCTGGATATGAATTTTGTATGGCAGTTTGCCCCGGGAAGTGAATTAACTATTGCCTGGAAAGATGCTTCTCTTGCTTCAGAAAATAGCCTGTTAACAGGATATGGAAAAAATTTCGATCACATTTTCAATACGCCTCAGAATAATAGCCTTTCTTTTAAAATTCTGTATTACATAGACTACCTGCAGTTAGCACGTAAAAAATAGTTTAATTTAGATTGTTTAGTTAGGGAGCATCAGCGAAAGTTGATGCTCTTTTTTTATCGCAATAATTTATAAACCAACCCAAAAGATAGCGTTTGGCTTGCCTGTATTTTATTGGCCGTATCATCATCATACAAAGCAATTCCGCTTATAGAAACATTTATAAGCTTATTAACTTTAGCGGTTAATGTTAGATCTAAGCGATGATCTATTCCGGTAAGACGTTCATAACTGGCAAACATAGAATACCTGCTTTTTAAATTCAGGTTAGTGGCGATATCTTTATCAATAGAACCAACCACCTGAAAAGCAAGCTCATTTCTGAACCGTTTACCGGGTATAACACCAAAATTCTTTGGATTAGTTCGATAAAGAGTTGTATCAAGAACAAATGTTTGCCGTGCAGTACCTGTACCAATACGCACGAAAAAGTATTTTACAGGTTTATACTCAAAACCAACAGATTCTGTTAAATATCCCGGTGACATAAATTTAGAAAGAAGAGTCCGGGTTTCTTTTCCATCGGCATTTTTGCCAAAAGAATAGCCCTGGTCAAATTGTGATTCATAGTTTATTGAACCGAAAAAATTCCATGATCTGGATAATTTCAAACCCACTTTGTTATCCCAAAAAATACGGTCGTTGGTTTTTCTTTCCAGCTGTCCTTTGTTCTTCAGTTTGCCATATTGTAAAATCACTTCAGAAACATAGTTTTTATCACCTTTTGTAAAATCTGTTTTAAAGTTAAACTGCGTGCCAAGGGCAAGCGTATTTACCCCGCCGCTGCTCCAGTTATTACTGAAAGATGCCTGGTTAAAATTTACTCCGAAAGAAATCATATTCTTCCAATAATTCATGCGGATATCAATTTCCGGATTGGACAGCTCTACGGGTTCTAAAACTAAGGTTGGATATTTGACCGGAAGACTATTCTTTCGGGGATATTGCCTCAGTTCATTCAGCAAGATTGTGTCGGCTTTTGGAACAGTATCCTGCGTTTGTGCCTGAATAGAAATTTCGCAAAGGCAAAAAAAGGAAAGTAGCATTAATCGCATAAACATGTGGCAAAGAAACCTAAAAATGAGGTTTATAAAAAATAACGGCCGGAAATTTATCGAATCAGCTTAGAAAAAATAAATCCACGACCAAAATTTTCTCTTTGATAAGTAATCCAGATCTCTTTCTTTTTGATAGGCTTCACGCTCAAAAACAATATTGGCGTAGGCATCATGATGAGATTTGAAACGGAAAATATTTACCAGGTAAAATAGCAGGTAAAGCAAATAAAAAGGAATTATTAGTAATTCGAGCTGCTGTCGCAGATGAATTTTCTCATGATTGATAATTACTTTGTCCTTTTTAACATGAGCTTCTTTCACTAAAATAAATGGGAAAATGGTCATTCCTGTTGCAGGTAAGGCAGGAAAATGAATTACCCAATATTTCATTGCTCGGTTGGTTTTAGGGGAGGAAGACGGAAAGCTGATGGGTTTTTCTGATACGTTTCATAACTCTGGCGGATAAACTTGATTAGCTCGTAGTCAGTTGCTTCGATCACAAAATTATAACTCGGACGGTACTGCTGTATAAAATCCTGCAATTTTTCGCCCTGTAATCCGGTTACACTATTTACCAGATTGTAATTGTATCGATAATCAATCATCGCTTCATGATAATCACGTTCTA
>JBBRCI010000019.1:0-38499 GCA_038204935.1 Sphingobacteriales bacterium | reverse complement strand
AGAAATAGCACTGATTAACGGTTTTTTAAAGGATGCTAAGGCGGTTACAAAATCAAGAAATTTATACCAGAAATCTCTAACCTGAATTTCATCATAATCATATAATTCAATCAGATCTAGACCGGATGAAAAAAATCCTTCCTTTCCTGTAATTATTAAGCCGGCGATAGCGTCATCGTTTTCAATATTTTGAATCATTTGATGAAGCTCAGTGACCATTTCACCGTTTATGGCATTTGATTTTCCATGGTCTAAACCAATTATGGCAATTTTGTCCCTTACGGTAACTTTTATAGTATTCATATTTCTGCTGGTATAATTTGAAAGCTACCTAAAATATAAAAATTGAAGCGGATAACAGTAGAATTCTATTTTCAATAATGGTTCCCAGAAAAATTTCTCAGCGAACCTGATATCTGTAAACCGCTCGTCCCAGCTTTCCGTTTGGAGAAACACCTTCTATTATTATGCGATAGTTTGCCGGCAAATCTGCATTGAAATAAGTAACACTTGCATTGCCCGATGTATCGGTTGTAATAAATGGGTCCCAGAAAATTGTAGTTCTTAAATCAGCAATCTTGGGATTAATATCCGGATCATCATAATTTGGAGAATAAAATTCCCTCGCCTTGTAAAGACCCTGAGGATTGTAACTGATGATACCAGGCGAATATGATCTGTATGATAAATTTTGCTGTCCTTTTTTTGTAGTAATAATTAAAACTCCCCCAATTCCGTTTAACCCATAAATGGCAGTATTGGACCCACTTTTTAAAACTTCTATGGTTTCTACATCTCTTGGATTAACTGAATAAATAAACTGAGGCTCTACATAAATACCATCCATAACAATTTGCATTGGCCGCGGACCGGAAAATGAAGAGGTCATAGCTCGTAGAGAATACAAAATACCATTACGGACAATTATTCCGGATACGCGGCCCTGAATATATTGGATAATATTATTGGCATATTGCAGATCTTTTGCCGTTATTACGAAATCTGCATTCCCGGGGCCATTTAAATTTGATGATGATTTTACCAGAGGTTTCTTTTCAACTACTTTAACTTCAGCAAGCAATATTGTTTTATTTATAAGTCCGTATTTTTTCAATTCATTAAAACGATCCAGACTATTAGCTAAATAGGATTTAATGCTATTACTAACATTCACTTCTACTTCGGCAGCATTTTTATTTTTGGTTACAATTTGCTGAGGTATAATATCCAGATCTATCTGCACATTTTTACGGCCTTTTAAATCTCTGGCCTGTATTACAAAATGTGTGCTATCGCTAAAATCGAGGTCGTTAAAAACAAATTTTCCTTCTGAATTTGTAAGAGTATCCTTTAAATACACATCGCCAATAGAGGAAAATAAAATAACTTTTCCACCCGCAATTGGCTTCCCGTTAGGAGCGCTTATTTTTCCGCTAATTACTATATTTTGTTCCGGCTGGTAATTTAAACTGGGAAAAACATTCGCAATTATATTCTTCCAAACAAATCTTCTCCATCCCTGCGTTAATAAAAGGTTATCTAATTGGTTTACCTTTTCTGGTGTAACATTGTGGAAGTAATAATTTGGTTGTTCAATAAAACCTTTTAATTCAGAGCTGAGTAAAATGTCAGAGTAAATGGTTCTTTCATTATTCCAGTCAAAGGGAACTCGTGTTTCGTCAATTACCGCCATTGAAAAACTTCCCCTTATGGGATTTCCATCCTTATCCTTTACAGAAATTCCAAGGTTTACTTTATTACGATAGTGACTTTCTTCAGGTTTGTTTACGGAAATTATTAAAGTGTCCGGCTGGGTAACAAATACCAACCTTTCTGCAAGCGGCTCATTCTTAGAGTTGAATAAAGTGAACTGTACTATTCCGCTTTCAAACCTTGATTTGTCAATTAGCGCAGTTAATAATTTTCCGCTTGAATTTGAATGGGAAACATATTTAACAACGCCATTGGCCTGGGCAACTACAGTCAGGTCTTCTTGGTCTGTTCCTGAAGTTCCGGCAATTTTTATAAGTAAGCTGTCCGACTTAGTTGAAGTTACAGAAAGTACAAATCCTTCGTTATTGGCGTTAGGAAGGTCAATTTCTTTTTCAGAGCCGTCCTTAAATTTAATTTGTGCTTTATAACTATTTCCTTTTTCAGGATGCAAATAAAACGCACCCATTCCGGCGTGTTCTGACTTGAATTGAGTAATTAGTTTGTTATCCTTATCTTTTATCACACCAGAAACTTCGGCACCTAAACCTTCAGCGTTTACAGCTTTAAATGCAACTTTAGACCTGATTCCGTTGATCAGATTCCCGCTTTCCGGAAAAAATTGAACATCAATGTTGTTTGATGTAGATTTAATTGGAATTGCTTTATTAATAAATGTGTTCGAGTCTAATTTCAGACTTGTAAAGATCTTTCCAGATTTTAAAATAAAGGGCTGATTATTTACAAAATTGAAATTAAGGACACCATTTTTATCAGTTGTCCCTTTCCCTTTGGTTAAATTTCTGAAATTTAGTTGGACCAGATAATTTACCTCTTTATTAGATATTGGATTTCCTTCCAGATCAGTAAACCTGATTTGAGAGTTTACTTTTTCTGATACGCCAATTTTTGAAAAACTATAAGTCGCATTGGTTACAACATTATTCGCTATAGAATTACCAATTGAAATGGTTTTATCAAAAAAGTACTCTTCACCAAAATTTCGCATCCAGGTTGTATATGCCCTTATGCGGTAGTTACCTTCCTGTAATGAGTCATTTAATGTAAAATCTCCAGCCGCCAAACCAGCCATTAAAGGTAATCGTACAGATTGTTTAATAGAATCGCGATCATTGATCAATTCTACATATAAAATTTTACTGGTGTTGGAAAGTTGATTATGTTCTGCATTCAGCACATAGGCTTTAAACCAGATTGTATCGCCGATAGCATAATAGGGTTTATCAAAATGGAGATGTACTTTTTCCTGCGGAAATTCTGTTCGGAATTTTTCTAACTGAGATAGTATTTTTTTTAAGGGTTCGTCATCCTTAACATACCCCCAAGCCGATATAATACTAAACAGGGTTAGAATGTGAAGAGATCGTAACTTCATACTTTTCAAATAAATAAGCCTTAATTTACTAAAAAATTAAGGCTTTAAACTCATTCAAAATCAATAAATGAAGTTTGAACTCTTAAAAAGTATTCTTCCACATCATGCTCTCAACAGGCCTGGTAGTTTTGTTATTGTATTTCGCATTGCTTTTTGTGTTGTACATAGTTTCAATTTCTCCCTGTACCACAAAATATATCAATTGCCCTATTGGCATTCCAGCATAAATTTTAACAGGTTGTGTGCATGAGATCTCTAAAGTCCATGTATTGCAAAAGCCAACGTCACCTTTTCCGGCTGTAGCGTGTATATCAATTCCTAATCTTCCCGTACTTGATTTACCTTCCAGAAACGGAACGTGACTATGAGTCTCCGTATATTCAAGTGTTACACCCAGATATAATGTGTTGGGCTGTAAAAGAAATCCGCTTTTCGGAATTTCAAAATGTTCTATTTCGTTGTGTGCTTTTGCATCTAAAACACGGTTTTTATAGGTAGCGAGGTATTTACCCAAATGAACATCATAAGAATTAGTACCCAGACATTCTTTATCAAATGGTTCGATTATTATTGAGCCTTTATTAATTTCTTCCAGAATTAGTTTATCAGATAATATCATATATAAGTATTGGGATTAAGCCGACAGCAATTATTTGAAATGAGATAAATCTGCCGGCAGTAAAGATATAAAAGCCTGAATACGAAGGAAGAATTTCTGGTTTATTTTATCTGAAATATCATCCCATTATTATGGGATTATTAATTTCTGTAAATTCTGTTTTACATTCCGGAACATTAAATATTACAGCAGCAATACAGATTAATGATTAATTTGGGATAAATTTGCAGCAATTTATAGAAACGATGGCATTTGCTTTTCAAAAGAAAATTGACCCAAACACTTCCTTTGCCCTTTGGAAAATTGAGGAGACTGCTGAAGAATTAATTGCTCAGTTGCAACTAAAGGAACACGAAATATCTTATTTAAATTCTTTAAATAACGGGAAAAGGAATTTGCATTGGTTGAGTACGCGTGTGCTTTTACGCAAAATGCTCGAAACCGAAACATATATAGATTGCAAGGTTGATGAACATGGCAAGCCTTACCTTGCAAATATGCCTCACCAAATCTCTTTAAGCCATTCTTTTGATTATGCTGCTGTTATGGTGAGCAAAGATAAAACGGTTGGAATTGATATTGAATTAATAAAAAACAAAATTGAGCGCATTGCCTACAAGTTTATGAGCCCGGAAGAGATGAAATTCATCGATCCGGCAAATACTACCGAACATTTATATATGTGCTGGTGTGCAAAAGAGGCCATTTATAAACTACATGGTAAAAAGCAGGTTTCTTTCTTGAATCATATTCGTTTGAGTCCGTTTGATTGTTGCATAGATGGCAGCACAGACGCCAAATTGAATCTTTCCAATTCAGAATCCCGGAATTTTATTGTCAATTATCAAAAAGTAGATAATTATATGATTGGCTATGCTATTGGTTGTGAGAATGAAAAATAAAAAAGTTCATTTTCAGGATTGGGATACGCTCGATTATCAACAGGCCTGGGATAAACAGGAATCTATTTTTGCTGAGATTGTTAAAAGCAAACAGGAAAACAGATTAAATAACACTGAAAATCCGACTGAAAATTACCTTGTTTTTGTAGAGCATCCACACGTTTATACACTTGGGAAAAGCGGAAAGCCTGAGAATTTATTGTTGGATGATGCCGCTCTTGAGGAAAAAAATGCGACTTATTATAAAATCAATCGGGGTGGTGATATAACATATCACGGACCCGGACAGATTGTTGGATATCCGCTTCTGGACCTGGATAATTTCTTTAACGATATTCACCTGTACCTTCGTACACTTGAGGAAGCAGTAATTTTAACGCTAAAAGATTATAATATTATTGCCGGAAGATATACCGGATTTACGGGTGTTTGGCTGGATGCAGATAATGAAAAAGCCCGAAAAATTTGCGCTTTGGGTGTACGTTGCAGCCGCTGGGTAACCATGCATGGCTTTGCTTTTAATGTGAGTCCGGATCTGAGTTATTTTAAAAATATTATTCCTTGCGGGATAGACGATAAAGATGTAACCTCTATGGAGCTTGAACTGGGTTACAAACCAAATTTAGATGAGGTTAAAAAAATCCTGCAAAAGCATATTTCCGTATTATTTGAAATGGAACTGATATGATGAGGATTTTTTTTGCCGTAATTTTGATAAGCACGCTCCTATCTTGCCATAAGGTAATTAATACAAAACCAGAAGTAAATGCTTCTCCAAAAGTTATGAACAAAACTTACCTCGCTTTAGGCGATTCTTATACAATAGGTGAAGCTGTTGAACAAAGTCAGTCTTTTCCTTACCAGCTTAGCTCGAAATTAAATGATGCGGGAATTAAAACGGAAAATCCGGAAATTATTGCAACCACAGGATGGACAACCGCTGAACTAATCAGCGCCATAAAGCAAAGGAATATTCAGAAAAAATTTGATCTGGTTACTTTGTTGATTGGTGTAAACAACCAGTACAGAGGCTATTCTCAGGAAACTTATCGTGCTGAATTTAAAGAATTATTAAATACCGCTATAAATTACGCCGATGGAAATTGGAAAAACGTGTACGTTGTTTCAATACCGGATTGGGGAGTTACGCCCTTTGCTCAAAACAGTGGACGAGATATCCAGAAAATTTCTAATGAAATTGATCAGTTTAACGCTATTAATAAAGAAGAAACCGCAGCCCGCGAAATAGCTTATATAGACATCACTCCTGAGTCGCGTAAAGCAAAAACAGATGTATCTTTGGTTGCAAATGACGGACTGCATCCTTCCGGAAAAATGTATGAATACTGGGCTGAACAATTAAAAATCGCGATAGCGAAATAAATCCTCATTCTTAAAATCCGGCTCAATGTAAAGCCATTTAATTTCTGGCCTTTGTTTGCGCAGTTTTTCTTCAAAGGAGTTTATTAAACTGCTAATTTCAGAAGTTTGTAAATTGTCAACGCAATGGATTTTCATGCAAACCAAAACTTCTCCTGGTCCCTGCTGAATTGTTTTACAGCTCAGTAAATCGATTATTTCTGCATCCTTTTCCACCAGAGATTGAATTACGGTAAGAATTTCCGGATCAGCACTTTCCCCAATTAACAAAGATTTTACTTCTCTAGCCAGGAAAATAGCAACCAGAATTAAAACCACACCAATTGCCATAGATCCCATAGCGTCATAACGCGGATCTCCGGTGTAATAGGAAGTAAGCAAAGCGAGGAGAGCAAGAAATAATCCCAATACAGCAGCAGAATTTTCCCCGAAAATTACAATAAGGTCGCTATCTTTTGTCTTTTTTAAATATTCAAAAAAACCGAGTTTTTTGCGTCGCTTATTAATTTCTTTAATATTAGAAATAGTTGCGAATCCTTCTAATCCTATAGCAAAAATTAATACTGTGAATGCCCAAACAATTTCTGTTATGGGTTCCGGATCCGAATATTTATGGACTCCCTCATAAACCGAAAACATTCCGCCAATAGAAAAAAGCAACATAGCAACCATGAAAGACCAGAAATAAACGGAACGCCCATAACCAAAGGGATGAGATGTATCTGCTACTTTTTTCGATTGCTTTACACCTAAAAGAAGTAAGCCCTGATTGGCGCAATCGGCTGTTGAATGTATAGTTTCTGCAAGCATAGCGCCAGATCCGGTGAAGAAAGCCGCAACTCCTTTTGATGTAGCGATTAATAAATTGACTATTAAACTCTGAAGTATATGGCCGTTTGAATGATCAGATTTTGGTTTATTAGGTTGACTCATGTATAGATTTAAATTTATTAATCAAGAAGATTCCAGTAAAAATGTTTCTGTTTTTTTAAAGGGAAAAATCAAAATCACTAACACGACTATTCCGATTACAAAAAAACCCTTCCCGGATTTCCGGAAAGGGTATTTAACCTTATAGCTTCCCGCAAGGGAAAATATGGGGAATGATTTACATCATGCCACCCATACCGCCGCCACCCATTTGAGGCATACCGCCACCAGCAGAAGCATCTTCCGGATCGTCAGCTAAAACACACTCTGTTGTTAATAGCATAGATGCGATAGAAGCAGCATTTTCTAATGCCACACGACCAACTTTAGTAGGATCTATAACACCTGCACCAATTAAGTTTTCGTAAACATCAGTACGTGCATTGTAACCGAAATCAGCTGTACCTTCTTTAACTTTCTGAACGACAATAGAACCTTCAATACCTGCATTTTCGCAGATCTGACGTAATGGCTCTTCAATCGCACGTTTAACAATTGCAATACCTGTGTTCTCGTCTTCGTTAGCACCTTTAAGATTATCTAAAGCTTCGATAGCACGGATGAAAGCAACACCACCACCGGCAACAATTCCTTCTTCTACCGCTGCACGAGTTGCGTGTAACGCATCGTCAACCCGGTCTTTTTTCTCTTTCATTTCAACTTCAGTAGCTGCACCAACATATAAAACGGCAACACCACCGGCTAACTTAGCCAAACGTTCCTGAAGTTTTTCTTTATCGTAATCTGAAGTAGTAGATTCTACCTGTGCTTTGATCTGGCTTACTCGAGCTTTAATATCATCAGATTTTCCTGATCCATTAATCATGATAGTATTGTCTTTATCAACAACAACTTTCTCAGCCTGACCTAAATAAGTTAAATCAGCATTTTCTAATTTGTAACCTCTTTCTTCAGAAATAACAGTACCACCAGTTAAAATGGCAATATCTTCTAACATTGCCTTACGGCGATCACCAAATCCAGGAGCTTTAACAGCAACTACTTTCAAAGATCCGCGGATTTTATTTACAACTAAAGTAGCTAAAGCTTCGCCGTCTAAATCTTCAGCAATAATTAATAAAGGCTTTCCGGTTTGCACTTGTTTTTCTAATACAGGAAGCAACTCTTTCATAGAAGAGATCTTCTTATCGTAAATTAAAATGTAAGGGTTTTCTAATTCCGCTTCCATTTTATCTGTGTTAGTCACAAAGTAAGGAGATAAATAACCACGGTCAAACTGCATACCTTCAACTGTTTTCATTTCAGTTTCAGTTCCTTTTGCTTCTTCAACAGTAATTACACCATCTTTACCAACTTTTGCCATTGCATCAGCAATTAAAGTTCCGATAACTTCATCATTGTTGGCAGAAATTGCTGCTACCTGCTTAATTTTCTGATTGTCTTCACCTACAGATTGAGACTGAGTTTTAAGATTCTGAACGATTGCATAAACTGCTTTATCAATACCACGCTTCAAATCCATTGGATTTGCACCTGCAGCAACGTTTTTAATACCTGCTGTGATAATAGCCTGAGCTAAAACTGTAGCAGTTGTTGTACCGTCACCGGCAATATCTGCAGTTTTAGAAGCAACTTCTTTTACCATCTGAGCGCCCATGTTTTCCAATGGATCTTTTAACTCAATTTCTTTGGCTACTGTAACACCATCTTTAGTAATAGATGGAGAACCGAATTTCTTATCAATAATTACGTTACGACCTTTTGGGCCTAAAGTTACCTTAACCGCATTGGCAAGGATATCAACACCTCTTTTCAGGGCGTCGCGTGCTTCAACATTGTATTTAACTTGTTTTGACATTTTTTTGAGGTTTTAGATTTGAGATTTTAGGATTTTAGACCTGAAAGGTTTAACTCCAAATCATACTTACTGTTCTAACTGGATTTTTTTGTGAATTGCTGAAATGCAGATAATTCGATCTTCTCAAATCTCATATCTAACATTTCAAGTCTCTTAAAGAATAGCAAAAATATCAGCTTCACGCATGATCAGATATTCTTTTCCTTCATGAGTGATCTCTGTACCTGCATATTTACCATAAAGTACATCATCGCCAACTTTAACAGTCATTGGCTCATCAACTTTGCCATTTCCAACAGCAACAACAGTTCCGCGTTGTGGTTTTTCTTTTGCAGTATCAGGAATGTAAAGTCCTGATGCCGTTTTTTCTTCAGCCGCAGCAGCTTCTATTACTACTCGGTCTCCAATGGGTTTTATTGTTAATGCCATAGTATAAATTATAATTTTTAAATGAATGTTAATTGTTTATCGGTCATGTAGCTTCAGTTATTATGCCAAAGGATATTAAGTCTCTATTCTTGTCAAATTTTCATTTAAGAGTTCATTTAACCAGATATTTTGAACACCCGGTGTCATCGTGTCAGCAAAAAATGTCAGCAAACAAAAAAGGCTTCCCGGAAAGGAAGCCTTTAAAATATCATTTACTAAATTATTTTTTAGTGGTATCTGCAGGGAAAGCAGGCATTGTTGCCGGTGCTGCAACAGGAGCAGTTTTATTAATTTGATTTTGGATATCGTTGTTTTCGTTAGAATCTCCGCCTTTTGGGATTGCCATGTTAATTAATAATGATAAAACCATTAAGGTAATTGCCAAAACCCAGGTTCCTTTTTCTAAAAGATCGCCTGTACGTTGTACACCCATTATATTGTTAGACCCTGAAAAGCCTGAGGAAAGACCACCGCCTTTAGGATTCTGGATCAGAATGATCAATCCCAGTAACACACACACAACAATGGCAACAATAACTAAAACGGTATACATATATTTAATTTATTTTCTTTTCTAACAATCGAATTTGGTCGGCAAAGTAACTGCTTTTTTCCGGGAATTTCAAACTTAATTTTTTGTAAGTATCAATGGCTTTGTGAAATAGCATTTGCTCTGTATAAATGGCCGCTAATGTTTCTGATACCAAATCATTTGAATATACGGAGCTGCGCCTTGCTTTGTTTTCATTATCCAGTTTATCTGGGGTAGGAGGCTTAATTTGTGGTTCTTCCCGAATAAATCTTTCTATAATAGCTTCTTCTTTTCTCCTCAATTCAAAGTGAACGGTTTTTTTCTGAACCGGTTTCTCCAGACTATCCAGCGGAGACTGTAAGTGAAAAATATTTTCTTTTATCTGATGATCAAGCTCTGCATTATTTTGTTTTTGAGGCTTCTGTGGTGTCTCAAAATTTAATTTAACATAAGGCTGATAGGTGTCTGCATATTCTTTTCTGGTTTTGTGCAACCACCATAAAAAAGAGTACGGCAACTGATCATCGTCATACCTTGAAACATCTTTACTTTCTTCGGCTACTTTCTTTGTGTTTTCTGCTGGCTGAATTGTTTCTGCTTTCTCTGTTTTATTGGTATGATCACTCAGCTTCTTTTCAAAAGCAAAGAAATCCGCGGAAGCAATATTCTCAAGAAGCATTTTCTCTTCCTGATCTATTTGAATTTTTTGCGGAGCAACTTCTGTTGAAGTTTCAATATCCAGCTCCGGTTCGTTATTTTCTAAATCTGTAATTTCTACATTCTCACCTAAAGGTTTTGTACTTTCTTCAATGATCTCGGCATATTCTACTTCAGTTTCATGGTCATCGGCATGAGCAGAACTCTGACTGATCTCAATATCTAATTCATCGGCAGACATTGGACGAATCACTGTAGTGAAAGCCTCAGGCTTGTTTATTATTGAATAAAGAATTTGTCTGTTCGGAGAATAAATAGAAGCCTTGGCGAGTAAACTTTTAAAATCGTCTTCATTACTGTCTTTAGAAATCTTAGCCCTAAAAGCATGTAATAACTGGCAATAAGGAAATTCATTCAGTAAATTTTCAATATTTTCCTTTCCGGAATCCTGAGCGCTGGCCGGATCCGAGATGTATTTTGAAAATGACTCCTTAATATTTTCCTTATTTAATGTTTCCAATTGGGATTGATTTAAATTTAAACTTACCAGTTTGCAAAAGCACGGTTAAATATATCTTCTGTCAGCAATTTGTTGATCTGTGAAATTAAATCAGGCTCCTGAGATTGCAGTGTCCGGGTTTCTACAGAAAAATCTAGAAATCTGCTAAATGACTGCTCAAAACCCTGATCTGGTTTCAACGCATTTGTATATTTTACAAATACCGTTATCGTCATCCGGTTTAAACCTGCCCGCTCATTTCCCTGAATTGCCACTGGACTAATGGTATAATCAGAAATTCTTCCTTCAAAATTAGCATCAGCATCATTTCTGATAATACTTAAACGCGATTGATTCCGGATTCTGTCTTTTAATGATTCTGTAAATTGCTGACTTAGATAAGGAACCACAAGAAGTGAATTATTCTCAAAAAACTGTACGGATATAGTTTTCATTTCCGGAGGAATGGAAGCACCGGAAAGTTTATATCCGCAGGATTGCTGCATCAAAACAAGTGGTAATATCAGTAATCCGGTAACGATCTTAAAAATTTTCTGCATTCAAAAATCAGTTTAAATCAAGCTCTTTAATTTTGCGATATAGTGTTCGTTCAGAAATTCCTAATTCCTGAGCCGCTAATTTACGTTTGCCTTTGTGTTTTTTAAGGGCTTTTTTAATCAGATCAGATTCTTTTTCAAACAATGATAAGGATTCTTCAACTTCTTCTGCCTGATCAACCATGCCGTAATTTTTATCTTTTCCGGCATTATGTATCGTTAATGGGTGCGGATCATTGCTGTTGCCCAACTGATTTGCAGGTATATCAATATCGCGATACAATTGATTAATGGTATGTTGGTGGGATGAAAAATCGGCGTCATCACCGTCATTTCTGATAATTTCTGCAACCAGCTTTTTCAGTTCAACCATGTCTTTTTTCATGTCGAACAAAACTTTGTAAAGAATATCTCTTTCAGAAAAATCATCTTTGCCGGATTTGTCAATCCTCATTGGCAGGTTTGCTCCCGCTTCATTTGGAATATAATTTAACAAAGCTTCTACCGTGATATCCCGGTTTTTCTCTAAAACGGCTATTTGCTCTGCTATATTTTTTAACTGGCGTACATTTCCCGGCCAGCTGTAATTCATTAACAGATTTTGCGCCCCTTCATCCAACTGCACATTCGGACTTCTGTATTTATCTGTAAAATCTGCAATAAACTTGCGAAACAATAAGTAAATATCTTCTTTTCTTTCGCGTAAAGCGGGAATTTTTAAAGGAACAGTATTTAATCTGTAATACAAATCTTCCCGAAATTTACCTTCTCTAACCGCATCAAAAACATCTTTATTGGTAGCCGCAATAACTCTAACGTTGGTTTTCTGAACTTTAGATGATCCAACCCGAATATATTCTCCGGTTTCTAATACTCGAAGCAATCTGGCTTGTGTGCCTATGGGGAGTTCGGCAACTTCATCCAAAAATATGGTTCCGCTATCAACAACTTCAAAATAACCTTTACGTGCTTCATGAGCTCCGGTAAATGATCCTTTTTCATGACCGAAAAGCTCCGAATCAATTGTTCCTTCAGGAATTGCTCCACAGTTTACCGCAATAAAAGGTCCGTGCTTCCGTGCACTTATTGAATGAATTATATGAGAAAAAACCTCTTTACCGCTACCACTTTCGCCGGTAATTAATACCGAAATATCTGTGGGCGCAACCTGCCTTGCAATATCAATTGCTCTGTTTAGCAAAGGTGAATTTCCAATTATTCCGAAACGGTTCTTTATTTCCTGGACGTCCATTATTTATTCTCGATACGTTAATTAACTTACTATTTTGCCGATTAAAGTTGCAGGTGTACATCTTTCGATCAATACATTCACGTATTCGCCTGGATTAAATTGTGAACCTGCCGGGAAAACCACGGTTGTATTCTGATCACTTTTACCTGAAAAATCCTGATCAGATTTTTTAGAAAAACGGTCGATTAATACTTTATACGTTTGGCCAATGCGTTGCTTTAATTTGTTTGCAGAACATTCCTGTTGTTTGGCCATAACTTCATTAAATCTTCTTTTTTTTACCTCTTCCGGGATGTCGTCTGCATATTTTTTTGCAGCTAAAGTTCCCGGGCGCTCAGAATATGTAAACATGTACGCAAAATCATATTGCACATAATCCATTATACTCAACGTTTCCTGATGATCTTCTTCGGTTTCGCTGCAAAAGCCTATAATAATATCTGTAGAAATACCGCAACCCGGTAAAATTCGTCTGATAGCGTTTACTCTGTCCAGATACCATTCCCGAGTATAAGTACGGTTCATCATCTCCAAGATACGGCTGTTGCCGGATTGTACCGGTAAATGTATGTGTTTGCAAATGTTCTCATACTTTGCCATGGTATGTAAAACCTCGTCTGTAATGTCTTTTGGATGTGAAGTAGAGAAACGAACTCTTAAAAGCGGATCTACTTTGGCAACCATTTCTAATAAGTTGGCAAAATTGACGGCCTCAACTTGATCCTCTCCAACGGAGAGGGAATTGGCCCATTTAAATGAATCTACATTCTGGCCTAATAAAGTTACTTCGCGATAGCCTTGGTTAAATAATTCTTCTGCTTCTTTAACAATTGATTTTGGATCGCGGCTGCGTTCTCTGCCTCTGGTAAAAGGAACCACGCAGAATGAACACATATTGTCGCAGCCACGCATAATAGAAATAAACGCAGAAATTCCATTGGTATTTAACCTTACGGGACTAATATCTGCATAAGTTTCCTCACGGGATAAAAGAACATTTACGGCTCGGTTTCCTTCGTCTACCTGACCAATTAAATTAGGTAGATCCCGATAAGCGTCTGGACCGATAACCAGATCAACCAATTTCTCTTCTTCTAAAAATTTTGATTTTAAACGCTCGGCCATACATCCTAAAACTCCAATGGTTATGCCCGGATTTTTAACTTTAGCGGCACTAAATTCTTTCAGTCTGTTACGAACGCGTTGCTCTGCATTGTCGCGAATAGAGCATGTATTAATGAAAATCACATCGGCTTCTTTGTAATCCGTAGTTGTAGAAAACCCCATGTCCGACATAATTGAAGCAACAATTTCGCTATCAGAAAAATTCATAGCGCAACCATAACTCTCTATAAAAAGTTTCCTGTTATTAGACCTTACAGGTGAATCTAAAACCAGAGCTTCGCCCTGTCTTGATTCATCGTGATCTTTTAAAGAAGCTTGTAAATCCAGCATTTGAAAAAATTTAAGGATACAAAAATACATTATTATTTTACATAATGACAGTTTGTCAGCTAAATTTGAAGTAATAAAACGGTAAAATTAGGTATGTTTAATGCTTAATTATATACTTTGGGAACCGGAGCATTTAAAAACAAAAATTTTAAACTTCCATTAATCTGGAAGCGGATTTTAATTGTACTAATAATTTTAATATCCATTTTATCTGTCTTTGCTTTTTACATTAATTTAAAATGGCGACCTTTTCTTACCAAACAAATTGAAGAAGCAATTTCCACTTCAACCGATAACCTTTATCATATTCATTTCAAAAAAATTAGTGTAAACATCTTAACGGGAAGTGCTTCCTTACGGGGAATTCAATTTACACCCGATTTAAAAGTTTATGAGACCTTAATTAAAAACGGAAAGGCTCCTAGGCACTTGTTCAGGATAAGTGTTACAAACCTAAATCTTAATCGCATTAATCCCTGGAAAGTTTATTTCAACAGAGATCTGGATGCGGGCTCAATTGTTATTAACCGACCAAATGTGGATATGATCTATCGTAAAATTGATACTCCACAAGACACAGTAATGGATAACAGAAGTGCTTATGAACGGCTTTCCAAATATTTGAAATCTATAAAGATTGAGTCAATTGCTTTTCGCGATGCAGATTTTAGATACATTGATAAAGATGCCAAGCGTGAAAAAATAACAGGTTTGAAAAATCTGAATATCAACATCACGGGTCTGCTTATAGATTCGGCTTCGCAATACGATAAAAGTAAATTTTATTATACGAGAGATATTTCAATAAGACTTCGCGATTATAAATATCAAAGTCCGGATAGTTTATACAATTATTCTTTGCAGGAATTAACGGCTTCCACGTCAAAAAAAAGTGCCCGTGTGCTTGGGTTTAAAATAGTACCGCGATATGCGCTTATGAAGTTTTCAAAGAAGGCAAATAAACGTGTTGAACGATTTTCTATCCGTCTGGACGAGGTAGCATTGGAAAATATTAATTATCGCATGTTTACCAATCAGCGGAAGCTTTCTGCTTCAAAATTAAGGGTTTCTAATAGTGCTATTCACGTTTTTCTGAATACTGCTATGAAAGCAAGCGACGAGAAAAAAATTGTCAAGCTACCTCAACAAGCTTTACGCGACTTTAACCTGACGACATTGATAGATACTGTTGAGTTGAACAAGATCAGAATAACTTATTCAGAATATAATAAGCAGTCGCAAAGACGGGGTTCAATTTATTTTAATGAACTTTCTGGTCAAATTTTAAATGTGACAAATGATTCTACTGCATTAATGAGAAATCATTTTTGCAATGCCGAGTTAACCTGCTTGTTAATGGCACGTGGAAGATTGAATTTTAATGTAAATTTTGATCTTACCGATCCTCAATCTCCATTTAAGTATAACGGAAATATTGGTTTCCTGAAAATGCCTTATTTAAATGCGGCGACTAAACCACTAGCTTTAATAGAAATTCGGTCGGGCGTTGTTCGTAATATGCAGTTTGCAGGAAAGGGAAATGAATTGGGTAATACCGGCGAATTGACCATTAAATACAATAATCTTAAAATTAATATTCTCGAAAAAAGTGAAAAGAGTTCGCGTTTGAAAACAAAGGGTATAGCTTCTATGGCTGCCAATATCCTCGTCCTCGAAAGTGAAAATCCATCCTTTGAAGGGAATCTTCGCGTGGGCCGATATAAATATCAGCGATCAGAAAATATATCCTTTTTCAATATGCTTTGGAAAGGAATATTCATAGGAATCCAGCAAAGTGTTGGGTTGGATAAGAAAACGCAACATGAGATAAAACTTAAACTCGAAGAGTTAAAGCGGGAAAAAATTCAAAGAGATAAAAGACGGCACGACCGGATGATTCGCAGAGAGAAAAGAGATAACAGGAAATAATTCTCCATAAAAAAGCCCGGACGTGCCGGGCTCAACAAACAATCTTTATTTTTCTTTTACAGAATATAATTCCATCCAAACTCATCCGGAGTAATACCGTAACGGATATTATTTAATGCTTTTAATACCTTGTTAGAAAACTCACGTGTTGAAGGTTCAGGCAAAGTATAAATCTCATTTTCATAACCTATTTCTGCAATATGCGCCACAGTAGCAGCAGTACCAGCTCCAAATGCATCTTGTAAAGTTCCGTTTTTAGCTGCGGCTATGACTTCTTCCACAGAAACACGACGCTCTTCCACTTTCATTCCCCAGGAATTAGCTAAATGCAAAATACTTTTTCGGGTAACTCCGTCCAAAATGGTATCGCGGGTTGATGGAGTGATTAACACATCATTAATAATGAACATGACATTCATGGTGCCCGATTCTTCTATATAAGCATGGTCTCTGGCATCTGTCCATATCAACTGATCGAAACCTTCTTTTTGAGCCTGCTTTGTAGGATATAATGCACGGCCGTAATTACCTGCTGTTTTTGCGTAACCAACACCACCTTCGGCAGCACGTGCAAAATGAGTTTCTATTTTAACACGCACAGGTTTAGAATAATATACACCTGAGGGTCCGGTTAAAATGATGAATTTATAATTTTGTGCGGCATGAACACCTAAAACGGCATCGGTGGCAACCATAAAAGGGCGAATATATAATGACTGGCCTTCTTTTGATGGAACCCAATCTTTATCAAGTTCAATCAGCTGAGTCATTCCCTGCATAAATACTTCTTCGGGAATGGTAGGCATACACATTCTATCAGCAGAAATATTAAAACGCTCGAAGTTCTTTAATGGACGAAATATAGAAATTTCGCCATTTTTAAGTCGGTATGCTTTAATACCTTCAAAAATAGATTGACCATATTGCAGAGCAGACATAGCCGGACTCACTGTCAAATCGCCGAAAGGCATGATCTGAAAATTTTTCCATTCGCCATCCGAATAATCAGCCATAAACATATGGTCTGAGAAAGTACGGCCGAACGGTAAATTGTTAAAGTCGGTTTCTGAAATCCTGGAAACAGGTGTTCTGTTTACCTTTATGTCGAGAGTATCTATCACTATTTTTTGAGTTTTTGAAGAAACAAATTTACGCAAATCAACTAAAAAACAGGAATAAAATTTTATACAGCTGGTGTATTAAGTACACTTAGAACCCAGTTTTTGCCCCAGTTTTCGTGTTCTTCTTCGCTCCATAATTCAGGGTAAAAAATTCTTTTCTGAAATCTTGGAGGAAGGTATTTTTGCCAGTTGGTTCCGCCTGTCGCCTTAATTTCTTCAGGTTCGCGATTCAAATATCGCACGGCTGATTTATAATGCGCCAAGGGCCAGTTTATATTTATTAAAGTGTCTAAAGTTCTTAACTCATTTTCAAGCTCGCTTGTTTGAGCTCCGCTGTTTTTAAATTTATTTAAAAGAACTCTGAAATTAGTCTGCTCTGTATTTTTAGCCAGTTGAATAAATTGTTTTGCGTATTTTTTTTCGAATTGTTTTAAAGTAAGCGTTTGTTTGCCTGTAGATAGTTCGGTTGCCCCAAATTTCCAATACAAAAATTGAAATTGTTCTTCAATACTTGCTGATTTTAATTCTTCCCGTTTATCTTTTGCAACCAATTGTAAAAAGTCGGTCGAATAAATTTCAATCATTCGGTACTGCCCGGATTGGAATCCGCTTGCAGGTAGTAATGACATTCTGAATTTTAAAAACTGGTCTTTTTCCATTCCCTGCACCATAATTTCGAACGAATTGGTTAATGCCTGGAAGTACGAGTTTATCCGCTTTAAGCGGGCGGTAAAAAACTCAATAGTTAAATTTTCATGATTGCTAATCTGAACACATTCATGCAAGGCTAGCTTGAAATATAATTCGGTAATCTGGTGATACATGATGAAGATCTCTTCGTCCGGAAACGGTGTTTTTGGATTTTGAAGACTCAATAAAGTATCCAGATGGATGTAATCCCAATAGGTTAAAAAATCTGCATATAGCAACCCGTCGAGGTATGAAGCCATATCCTGACCCATTGCGGAATATTTTTCCTGTAGTTGTTCCAGTTTTTGTTGAATCTCTGGGGTTATATTCATTCGGTAAAGTTATTAATCTTACACATGATTGAAAGCTTTGTGTATCTTTCGATCTTTGTTTTTTTTAATGAAATATATCACACGTGCTGTTTGGATTCTGTCGCTTGTAAGTATGCTGACAGATATTTCCAGCGAAATGCTTTATCCTGTAATGCCGGTTTATCTCAGGCACATTGGTTTTTCAATAGTTTTAATTGGTGTTTTAGAGGGTTTTGCCGAAGCCATTGCGGGTTTAAGTAAAGGCTATTTTGGCAAACTTTCTGACCGGGTTGGCAAACGATTACCATTTGTTCAAGCAGGTTATTTTCTGAGTGCCATTTCCAAACCAATGATGGTAGCATTTATCTATCCCTGGTGGATTTTTTCTGCACGTTCCATTGACCGGATCGGAAAAGGAATTAGAACCGGTGCCCGGGATGCTATTTTATCTGACGAATCAACTCCGGAAAACAAAGGAAAAGTGTTTGGTTTTCACCGCTCAATGGATACTTTGGGTGCCGCAATTGGTCCTTTCCTGGCGCTTTTGTTCCTGTATTTTTACCCCGGTAATTACACGTTGCTTTTCCTGCTGGCATTTATTCCGGCTTTAGCCGGAGTGTTCACTTCCTTTTTTCTCAAAGAGAAAAAAAGGGAAGTAGTTGCTTTACCCAAAGCAAAATTCACATTTTTCGCATTTATAAACTACTGGAAAGAAAGTCCGTCGGCTTACAGACAATTATTATTCGGTTTGCTGGCTTTTGCACTCATTAACAGTTCTGATGTTTTTCTTTTGCTGATGATGAAAAATCAGGGTTTAAGTGATACAGCAGTTATTGGTTTCTATATTTTTTACAATCTTGTTTTTACTTTTGCGGCATTTCCTTCCGGAATTATGGCCGATAAAATCGGACTCCGTCGGACCTTGATAATTGGTCTGTTTATTTTTATGATCGTTTACTTCGGAATGGCCTACAATATTTACAGCTGGGGTTTTTATATTTTATTTTTCCTTTACGGGATTTATGCGGCATTTACCGAAGGCATTTCCAAAGCTTTAGTCAGTAATATTGCCGATAAAAAAGATACTGCAACCGCTATTGGTACTTACACTGCATTTGGGAGTATAATGGCCATGTTTGCTAGCTCCCTGGCCGGTTTGATCTGGTATAATTTCGGAGCAAGTTCTATGTTTATCTTTTCCGGAACAGGTGCTTTTTTAGTGATCATGTATTTCCTTTTTTTTGATAGAAAACCAGCAGAAGTTAAAATACCTTTGTCTCAAAATATTTAATTGATGAAATTTTTCCGCTGTAATTTACTGCCCTTACTTTTTTTGTTAATAGGAAACTGCACTTTTGGTCAGGAAAAATATTTTCAGGTAGTTCCATTAGGTGTAAAAGGTGGCGCAGATGAAAGTAATTTATCCGCTTATCTTTTTGCGCCCATAAACTCAAATAATTTTATTTGCATGGATGCCGGAACTCTACATTTCGGTTTGCAAAAAGCCATTGATCATCAAATTTTTACAGGATTAGTTTCAGATATTTTAAGAAATAACATCAAGGCTTATTTTATTTCGCATGCTCATCTCGATCACGTTTCTGGTTTAATTATCAATTCTCCTGAAGATTCTCCTAAAAATATTTATGCTTTTCCTTTTGTAATTGATGTATTAAAAGACAAATATTTCAGCTGGAAAAGCTGGGCAAATTTTGCTAACCAGGGAGAGAAGCCTGCACTCAATAAATACACCTATAAACCTTTAACAACGGGGAAAGAAATTGCAGTAGATTCTACAGAAATGTTTGTTGAACCATTCCTTTTAAGTCATTCTTCACCGGGAAAAAGCACTGCATTTTTAGTTCGCTCTAACAATAATTATATACTTTATCTGGGAGATACTGGTGCCGACGAACTTGAGAAATCAGAACAATTAGAAATTCTTTGGAAACGGATTGCGCCTCTGGTAAAAAGCAAAAAATTGAAAGCTATTTTTATTGAAGTTTCATTTCCCAACGCTCAGCCTGATAAGCAACTTTTCGGGCATTTAACACCAAACTTGCTTTACAAAGAAATGAATCAACTTTGTAAGTTAACGGGCGATAAAGCTTTGAAAAATTTCCCGGTTGTAATCACACATATAAAGCCTTCCGGCGATAATGAATCGCAAATAAAGTCAGAACTCGAAATTGGGAACAAGCTTAAGCTGAATTTAATATATCCCCGGCAGGGAGAAAAACTGGAGTTTTAGACTTGTGCAAAGGCCTTTACGGCAAACATGCCTATAAATAATCCAGCAACACTTAGAGCAAAATTTAACACGATATTGCTGAGTGCAAGCCAATGCTGATTATGCTTAAACAACTCAACGGTTTCAAAAGTAAAAGCAGAATACGTACTAAAACCACCACAAAAACCAGTGATTAAAAGCAGTTTCATGTTGTAGCTTAAGTTCATTTTATTTACGCCCAGCATAACCAAAGCGCCAAAAACCACACAGCTTAAAAAATTGCTGGCTAAAGTTGCAAACGGAAAAAACGTGCTTTGATTCTTCAGCATTTTGCTAACCAACAATCGGCAAACGCTTCCTAATCCTCCACCGGCAAACACAAATAAAAGTTCTTTCATATTAATACAGTATCCGGAATTTGATGGTATGTTCAATTTGCTTCAGATCTTTTAAAACTTGTTTATCATATTCGGCATTTACATCCGTAATTACATAACCAATATTTGGGTTTGTCATTAAAAACTGCCCGACAATATTGATGTTATGCTGCGCAAAAACCTGATTAATTTGCGCCATAATTCCGGGTACATTTTTGTGAATATGAATTAATCTGTGAGAACCCGCTAAACGTGGCAATTGCAGTTCGGGGAAATTGGAGCTTAAATGCGTATGACCTTTATTGATGAAATCGATCATCCGCTTCGGTATAAATTCTGCATTACGCGAATTTCCTTTTGCATCTTCAAAAACTACAATTCCCATTTGCGTACAAATGTCTGCTGAGAATTTATTTTTTGCATTTCCCAGATAACCTATGGTTTTTAGTTTGACTGCTCTGCTTAATTGCTCGTCTTCCACACGTTCGCCGTTTGCTAAAACGAGCATTCCAACATCTGCGACATATTTTTCCTCGAAGCTTTTTTTATGACGAATAGAAAATCCATCTTTTTTTAACACCGCGATTGTTGTTTCAGGAACATCACCTATAGCCAAACATAAGATCCTGTTTTTAGGATAGGAAATAGCTCGCGGCAGCTTATTAACATACAGAAATTCATCAAAACTTGGCGTAATATGATCGGCCTTTTCAGCTACACTTTTTCGCTCAATATTCTCTGTAAATGCATAGAATTTTTTGATCATCCCAAATTCCTTTAATTGAAAATCAGAATGTCCGTCGCCGATTCCATAAATGTCTCCCGAAAGGTTTAAATCAGTTAATAATTTAACTTTTCCGCCTTCGTCAGAAAGTGGATTTTCCTTATCGAAACCAATAATTACATCCTTATCATCAAAAATGAAGGTATTGGCGTAAATATTTTCTTTGTGAATATAGTAATTGAGAACTACGGGAGTAATAAATTCTTTAAATCCGCCTGAAACGATCAACACATCATCGGCATGTTTTTTAAAAAAGGTACTGTTTCTGGAAAATGAAGCAGATACTTTCTTTTTTAAGCGGGTGATCAGCTGTTTTAAATGACCGCGGTTTGCTTGTAATAATTGTACACGACCGTTTAGGCTATCGCGAAAAGACATTTTTCCTTCCATAGCTGCATTGGTCAGGTCTTCTATCTGCTTAAAAATAATCTCCTTTTCGGGATGCTTTTTTAACGATATACGAGCAAGTTCATCCAATGCTTCTACCTGCGTAAAAGTGCTGTCGAAGTCGATGATGTAAAATTGTTTCAAAACAGAAATTCAAATAGTTGATAAAGGTTATTTCAGCTAAAATATCAATTCTCTTTCCATGAATCACATATTTCCAGAATACTTTTGCTGATTGGCTTAAAATTAAAGTTCAATTCTTCCTTTACTTTGTTGTTGGAATAGTGTTGTTTTTTAAATGCGCTTCTTACAGTTTCGCTGGTTAAACCCATTTCCTTTTTGTTGAATAGATGCGTGAATTTTGAGAAAAACAATGCTGATTTAAGCATCCATGGCTTTAATTCTATAGATGGCGGGTTTTTATTAAATGCCTGCGCAACTTCAGAAAAGAAATGTTTGTATGAATAATTCTCGCCATTGATTAAAAAACGTTTACCGGAAATATCGCTTTCCATTAAACGGATCATTATTTCTGCAACATCTTCCACATCCACTAAACCAAAACTTCCGGTAGGATAATATTTTAATCCTTTATTAACGGTTTCAAACAGTTTTCCGCTTCCCTCATTTCCGGCATTTTTTCCAATAATTACGGATGGGTTTACAATTACTGCGTTTAATCCTTCGGCAATTCCTCTAAAAACTTCCATTTCACTTTCGTATTTAGAAATGGAATAAGCAGATTTCGAGTTATTAAATTCCCAAATATTTGTTTCGTTCGCTTGCTGTCCGTTTTTTGCTTCGCCAATTGCTGCTACGGAACTTACATGCAGCAATTTTATTCCCGGATTTTCCAGACAAATGTCAACCACATGAGCGGTTCCTTCCACATTTATCTTCAGCATTTTTTTCTTATCCGCCGGATTAAAGGAAATAAAAGCGGCGCAATGGTAAATTTTTGTCGCACCTGATAACGCGTCTTTTAAAGAAAAGTAATCAGTAACCTCAGCATTACGCCATTCTATTGATGAAATATTTTTTAAAATTTCGGGAATGACAGAGATTGATCTTTTGAGACAAATAATTTTTTCTCCCTGCTGAGTTAGCTGCCGGCATAATTCAGAACCTAAAAATCCAGTAGCGCCGGTAACTATTATCATTCTGCAGAATATTTTTAAATGCTTTCAAAAGTAATCGAATAAAATAGATATTTGCCTTTCGTGTTTTTATTAAGATAGGCAAATGCCGGTGTCTTGATAATTGCAAATTTTTTCTCCAATCAAATAAATTATGTCTTTAACTGATTTCCTTTCTCCCGTAAACCTGCAAAAATTAACTCCTAAAGAGGGATTTTTGGTAAGCCAAATGGGGAATAAGCTGGAAATATTCAGTAATGATTTCCCGGATCTGGAAAATAATAAATTTGATGTGGCCTTTATTGGGGTACTTGAAGACCGTAATTCGAATAACAATCAGGGAACAGCATTGGGTCCGGATTATATTCGCGAGAAGTTTTACCAGTTGCATGAAGGAACCTATAATTCGCGGATTGTTGATTTGGGAAATATTAAGCAGGGTTCTAAAGTTTCCGACACTTATATTGCCCTTAAAATGGTAATTACCGAGTTGGTTAAGATGGATATTCTGCCTGTTATTTTAGGCGGCAGTCAGGATTTAACTTATGCGCAGTATTTAGCTTACGAAGAACTGGAGCAGAAAGTAGATTTGCTTGTTATAGATTCACATTTAGATCTCGATGAAAATCAGGAGCATACTTTAGAAACGAGTTCTTCATCCTATCTCAATAAAATTTTACTTCACGAACCCAATTATCTTTTCAATTACAGCAATTTGGGTTATCAAACCTATTTTGTGAATCAGGATAGTTTGCGTGTGATGGAAAAATTGTATTTCGATGTTCATCGTTTGGGCGAATTTCTGGGGAAAGTTAATTTGGCAGAACCAATTATCCGCAATGCAAACATGATCAGTTTTGACGTGTCTGCCATCCGTTCATCAGATGCCTCCGCAAATTCAAATGCCACGCCAAATGGTTTTTACGGCGAAGAAGCTTGTCAGATTTGCCGCTACGCGGGAATGAATGATAAATTAACCTCGTTTGGTTTATATGAATTTAATCCGGCTTTTGACCAAAACGGACAAACAGCTTTATTACTTGCCCAAATGGTTTGGTATCTGATAGATGGTTTTTACAACCGTAAAAAAGATTTGCCTTTACAACCCAAATCTCAATATATTATTTACCGTGCGAATCTGAAAAATGAAACGCACGAACTGATTTTTGTGAAGAGTAAAAAAACCGATCGTTGGTGGATGCAGGTTCCATATCCGAGTGGAATTTCAAAAAATGAGCGTTATCATTTGGTTCCATGCAGATATGAAGATTATCAAATTGCAATCTCCGGCGAGATGCCTGACCTTTGGTGGAGAACTTATCAGAAGCTAATTTAGTATACAGCTTAAGTTATACTTTTTATAATAACTTTTATAATGGCTACGTTTTAATGCCTAACCTTAATTATTTGCACCCAATTCCATTCCTTTTAAGATGAAATTATTCAAAATATTACTTTTTACTTTTCTTTCAATTACTTCGGTAAACCTATTTGCCCAAACTAAAACCTACACTATTGACGGTCAGATTGCAGCAAAAAATGTTAACAAATTGTATTTTACCGAAGGAAATTTCTTGGGTCAGCCAAACGGGAAAGCTAAAGAAGTAGAAATTAAAGGAGGTAAATTTTCCATTTCCGGGAATTTTAAAGAATCCATTCCCGTGTTTTTATCGCTTTCAGAAAATTTTGAACCCGGAACAGAGGATGTTGTTCAGTTTATTCTGGATGAGGGAAAAATTAATGTTAACGTTCAGGAGAATCTAAAATCAGCTAAAATAACAGGTTCAGTAGCTAATGAGGGCGCTCAAAAGTTAAAAAGCGGCCAGGTAAAATTCGAAACTGAATTTGCACGTTTAAACGAAGCCGCACAGGCGGAAGCGCAAAGCGGGATTCCGGTAGATTCATTACAAAAAAAATATGAGTCATTGTTTAAAAAGGTTCAAAATGCGATGTTAGATTATCAGCAAAATTTTGTTAGAGCAAACAAAAACGCATTTATTTCTATGTTAGTAATAACAGATCTGGTACGCACAACTCAGAATTACATCGAAGCAGATTCGCTGTTTAATTCTCTTGACCCAAAAATTACTTCCGGTGCTACCGCGAAGCAAATAGGAAATTATATCAAGAGCAATAAGAAAACTTCTATTGGTGCCATGGCGCCTGAATTTTCATTAGCAGATACAACCGGAAAAAAACTTGCCCTTTCTTCCCTGCAGGGGAAATATGTTTTATTAGATTTCTGGGCTTCGTGGTGTAAACCTTGTCGTGATGAAAACCCAAATATTGTGCAGGCTTATCAGGATTTTAAAGACAAAGGTTTTACGGTTCTGGGTGTATCCTTAGATCGCGAAAAGAAAAACTGGCTGGATGCAATTAGTGCTGATGAACTGACCTGGAATCATGTTTCCGATCTTAAGTTCTGGTCGAGCGAAGCTGCTGTGCTTTACGGCGTTGGCAGTATTCCCGCAAACTTTCTGTTGGATCCGAAGGGTAAAATTATTGGTCGCAATTTACGCGGCCCAGCTTTACAGGATAAATTGAAAGAGATTTTTAAATAAGAAAATGGCCAATGGCCAGAAAAACAACTCCCGCAAGGGAAATTAGAAAGGCGGTTCTTCCAAACATAAATCCGAAAATTAAACCTAAAACTGTTAATATTCCGCCTATTTTAAAAAAGATCGATTTGTTGATTCTTTCGGTTGCCGAATCATCCAGTTTTGAGCGAGCGTCGTACTGATTTGAAGTTGAAATAACTGGCATTTCTTCCCGATCAGAATTCTTATTCTGATCGGTTTTATTCAACGCAATTTCTGCCTGTACTTTAGTTTCAGCTGATTCAATTACCTGTGTTGTTTGAACATGCTGTGTTATTAAAGCAACACTATCTGAGCCCGCTTTTGCAGGTGATTTTGAATAAACATAATTGCTTCCGGAAAGAAACAAAATAAAAAGGCAATATAATTTTACTAAAATTCTCATTCTCTATACAAAAAGTACGATTACATGAGGGAAGGATTTATGTGGAAATAAATTCAATTCCTATCCAAAGGATATTATGTAATCGAAGTTCTTGGTATACGGAGATGCTTAGTGAAAGATGTGATTTTTAAAAGAATTTTTGTAACGTTTTTAAAACAGATCCTGACCAATATCATTGCGGAAGTATCTTCCATCATAATAAATTCTCCCGGCATCAGCTGTTGCGGTTTGTACAGAATCGAATAAAGTGTCTTTAAGGGCTGTTATGGCTAAGACACGACCTCCACAAGTTTTAATAACGCCGTTATCAGCTTCCGTTCCGGCCTGAAAAACCAGCGAATCACGAACATTATCAATTCCGCTGATTCCTCTCCCTTTTAAATATTCTCCCGGATAGCCGCCTGATACCAGCATGATTGTAGTTGCAATTTTATCAGAGATCTTTAATTCTTTTGTTTCCAGGTTACCCTGAGCTACACCTTTTAAAAGTTCTACAAAATCGCTTTCAATCCGGGGGATTACACTTTCCGTTTCCGGATCGCCCATGCGGGCATTATATTCTATTACAAATGGATTTCCGTCCACATTCATCAATCCAATAAATATGAAGCCTTTGTAAGGAATATTATCTGATTTTAAACCTTCAATGGTAGGTTTAATTATCTGATTTTCCACTTTTTTCATGAAGACGGCATCTGCAAACGGAACAGGAGAAACCGCACCCATTCCGCCGGTGTTTAATCCGGTATCGCCTTCACCAATTCGTTTATAATCTTTTGCTTCCGGGAGAATTTTATAACTATTTCCATCGGTCATCACAAATACCGATAGCTCTATTCCTTTTAGAAATTCCTCAATTACTACTTTATTACCCGCGGAACCGAATTTATTACCTCGAAGCATTTCCACCAGTTCAGTTTTTGCTTCGTCAATAGAACTACAAATCAGCACACCTTTTCCGGCGGCTAAACCATCTGCTTTTAAAACAATTGGTAAATTTTGAGTTTCAAGAAATTTTAACCCTTCCTGCAAAGTTTCTGCTGTAAATGATTGAAACTGCGCCGTTGGAATAGAATGACGGATCATAAATTGTTTGGAAAAATCTTTACTTCCTTCCAGTTGTGCACCTTCCATTTGGGGTCCTATCAGGGCAACATATTTCAAGTTATCATCGTTTAAAAAGTAGTCATGAATGCCTTTTACTAAAGGTTCTTCCGGTCCGACAAGCACCATTTTGATTCCATTGCTGAAAATGAAATTTTTAATGGCGTCAAAATCGGTGATGTTTAGATTTACGTTTTTGCCATAAAATGCAGTGCCGGCATTACCCGGAGCGATGAACAGTTTGTCACAATTATCGCTTTGCGAAATTTTCCATGCAAAAGCACTTTCGCGACCACCGGAACCAAGTATAAGGATATTCATAAAGGCAAAGATATTTTATTGAGTTGAGATAATAGAAAACAGATTAGATATTATTGATTTCCAGAGTGCAGGTCATTTGGGCAATAAACTATTCGGAATATGCTTCAGAAGACCATCAATCTTATTTTAATTAGTAATTTTGCCCAATCAAAAGTGCCAACTTGACTTATACAATGTCATGGCGTAATTGTTGTATAATTGCTCTGCCTTTACTCAGGTAGATTTTTTAATCAGTGAATAGAACATGTTAGGAATATTAAATAAACTTTTCGGAAGCAAATCAGACCGCGATATAAAATTAATTCAACCTCAGGTTGAACAAATAAAAGAGGAATACGCTAAGCTATCAGGAATAACAAATGATGAATTGCGCCAGAAAACTCTGGATTTTAAAGCCCGGATTAAAACCTTTCTTACAGATATAGACCAAGAAATTGCAGGCCTTAAAACTCAGGCCGAAGCTCCGGATTTAGAGATGACTGAAAAAACCAGCTTGTATGAGCAGGTAGATAAATTGCAGAAAGATCGCGATAAGCAATTGGAAGTAGTTTTAAAAGAAATTTTACCGGAAGCTTTTGCAGTAATTAAAGAAACTGCCCACAGATTCTCAGAGAATAAAACTATTGAAGTAACGGCAACTCAGTTTGACCGCGAACTGGCAGCCAAAAAACCGAACGTTGAAATTACTGGCGAGAAAGCTATTCACCATAATACTTGGATCGCAGCCGGAACCGAAGTCACCTGGAACATGGTTCACTATGATGTTCAGTTAATTGGTGGTAATGTTTTGCACGAAGGTAAAATTGCCGAGATGGCAACAGGAGAAGGAAAAACCTTGGTTGGAACTTTACCTGCGTATTTGAATGCTTTGGCAGGTCAGGGCGTGCATATTGTAACGGTGAATGATTATTTGGCTCGTCGTGACTCTGAATGGAACGGCCCGATATTCGAATTTCATGGTTTGAGCGTGGATTGTATTGATAAACATCAGCCCAATTCTGAGGAACGTCGCAAAGCTTATCTCGCAGATATTACTTTTGGAACTAACAACGAATTTGGTTTTGATTATCTGCGTGACAACATGACACAAACGCCTGAAAGTTTGGTTCAACGCAAACTGCATTTTGCAATGGTGGATGAGGTTGACTCAGTTTTAATTGATGATGCCCGTACTCCCTTAATTATTTCAGGTCCGATTCCTCGTGGTGATGAGCATGAGTTTTATGATTTAAAACCACGCATTGAGCGTTTGGTAAATCATCAGAGAAGCTTTATAACTGGAGTTTTAAATGAAGCCAAAAAATCTATTGCAAACGGTAATTCCGGATTTCAAGAAGGTGGATTAGCTCTTTTGCGTGCGCACCGTGGTTTGCCAAAAAACAAAGCTTTGATTAAGTTTTTAAGTGAAACCGGCATTAAGCAGGTTTTAACAAAAACGGAGAATCATTACATGGCAGATCAGAATAAAGAGATGCCGTTTGTTGATTCAGAATTGTTCTTTGTTATTGATGAAAAAAACAATCAGGTAGAATTGACCGAAAAGGGTATTGAATTAATTACCACTTCTGGCGAAGACACCAGTTTCTTTGTAATGCCAGATGTAGGTACCGAAATAGCGGACCTTGAAAAGTCGGATCTTCCCGCAGAGGAAAAAGTAATAAAGAAAGATGAATTAATGCGTGATTTTTCTATTAAATCTGAGCGTATTCACTCTGTAAATCAGTTATTAAAAGCCTATACTTTATTTGAAATAGATGTAGAATATATCATCGACGAAGGCAAAATTAAAATTGTTGATGAGCAAACTGGACGTATCATGGATGGCCGTCGTTATTCTGACGGATTACACCAGGCTATAGAAGCAAAAGAGAATGTTAAAGTGGAGGATGCCACGCAAACCTATGCAACCATCACTCTTCAAAATTATTTCCGGATGTACCATAAATTATGTGGTATGACGGGTACTGCAGTCACCGAAGCAGGTGAGTTATGGCAGATCTATAAATTGGATGTGGTAGAAATTCCTACAAACGTTCCAATGCTCCGTAAAGATCAGGAAGATATGGTTTACCGTACCATTCGTGAAAAGTATAACGCTGTTGCGGATGAAATTACTAAGCTTACAGAAGCGAAACGCCCGGTTTTGGTGGGTACCACTTCCGTGGAGATTTCTGAATTGCTTAGTCGAATGCTGAAACTTCGTGGTATCAAACACAACGTGTTGAACGCTAAGTTGCACCAAAAAGAAGCGGATATTGTAGCCGAAGCCGGTCTGCCTGGAACAGTTACCATTGCAACCAATATGGCTGGTCGTGGTACAGATATTAAATTAGGCCCTGGTGTTAAAGGTTCTGGCGGTCTGGCAATTGTTGGTACAGAGCGACATGAATCCCGTCGTGTAGACAGACAGTTGCGTGGTCGTTCCGGTCGTCAGGGAGACCCGGGAACTACTCAGTTCTTTGTTTCACTGGAAGATGATCTGATGCGTTTGTTCGGTTCAGAGCGAATTTCAAATATCATGGTCCGTATGGGAATCGAAGATGGTGAAGTAATTCAGCATTCAATGATCACCAAATCTATTGAGCGTGCACAACGTAAAGTAGAAGAGAACAACTTTGGTATACGTAAGCGTTTGCTGGAGTATGATGATGTAATGAACTCTCAACGTTCTGTTATTTACGCAAAGCGGAAGAATGCATTGTTTGGCGAACGTTTGGATGTTGATTTGAGTCATACCATTTTTGATGTTGTTGAAGATGTAGTTACTCAGTATAAAGAAGAAGGAAACTTTGAAGGTTTTCAACTCGAGGTCATCCGAATTTTTTCTGTAGATCCGGAAATTGGTGAGAAAGAATTTGCTGATACTTCCATCAACAATTTAACGGATAAGATTTTCCATACCGTAAATGATTTCTATCACCGTAAATCTGTTGCAATTGCTCATCAGACTTTCCCGATATTAAAAGATGTATTAAAAGACCGTGGAGATTATATTGAGAACATTGTGGTTCCTTTTACAGACGGAGTTCGTCAGGTGCAGGTTGCTACAAACTTGAAAAAAGCAGTAGAATCAGAAGGTAAAGAGGTTTTCAAAACTTTTGAGAAAAGTGTTGTTCTGGCATTAATAGACGAATCATGGAAAGAACACTTGCGGGAGATGGATGATTTAAAGCAATCTGTTCAGAATGCCGTTTACGAGCAAAAAGATCCATTGATTGTTTATAAAATGGAGGCTTTCAATTTGTTTAAAGAAATGCTTGCCAGCGTAAATAAAGAGATAGTAAGTTTCTTATTTAAAGGAAATATTCCAAATCAGCAATCTGATGAGGTTCGTGAGGCACGCCCGCAACCAAAACAGGATTTAAGCAAGCTTAAAGTTTCTAAACCAGAGTTAGCTACAGCCGCAAACGGAGTTCCGGTTGATGATACACGCGAGTTGCAAAAAACGCAGCCAATCCGGGTTGAAAATAAAATTGGCCGGAATGATCCTTGCCCATGCGGAAGCGGAAAAAAATATAAGAATTGCCACGGAATGGGCGTGGCATAAACCAATCAGGAAACCTGCAAATCAATCTGAAATGCAGGTTTTCTGATTTTAAATCCTTTATTTGAATGAAAGTACTGCAACTGATTATACTATTTGCCGGAATTTTAATTTTTAATAATGCTTACTCCCAGCAGGTTGGAAAAGTAGAAGTAAATAAAGATCCGCAAATTGATAGTTTAATTGCACGCAGATTAGAGTTGAGCCGGCAAAGTAATGGGGGCGGACCAAACCTAACAGACAAAGGCTTTCGTGTTCAGATTTTTTCCGGCAACGACCGTAAAGCAGCTTACGCTGAGCAAAGTAAATTCAAGGCAATCTACCCAACTGTAGGTGCTTACGTGAGTTATGAACAGCCTAATTACAAAATAAGAGTCGGAGATTTTCGTACCCGGATTGAAGCCGAAAAGTTTATGTATAAACTACGCAATCTATATCCTTCACTCTTTATATTTTCCGAAAAAATTTATCTTAAATAAGCATGCTAAAAGATCAGATCCATTTGCTTGCGGCAAATATTCATCAGGATGTTATTGCCAACCGCAGGCATTTACATACCAATCCGGAGCTTTCATTTCATGAATATAAAACCTCTGCATTCATCAAATCTAAGCTGGATGAACTCGGTATTGACTATCAAAGCATGGCTGACACTGGTATTGTTGCTTTAATAAAAGGCGAAAAACCTTCGGATGCGGTTGTTGCTTTGCGTGCGGATATGGATGCTTTACCCATTATAGAAAGTAACGAAGTAGAATATAAATCGGTTAACGAAGGAGTTATGCATGCCTGCGGACATGATGTGCATTCTTCGTCATTACTGGGAACAGCCAAAATTCTTACAAATCTTAAAAAAGAATTTGCCGGGACCGTTAAATTAATTTTCCAGCCAGCGGAAGAAAAACTTCCCGGAGGAGCGAGCATAATGATCAAAGAAGGTGTTTTGGAGAACCCAAAACCACAAGCTGTAATAGGTCAGCATGTGATGCCTTTGATCCAGACTGGAAAGGTTGGATTCCGTTCCGGGAAATATATGGCATCAACCGATGAAATTTATGTGACTGTTCATGGCAAAGGCGGACATGGCGCTCAGCCTCAGCAAAATATTGATCCTGTTCTGATCAGTTCTCATATTATTATTGCTTTACAACAAATTGTAAGCCGTGTGGCTGATCCGAAAATTCCTTCTGTGCTTTCCTTTGGAAAAGTAACCGCCAATGGTGCGACCAATATTATTCCAAATGAAGTTTTTCTGGAAGGAACTTTTCGGACAATGGATGAAGACTGGCGTGCAAAAGCACATGAGAAAATGAAAAAAATGGCCGAAGGAATTGCAGAAGCAATGGGTGGTAGTTGCGATTTTAAAATTGTCCGTGGTTATCCTTTTTTGGTAAATGAAGAAAAATTAACAGCGGAGGTTCGGACTTACGCCGAAGAATATTTAGGTAAAGAAAACGTTGAAGATCTGGATATTTGGATGGCCGCAGAAGATTTTGCTTATTATTCTCAGGTTGCCGATGCTTGTTTTTACAGGTTGGGAACCAGAAATGAAGAACGTGGAATCACCGCTTCTGTTCACACGCCAAATTTTGATGTTGATGAGAATGCATTGGGTTTAAGTACAGGTTTAATGGCTTACATCGCTATAAAGCAATTAGGGAATTAAACTAACTTTTGGCCAATATGATATTACAGCCTTTCATACAGATGGAAGGCTTTTTGTTTAATTAGAAATGAAGAAAATACTATTAGTTTTTGCCTTAACAGGATATTTTTCAATAACGTTTGCTCAGCAAATTCCCAGATTTAATCCGGATACAGTTTTAACAATCACCATTGATTCTGCTGTAAATATCACTTCATCCCGTTTAACGGAGCAGACTTTTATAGATGAGATTTTACGGGATACAAGCTTTTACCAGGCTTTCAGGAATATGAAAAAATATTCTTTTACCGCTGAGGATCGCATTTTTACTTACGATAAGAAAAATGATGTTTCAGGGAAAATTTACCGGAAGATTAGTCATCGTAATTTTGGAGCAGATAAAATGAAAATTTTGGCAAAGCAGGATTCCGGGAAAATTTATAAGCGCAATGGGAAATACAGTTTGTACACAGTAGAAATGTTCGATTATATTTTCATGAATGCTTACAATTCAGGTTTTGCTAATTCGGCTCCAATATCTGATGTAAAAGGAGAAAGCAACGAATCATATAAAGACAAGTTAAAACAATTGATTTTTAGTCCGGGAAGACCGATAAAAGGCGTGCCTTTCATTAGCAACAAAACGCAAATTTTTACCAGCAATATGCGTCAATATTATAACTATTCGTTTTATAAAGGAACCTATCTGGATTCTATTCCCGTTTATCGTTTTAAGGTGAGCATGAAGCCCGAGCTTTCTAACTGGACAAAAGATGGAATCATGATCAAGGAGCTTACTACCATTTTTGATATGCGTTCTTTCCAAATTTTGGGAAGGTATGTAGATATGAAACTGGATAACCTGGCTTTTGATTTTGATGTGCAAATGAATATTGAACTGGGTTATTTCTGCGAAGACCAAACCTTATTGCCAACTAAAATAACTTATCAGGGAAACTGGGATATTCCGTTTAAAAAGGAAGAAAGAGCCAGTTTTTTAATTGTTCATAAGGGTTATAAAATGGAGAATTAATTTTTAAAAAGGCTAGTAGGTTTTCGCTTAACAAACCTATCAGGTTTTCAAAACCTGATAGGTTTACTAAGTTGCAGGTTTTAGAAACCTGATAGGTTAAAAATTGTAATTTTATCACTCTTTCAGTTTGCAAAGATCGGGTCAGATTTGGACAAGCCAAAGGTGAGCCAATTTCCGTGGGCTTATCTAAAAGAGTCGGCCAATTAAAACAATAGCCAACGCTAATAACATGGCGATAATTACACCGGTTCCAACCTTCAGAAACCATTCTCTCCAGTAAAAAAATAAATAGCAAAATTGCGCAATTGCTAAAAATAGGATTGCAATTGCGAAATACCGTTTGAGATCATTTGGTATAACCATGCTAATCATCATTACAAATAAAATAAATGCAAAAAGATATTTTCTATAAGATACAGTCATAAGGTTTTTAAAGTTTTCCAAACTTCCCTCCAATAACTTCTTTATTGAAATCGATTTGCTGATGCAATTTACCGGGGTGCGGTGAATAATGCAATTATATAATTAATTTATTTTCAAAAAAGTTAAAACTCTTAATCTTTCCAATTCTTTCACAATTCTGTATTTTAGCGCTTTGAAAAACATTTTGATTCCACAAGAAACCGTAGATAAAATTATTGAGACTTCGCGAATAGATGAAGTTGTTGGCGATTTCGTTAATTTAAAACGAAGAGGTACCAGCCTGATTGGGCTATGCCCTTTTCATAATGAGAAATCGCCTTCATTTAATGTATCGGTAAACAAAGGAATTTTTAAATGTTTTGGTTGCGGCAAAGGCGGAGACCCGGTGCGCTTTATTATGGAGCACGAAAAGGCAACCTATCCGGATGCGCTTCGTTATCTGGCCAATAAATACAATATAGAAATTGCAGAAATTGAAGCTTCGCCGGAAGCACAGGCTGTAAATGACAGGCGGGAAAGTTTATTTATTGTTTCTGCCTGGGCGGCTAAATTTTTTCAGCAGCAAATGCTGGAAACTGATGAAGGGAAATCCATAGGTTTAAGTTATTTCACTGAGCGTGGATTCCGGGAAGATATAATTAAAAAGTTTGAGTTAGGTTACTCTCCGGATGTTTGGGATGCGTTAACACAGAAAGCAATATCCGAAGGTTATAATCTGGAGTTTCTGGAAGATACTGGATTAACCATCCGCAAGGATAGAGATAAATTGTACGATCGCTTCCGAGGTCGCGTGATGTTCCCGATCCATAGTTTTACCGGACGAGTTATTGGTTTTGGTGGTCGCACGTTAAAAACGGATAAAGCAGTTCCCAAATATGTGAACTCACCGGAGAGCGAAATCTATCATAAATCAAATATTCTTTACGGATTGTTTTTTGCTAAAAAAGCTATTCGCGATGAAGACAACTGTTACCTGGTGGAAGGTTATGCCGATGTTTTATCTGTAAACCAGGCTGGAGTTGAAAATGTGGTAGCATCTTCGGGAACTTCGCTTACTGTTGAACAGATCAGATTGATTGGTCGCTTCACTAAAAATATAACCATACTTTATGATGGAGATCCGGCCGGAATTAAAGCTTCTTTAAGAGGTTTGGATATGATTCTGGAAGAAGGATTAAATGTAAAAGTGGTTTTATTTGCTGACGGTCATGACCCGGATTCGTACGTTCAGAAGTACGGAAGTTCGGCCTTCAAAACTTATATCGATCAAAATAAAAAGGATTTCATTCTTTTTAAAACCTCCATACTTTTAAAAGATGCCGGCAATGATCCGATAAAAAAGGCCGGAATGATTCGCGAAGTGGTTGAGAGTATCGCTAAAATTCCGGATAGTATTAAAGCATCGGTTTTTATCCGCGAGTGTAGTTCTCTGCTGCAGATTGAAGAACGGTCTTTAATTTCTGAGCTCAATAAAATGCGCTCCGCGAAAGCTAAAAAAGACGGACAAACCAACAAAAGCTATTCAGCATCTAATCAGCATCCAGATGAACCACCTGCAGATTTGCATTCACAACCTGATGATATACTGAATATTTCGGAGACTGATGAATTTCAGGAAAAAGAAATTATTCGCTTGCTCTTAAATTATGGGCATGAACTGGTTCACTGGGATGGGATAACTGATACATACATTGCGCCGTATGTTATTTCAAATTTGGCTGATGTAGAATTTGATAATCCGGAATGCAAACTGATTATGGCCGAATATAAAGCAAAATTGGAAGCCGGTGAATTGCCTTCAGATCAGGATTTTATTAAACACAGCAATCGGAAAATTGCCGATTTGACTATTTCTTTAGTTTCTTCTCCTTATCAGCTTAGCGAAAACTGGTTCGCCAAACGGAAAATTTACGTGAAGGATGAAACCGAAAACTTAAGAGCCACCATTTTAGGTGGAATTTTTCATCTCAAAAAACGAAAAGTGGATCACATTCTAAAAAATATCCGAGATGAAATTCAGTTGGAAACGGATATAGATAATCAGACAATTTTAATGCGTCGCTATCTTCAAATCAAAGAAGTAGAAAAAGGAATTTCTCAGTTTCTGGGTTCTGTAATAGTGAAGTAAGGTTTTTTTCTAGAGCATTTTCTTAAAATCTGATTTTTAAATGTTATTATTTGTTATAACTTTAATTATGCGAACTACAATTAGAAATATTGGTAACTCTAAAGGTGTAATTCTTCCAAAAAAACTTCTAAAGCTTTGTTCAATCGAAGAAGAAGTTATAATAGAAGTAAAAGACGATGCAATTGTTATCAGGCCAGAGAATACAAATAAGAGGAAAGGCTGGGCAGATGCGTTTAAGAAAATGGCGGAAAGGAAAGACGATGACCTTGAGATTGACGATTTGTTTGAAGATGAGAATCTGAAAGATTGGACATGGAAATAAACCAATATTCAGTTCATTGGATAAATTTGGATCCGACGAAAGGAAGTGAGGTTAACAAAACCAGACCATGCGTTATTATTTCGCCAAATGAAATGAATCAATATATCAAAACAGTAATAATTGCCCCTATAACCCATACAATTAAACCTTATCCTACAAGAGTGATTTGTAAAGTGAAGGATGACAAAGGTTATATAATGTTAGATCAAGTTAGAACAGTTGATAAATTGAGGATATTAGGCCAGATAAGCAAATTGACCGCAAAAGAGATAGCAGAAGTGAAACGAATATTAAACGAAATGCTTTGCTGATATTGATGTTTCCTTTTATTTTTTTCTCAAAAACTTAACTGAATGGCCAAGCACAATATTTTTGGTCATCAGGGAGAACTTCTCGCCAAAGAATTTTTAGAAAAATCCGGATACGAAATATTAGAAGAAAACTGGACGTTCAAAAAATCTGAGATCGACCTGATTGTATATAAAGAACGTAAAATCATTTTCGTGGAAGTAAAAGCCCGGTCGGGAAATTTCTTTGGGCAGCCGGAAGATTTTGTGAATGCCTCTAAACAAAAACAAATGGAACTGGCCGCAGAAGAATATATTCACTTAATGAGCCACAAGGGCGAAATTCGGTTTGATATTATATCTTTATTGTTTGATAAATCCGGAAATCACCAACTCAGGCATATTGAAGACGCATTCTGGCCCGGTAGCTAAATCAAATTATTTATATTAGTCGCAAAAAAAATCAAATGCAATTTAGAATTTTCATCCCTCTTCCGGTTTTAATAATCTTTCTTTCAGCTTGTAATTCGGATTCGAAAAAATCAAATGCTTCCACATTTGTAAGTCCGGAGGCAGGCATTTCCGTTAATTTAGGCGAACCGGTTAATCTTGAACTGAATTTGCCCGATAAACAAGTTGATTCTATTGTTTATTTCTCCGATGGGAAGCAATTGATCAAATCGGCAAATATACAAGCCGTTAAAATTCCTACCGATAGTATGCCTCTTGGTTTAAGGGCCATAACCGCAAAAATTTACAAAGCGGGAGCGGAGCCGGAAGAAATCAGCACAAACATTATATTAAAATCTACCTTGGTGCCTAAAAAATTTTCTTATCAGGTTGTAAATACATTCAATCATGATGTGACTTCCTTTACGGAAGGATTAGAATATCACAATGGATTTTTGTACGAAAGTGATGGAGGAAATACTGAAGATACGGGGTATTCAAGTTTGCGTAAGGTAGAGATCAAAACAGGCAAAGTACTTCAAAAAACGGATGTGGATAAATCTATTTTTGCGGAAGGAATAGCAATAGTTGATGATAAAATTTTGCAACTAACCTACAGAGAGAACATTGGCTTTGTATATGATTTAAACTCGTTGAAATTGCTTAGACAGTTTAATTCTCAGTATCCGCGTGAAGGTTGGGGGTTGTGTTTCAATGGAAAACAGATCTACAATTCTGATGGAACAAACACAATTTATATTTTAAATAAAGACACTTACAACCAGGAAGGATTTATAGAAGTTTACGATAATAATGGTCCTGTTTCCCAGATCAATGAGCTTGAGTGTATTGATGGGCAGATCTACGCAAATGTTTGGCAGACCGATCGCATCATCATAATAAACCCCCGAAACGGTCAGGTTACAGGGGAATTAGATATGTCTGGATTATACCCAACCCGCAATTTAGAAGCAGACGTTTTAAATGGTATCGCCTGGGATGCTAAGGGCAAACGCCTTTTTGTAACGGGTAAAAGTTGGGATAAGCTGTTTGAAATTAAAATTAAGAATTAAGAATTAATTTATGAGAACCGACAATGTAATTCAATTAAGTCTTATGCGTTCTCAATAAGAATAATCAAGCTCTACCAATTCCTTA
>JBBRCI010000018.1:0-39268 GCA_038204935.1 Sphingobacteriales bacterium | reverse complement strand
CCGGGGCATTCGCCGGCTCATTTATGTTTTTACAGCAAAGCTGATAAGTTTGTAATTGGTGGTGATGTTTTATTTTACCAAAGTATTGGCCGTACAGACCTCCCGGGAGGAAATCATGATCAGTTACTGAAAAGCATTCGCGAGAATTTATTTACGCTGCCAGATGAGGTTAAAGTTTATCCCGGACACGGACCGTCGACAACTATTGGATTTGAGAAAGTGAATAATCCATTTTTAAACTAAACCTTAGATGGTATTCAAATATCAGAATTTTATAAAATAGTATCTTAGCGTCCTTCATGAGAGTTTCCAATTACATCGCCCGCCGGTATTTATTTTCAAAAAAATCTGTCAACGCCATAAATTTCATTTCCGGAATTTCTATGCTTGGTGTTTTTGTGGGCAGTGCGGCATTAATTATCATTTTATCGGTTTTTAATGGTTTTGAAACTCTTGTTTTATCGCTTTACAACACTTTTACTCCCGAATTAAGAATTGAACCTGCCGAAGGCAAAACTTTTGATCCATCTACAGCACAATTCCTAGCCATAAAAAAAGACAGTCGCGTTTTAAATTATACCGAAGTATTGCAGGAAAAAGCTCTGTTAAGATATGATAGCGGCCAATTTATTGGTTTGGTTAAAGGCGTATCAGATGATTATGTGAAAGAGAAAAATCTGGACAGCATGATTATCGATGGAAGTTTTACTCTCAAAAATAAAGGAGATAATTTTGCGGTAATTGGTGCAGCCGTTCAAAGTTACCTTTCGGTGAATATTAAAGATGAGTTCAGGAATATTGAGATTTATTCTCCCAAAAAAGGTGCTCAGAATTCCATGAATCCGGCAGAGGAATTTAATGTGAAGGCAATTCGCCCGGCTGGAGTAATTCAGTCACAACAAGACATGGATGATCTGGTGATAGTGCCGCTTGGATTTGCCCGTGAATTGCTAAATGAAGAGAAAAACCTTTCGTTTATAGAATTGAATGTTAAAAATGCGGATGATTTAGATAAAATTCAGCGGGATATTCAGAAACAATTGGGCAAAGCGTATGTGGTCAAAAACCGGAGTCAGCAAAACCAGTTATTGTATAAAATTCTCCAATCAGAAAAATGGGCCATCTTCCTTATTTTAACCTTTGTTCTGGTAATTGCCATTTTCAATATTATTGGTTCATTAACCATGCTGGTAATTGATAAACGGAAAGATATTGCTGTTTTAAGCAGTTTGGGTGCCAACAGAAACCTTATTCGCGGTATTTTCTTTACCGAAGGAATGATGATCTCGATGATTGGTTGCGTAATTGGTTTGATTGTAGGTTATTCATTTTGCCTGTTGCAGCAACATTTCGGCTTCATAAAAATGGGATCAATGAATTTAATTACAAGTGCTTATCCTATAACGCTTAAGTGGATGGATTTTATTCTCGTTTTTGGAACCGTTATTACTGTTTCCCTATTAGCTTCATCAATTTCATCGCGTTTAAGTGTACAGCATATCGAAAATCTGCGGGATGATCTATAGATATTTGTGTTGTACTAAATAATCCTTCACGTAATCTTCAATACCTTCTTCAAGGCTGTAGAACGGCAGAGAATAGCCTATTGAACGCAGTTTATCCATTTTGGCTTCCGTAAAATACTGATAGGTTTCCCGAATATCCTCAGGCGTTGGAATGTAGGTAATAGAAGGCTCAATGTCTAAAGCTCTGAATGTATTTTCTGCCAGATCTCTGAAGGTCCGGGCCGTTCCCGAACCGAGATTATAAATTCCGGAATTTTTACGGTGATGCATCAGGAAGTAAAGGACATTCAAAACGTCTTTTACATAGACAAAGTCACGCATCTGCCCGCCATCTTCATACTCCGCTTTATGCGATTTAAATAACTTCATGGATCCGGTTTCACGGATTTGGTTGAACGTGTGAAAAATAACAGAAGACATCCGTCCTTTATGAAATTCATTGGGACCGTAAACATTAAAAAACTTTAATCCCGCCCAGAAATATGGTTTTCTCTCTTGTTTCAAAGCCCAAATATCAAAGTCATTTTTAGAATCGCCATACGGATTTAATGGTTTTAATAATGGAATTTTCGATTCATCATCATCATATCCGTTTTCACCCAAACCGTAAGTTGCCGCCGAGGATGCATACACAAAAGGTAATCCGAACTCCACGCAAATATTCCAAATCTGCTTTGTATAATCTAAATTCAGGCGCTTGAATAATTCCCTGTCAAATTCGGTAGTATCTGTTCTGGCGCCGATATGAAAAACAAACTGGACGTGCAGCTGATTGGCTTTTAACCATTCCGGAAACTCATCGCGGTTTACCTTGCGTGAGAATTTTTTACCTTCAAAATTTTTATTCTTTTCAGGATGTGAAAAATCATCAACCAATACAAGGTCCAAATACCCTTCGTCATTTAATTTTTGAACTAAACAACTTCCAATAAAGCCTGCGGCGCCGGTTATGATTATCATTTTATAAAATTATAAGAATAAACTTTTTGTTGTCTTTGGGATAATTTCAAGTGTTGCTGCACCTTCAAACAAAACGGAAACTGCTTTGCGACCTTCTTCTCCCAAATCAATGGAATATTTATTTACGTACAATTCAATGTGTTTGTACATCACTTCTTCGCTCATTTCCTGAGCATGAGAACGGATAAATTCAATTCCTGATTTTGGATTCGCGAAAGCAAATTCTACGCTGCGGCGGATGATGCGGTTGACTTTTTGTTTTACTTCATCAGACAATTCTCTGCGAATCATAATGCCGCCTAAAGGAATCGGACAGCTTGTTAACTCTTCCCAAAACTCGCCCAGATCTCGTACTTTTTTAAATCCGTGTTCTTTATAAGTAAAGCGGTTTTCATGGATAATTAGTCCTACATCAATTTTATCCGCTAACAATTCTTCCTCAATTTCAGAAAAAACCAATTCTTTTTTGTTCTGAGCTTCCGGATAGGCAAGCCCGAGCAGGAAATTTGCTGTTGTATATTTTCCGGGAATCCCGATTTTTAAGCTTTCCAGTGCTCTGTTAGGGTTTTCAATTTCTTTTTTGGAGATCAAAAGCGGTCCCACCCCAAATCCGAGCGCACTGCCTGAATCCAGCAAAACATAATTATCGGTGACATAAGCATAAGCATGGAAACTGAGTTTGCTGATATCCAATTGCTGATTAAAGGCCTTTTGGTTCAGGGTTTCCACATCATCAAATGATACCTCAAATTCTAGTCCTTCGGTATCAATTTTCTGATGGATCATCGCATCAAAAATAAAAGTATCATTTGGGCAGGGAGAAAAGCCAAGCGTTAATTTCATGTTTAAGTATTCGGTATTGATTCTAAAAATTCCATGGCAAAGTTATTAAGATTTTTTACGGCAAGGCCGATATCCCATTTTTCACGATTACGCCTTTCTACAAAATTAGAAATACAGCGGATCTGAATAGCAGGCAAATTGTATTGATTGCAGGCATAAAAAAATGCGGCACCTTCCATACTTTCAACTGAAGCATTAACTCGCGAAAGCGTTTTCATAATTGTAAGTTCATTTCCGTGAACTTTGTTTACTGTAATAGCTTTTACCGATTTTAAATTTTCAAGTAAGGACGGATTAATAATTAGATCCGATTTTCCTGTAAAAGTAGAATCTCCAAAACCTAACTGATCTATGCTTATGAAATCATCACCATCTTCGGCACCTTGCTCTGCAAAAGTATCTTCAGTAATTTTTACTACTTCTCCCAGTTTCAGATCAAGGTCAAAACTTCCGGCAATTCCCATATTAATGGCCAGATCAAATGAATTGGCTGCTAAAAATCGGCCCAATGAAAATGCCGTGGCAACCATTCCAACTTCTGTAATTAGAAAACTGATGTTATGAATATTGATTTCAGCACTTGCATTGCTGCTTTTCAGCTTCAGATTATCCAGTAATGGCTGTATTTCTGCAAGTGTGGCTGCAACCAGAAGAATTTTCATTACGCGAAGATAACAATTCAACACGTTTTGTATTTAGGGCATGTAATCAGTTTGAGTATATTTGTGCCGTTAATTTAATTGAGAATGATTTATATTACACGAAGAGAGAGATTTAATGCAGCGCATAAGCTGTTTCGTGAAGAGTGGACCGACCAGCAAAACCTGGAAGTATTTGGCAAATGTTCAAACCCTAACTGGCATGGTCATAATTACGAATTGTTTGTAACCGTAAAAGGTGAGATTAATCCGCAAACTGGATTTGTAATTGATTTAAAAGAGTTAAAAATTATTATTCAAAAATATGTTATTGAAGCGCTCGATCATAAAAACATCAACTTGGATGTTAATTTTATGAAAGGCAAAATGGCTTCAACAGAAGTTCTCGCGGTAGCAATATTTGACGAACTAAAGACACATGTTGAAACTCAGGGTGCTAAATTGCATTCTGTGAAACTCTACGAAACAGAAAATAACTTTGTAGAGTATCTGGGAGAATAATCTTTAAATAGAAGTAAATGAAAATTGATGCTATAAATCATTTAATGGACGAAGACGAGGAGACAGTTCTGGGTTATCAGAAAGTTGACCGGTATGATGAACGGAAAATAGAAAGTATTGCCAGTCATTACTCTGAAATTCTTTCCAAATTAGGCGAAGATCCAAACCGGGAAGGTTTATTAAAAACTCCCGAACGCGTTGCTAAAGCGCTTCAGTTTCTAACGCATGGATATGATATTAAGCCGGATGAAATTCTGCGCAGTGCCATGTTTAAAGAAGATTACAGCCAAATGGTTGTGGTAAAAGATATTGAGGTTTACTCAATGTGCGAGCATCATATGCTGCCATTTTTTGGTAAAGCGCATATAGCGTATATTCCAAACGGGCATATTGTTGGTTTAAGCAAAATACCTCGTGTGGTTGATGCTTTCGCCCGCCGTTTACAAGTTCAGGAACGTTTAACTAACGAAATTCGCGATTGTCTGCATAATACATTAGATCCGGCGGGAGTTGCCGTGGTTATTGAGTGCCGTCATCTATGCTTATCTATGCGTGGCGCACAGAAACAAAACTCGGTTACTACAACTTCTGCTTTTACAGGAGAATTTGTGAACGAAAAGACCAGAGCCGAGTTTTTACGCTTAATAACTGCAAGTCTGGGTTAGTTCAAAATTTAAAATCCAAATTATTTACAGCAAAACAGAAATATGAAAGCTTATATATTTCCCGGACAGGGAGCGCAGTTTGTAGGAATGGGAAAAGACCTTTACGAGCAATCTGAAAAAGCCAGAGAACTGTTTGAGAAAGCAAATGATATTTTAGGTTTCAGAATCACAGACATTATGTTTAATGGAACTGATGAAGATTTGAAACAAACCAATGTAACACAACCAGCCATTTATTTGCATTCAGTAATTATGGCGAAAGAATTGGGCGAGCATTTTCAACCGAATATGGTTGCGGGTCATTCTTTAGGCGAATTCTCCGCATTGGTTTCTGTTGGAGCTTTATCTTTTGAAGATGGATTAAAACTAGTTGCCGCCCGAGCAAATGCCATGCAAAAAGCCTGCGAAATTCAGCCATCAACAATGGCTGCAGTTTTGGGTTTGGATGATTTTACAGTTGAAGATATTTGTCAGAGAATAAGTGAAGTTGTGGTTCCGGCAAATTATAATTGCCCCGGACAATTAGTTGTTTCTGGTTCAATTGCCGGAATTGATAAAGCATGCGAGTTGTTAACTGAAGCTGGCGCAAAAAGAGTTATAAAATTAAACGTCGGCGGTGCCTTTCATTCTCCATTAATGGAAGCTGCCCGAGTAGAGTTAAGAAGTGCTATAGAAAACACAAAATTTAATGAGCCCATTTGTCCGGTTTATCAAAACATAGATGCAAAACCTTATACAGATGTGGAATCTATTAAACACAATCTCATCTCTCAATTAACCGGCCCGGTTAGGTGGACACAAACAATTTTGCATATGTTAGAAAATGGCGCTACTTCATTTACAGAAGTTGGTCCCGGTAATGTATTGCAGGGTTTGGTCAAAAAAGTAAATCGTACCGTTGAAACGCAAAGTGCCGTTTTGAATTAAGAAAAATATTGATTTTTAGGCAACAGGGGTTCAATTTTTGAGCCCCTGTTGTTTTTTATTCTATTTTTACTAAAAAAATATGCGCTTGAGCGGAGCTTTAAAAATTCGAATACTTCTTTTTGTGCTTGCCCTAGGTTTTGCTTTTACCGCCGTAACCATAAACCTTACTTTTAATAAGGAAGAAATTTTAAAAATAGATGCCGGGAAAATAGAAAGCAATCTTCATAAAAAGGAAGAATTTGTTAAAAAGTTCATCAATGATCCGGCAATTTTCGATTCTCTTCGCACTATTGATAAAAATGAAGAATGGGCTCAGTCTATCATTCCTGAATTTACCGATAAGCATAATATAACCTTTCTCACCTATAAAAATGGCGAATTAAAATTTTGGGGTGGTGTCCGCATACTTTTTGAGTCTGATAAATCCATTCGGGAAGGCAGTTCTTTTGTATCCTGGAAAAATGGCTGGTATGAAATAATAAAGCAAACCCAGGGTGATTTTGCCGTTGTAGCCTGTATTCCGGTCAAATACAATTATCCCTATCAAAATCAGTATCTAAAAAACATTTTTTCTCCGGATCTGATAAAAGTTAATAATCTGGATATTGCTAAATTAAAGGATAAAAATGTTTATAATATTCGCAACAGTGATGGTAAATACCTTTTTTCGGTTAAGTTAAAACCAACGGCTACCAATATTTTTTATTCGGGACTTGAATTATGGATGTGGATTTTGGCCGTTATTTTTTGTTTAATTTTCATCAATCATTTATGTAACTGGATAGCCGGCAGAGGTTTTGTTAAAACCTCAATTGTTTTTCTTGCATTCTTTTTACTGGGATTTAGATTATTCGATCTTTCGAGCCCGTGGTTTGAAAATCATTTTGACCTGGAAATATTTAATCCCAGATATTACGCGTCCAGTTATTTTAGTCCTTCCGTTGGCAGTCTGCTTTTAAATGTACTTTCTTTTACCTGGTTAATAGCCTACATTTTTAGTTACCGCTTCCGGATATTTTTTACACGTAAACCTGCTTCCAGGTTATTAAGTTTCAGCATAATAATTACTCTGTTATTGGCAATCTGTGCTGTTGCATTTGTAACCGATGAGATTTTCTTTGGTCTGATCACCAACTCGAATATAAGTTTTGATGTAAGTAATATATTAAACCTAAACTGGGTAAGTTGGTTGGGAATTCTGATATTTTGTTTTTCGGCATTGAGTATTTACCTCCTTATCAATACAGTTTTTGTACTTGCAGATACCTTGAATATTACGCAGCATGAGCGGTTGCTTTTGTTCTTAGCAGGATTGACATTAGCTGTGATTTATAATATGTGGCAGGAAAACTTTACAACCTTTTTCATTTTATTTGCCGGAATTATTTTTTGCCTGGGCTGGGCATATTACAATAATCGGAAACAGTTTAACCTTGGGTTATTTATTGGTGCTATTCTATTGTTTTCGATAATTGCTTCGCTTAAATTGTCCAGAAATGAATATATTAAAGAGCATGAATCGCGGAAGCTGTTAGTAACCAAATTAATATCGTCTGATGATCCGAATGCGGTTCTGCAATTTTTAAATCTGGAGCAAAATTTAGTTTCAGATCCGAAAGTGGCCGATTATTATATAAATCCGATAGCCAAACACAGCAATTTTTTTAATCGCTTGCAAAAGACTTACTTTTCAGGATATCTTTCGAGATATGAATTCAAATCATACGAATTTAAAAACAACGGGAAGTTGATAGCTGCAGATTCAAATGTGAACCTTAACAGCTTTAAGAATTTGGTTTTAAGTGGATCGGTAAAAGTTTCAGATTACTTTTATCGTGTTAACAATACCTTTGGATTTCAAAGATATTTTGCCATTCTGCCTATTACAAGTGCAGATTTTAAAGCCGGAACTCTGGTTGTTGAACTTAAATCTAAACCGTTAAATGAAATTGATGAATTTCCAGAATTGCTGGTTGATGGCAAAGTAAAACAGAATTTGCTGTTTAAGAATTATTCCTATGCTTTTTATAACGACGGAAGATTATTCAATCAGCATGGAAAGTACATTTACAACCTGGCAAATTATGATTTTGCAGGCAAGGTTCGCGATTATGTTTTTGTTGATAAAAGCAATGTAAACGGTAAGGTTTATAGTCACCTTATTTACCGGCCCAACCAAAGTAAACTGATAATTATCAGTAAAGAGGTTTCCGGATTATTACCGCAACTGGCCTCAGTTTCATTTATATTTTTGATTCTTTTACTATTCGCTTTTCTGATGTTCCTTTTCAGATGGGTTTGGTTTAGTTTCATCAATTATGATATTCGTTTCAGCAATATTAAATGGAATAATATTTTCATTCCCGGCAGAATGCTTTACAAAACCAGGATTCAGGTTTCTATGGTTTCGGCGGTTGTATTAACTTTGGTTATAACAGGCGTAATTACGTATTACAATATCAGTAAACAATATCGCGAACAGCAAGAGCAAACCATTTTAGATAAGGTAAATAAGATTGCCCGTAGTTTTGATATGGCACTTTTTAGAAATGGAATTGTAAATGATGACGAACAAACTGAGGCATCATTTAATAATTTTGCAGATTTAAATGGATCTGATCTGAATTTATTTAGCACTTCAGGCGATTTATTGATGACCACGCAGCCAAAGATTTATGAAAATGATCTGGTGGCACCCAAGCTCAATTCTCTCGCTTATGTTTATCTCAATAAACTGCAAAAAGCGGAATTTATCAATAAGGAAGAAATTGGGCAGCTGGACTTTATTACAGCCTATGTTCCATTAAGAAATAGCCGGAATGAAGCGATTGCTTATTTGGGTTTACCCTATTTTTCTAATGAAAGTGATTACGAAGAACGTATCGGCATTTTTATAAATGCGCTCATCAATGTGTATGCTCTGGTATTTATGGCCATTGGTTTCTTTGCCGTATTTGTTGCCAACCGGATTACAAGCCCGCTTACGCTGATACAGAAAAGTTTGAGCGAAACACAAATTGGCCGTAGAAATGAACCTATAATTTGGAAACGGAATGACGAGATAGGGCAATTGGTACGGGAATATAACACCATGATTTCGGCTTTGGATGACAGTACGCAAAAGCTAGCCCGTTCTGAAAGGGAAACTGCATGGCGTGAAATGGCCAAACAGGTTGCGCACGAGATTAAAAATCCGCTGACTCCGCTTAAACTGGGTGTTCAGTTGTTAGAGAAATCCTGGAAAGAAAAAGATCCCAATTTTGATAAAAAGTTCGAACGTTTCAGTAAGTCATTTATTGAGCAGATTGAAAGCCTGGCGCATATTGCTTCTGAATTTTCAAACTTTGCCAAAATGCCTGACACGGTTTTAGAGGATGTTTTTCTTCCGGAAATAATAAAGCAATCTGTAGAGCTTTATCGTCACTCAGATCATACAACTATTGTATTAAATGACTCAATTAAGCCGGGAATATTTGTTAAAGGTGATAAAGATCAGCTTTTAAGAGTGTTTAATAACCTGATAAAAAATTCTATTGAAGCCAGACCGGAAATACGCAAAGGGATTATAAAAATTAAACTTTATAATACTGCTAAGAATGCCTTTTTGGAGATTCACGATAATGGTTCCGGTATTCCGGAAGGATTACGTTCGCGTATTTTTACTCCAAATTTCACTACTAAAAGCTCTGGTACCGGTTTAGGTTTAGCCTTTGTTAAACAGGCATTGGTAAATATGGGAGGTAATATCAGCTACAAAACGGAGCAGGATATTGGAACAACTTTCTACATTAATATACCTTTACGTTAAAAAATATTTAAAGAAATGTTAAGACATAAAAAGGCCTCCTGAATTTTTTTCAGGAGGCCTTTTATGTAAGTGTATTTGAGCCTTATTATTTCAAAGAAATTTCACCTTTACCCATGGTATAGCCATCAGCATAAAGTACAATTGTATAGGTTCCTTTCTGGAAACTTCCAGGGTTGGTCCAGTCTACAGCATACGCTTTCCCATCATTAGCAAACTCAACCGCAGTTTTATAAGTGTATTGCAGCTCCTCATCATCAGCATTAAACATACCGCCATTGTCAGAAACAATCAGGTTTCCGCTGGGATCTATAATACGCATATAAATATCATGCATACCCTTTTCAGCAATAGAATTATTAACTACCGTGAAGTTTATACGTAGTTTTTTGGCTGTATTTGCTCTACTAACATCCGTTTCTTTTCCGCTGCTTTTAACTTTTAAAGGGATGATAGAAACATTGCCTGTTTTTAACGCTGCTGCGGCCTTTACCTTCGTGTTAAGTTCTTCATTAACTTTTTCCAGGTTGGTGGCTTTAGTGCTTACAGAATCTACTGTGGTTCTTAATGTATTACGTTCTGTTGTTAAAGCAGCATTTTGTTGCTTTAATCCTTCAATATCTGCAGTGTATTTGGTAACAAAATAGCGAAGTTGTTTAATATCTTCCTGAGCTTTGGAAAGTTGTCCCTGTGTTAACTGACCTTTTTTCAGAGCCGAACGTAATTCAGCAATTTTTTGTCTTGCTAAATCCTGTTCTTTCTGCATTTGCTCAGATAACTTAATATTGCTGCTGTTAGAATTGTCCAATTCAGCTTCAATTTTATCTATTTCAGTTTGCATTCTGGATTTCTCATCGCTGATAGTAACAATACGCTCGCTCGATTTTTTCTCTTTAAAAAACAAGTACGCATTTGTGCCTAAAAGAGCAAGTATCACGGCCACCAAAACATAAATTTTGTTAGAATTTTTACGAGGCTGTTGTTCCAAATTTTCCTGTTCCATACTTTAAATTACTGTTAAATATTCAATTTAATTGTCCGACAAAATGGGATGATTTTAAAGCTGAAGAAAGTTTCCCAAATCTTAACACAGCTTTTATTAAGGTATGAATTATTATAAAATATTTTTCAATTAAAAATTCGATTCCCGAAAATGAAAAAATAAGCCGTATCTGTTCAATTTGAGCCATTTTTTCCATAGCTATAACTTTTATAAATTTATTTTATTGTGATTTTAAAGTCGTCTATAATACAAGTGTAATATTTTTGTGGCAATAATTTTTTCTTTTTAAGAGAAACGGCCAAGATATCGGTCAAATTGATTTGATGATTTACTCTAAAAGGAAAGTAACTTAATAGTTTTTAATGCCGTATATAAACTAAAATCGTTTTTAAAAAAGTGCTTAATTTAATTGATTTAGCATATTTTTGATGAAAAGGCGTTTAGGCACTTAAGGTATTTAGCTATATTTGCTAAAATCCGGTCAATCAAAATTCTCCATGTCAAAAAAAATCTTTTTTCTTTCCATTATATTCTTTTCTCTTCTTTCAAATGTATTTGCCCAATTACCCGAAAATCCCAAGCGTGAGTTTCGGGGTGCCTGGTTAGCAACCGTTGTAAATATAGACTGGCCATCAAAACCCGGGCTGACATCTGAAATGCAGAAGAATGAATTGATCCGAATTTTAGATGATCATCAACGAAGCGGAATAAATGCAATAATGTTGCAGGTTCGTCCGGCAACAGATGCGTTTTATGGTAAAGGCCGGGAAATGTGGAGCCGGTTTTTAACCGGAAAGCAAGGTTTAGCACCATATCCCTATTATGATCCGCTGGAATTTGCAATTATAGAAGCGCACAAACGCGGAATGGAATTACATGCATGGTTTAATCCGTATCGGGCAACTTTTGATTTGATTGATTCGCATACAAGCCCTTACCACATCACAAAACAAAAACCGGAATGGTTTTTCACTTTTGGTGGAAAGAAATTATTCAATCCCGGAATTCCTGCAGTAAGAGAATACATCGTACAGGTAATTATGGACGTGGTAAAAAATTACGATATAGACGGCGTTCACTTCGATGATTATTTTTATCCGTATCCGGAGAAAAATCAAAGCCTGAATGATACAGATACTTACCATCAGTTTGGCTCCGAATTTTCAAATATTGATGATTGGCGTCGGCATAATGTAGATACATTGATTCATACATTAACAGACAGTATTCATGCGAATAAAAAATTCATGAAATTCGGAATCAGTCCTTTTGGTATCTGGAGAAATCTGTCGCAAGATCCAGATGGCTCTGAAAGCAATGGATTTGATGGCTATAGTAAATTATATGCTGATGCCAGAAAATGGACCAAAGAAGGCTGGATAGATTATATAAATCCACAGATCTACTTCCCGTTTTATTACCGTGCTGCCCCATATGAAAAACTTGTTGATTGGTGGAGTAATAATACATTCGGGAAGCATTTATATATTGGTCAGGCTGCTTACCGTGCTGCCGAAAATCGTGAAGGCTGGCGAGACCGCAAGCAAATTCCAGATCAGATACGTTATTTACGGAATAATAACCGGGTGCAGGGAAGCGTGTTTTTCAGCTCAAAATCATTAACAGATAACCTTGCGGGAGTAAATGATTCTTTGCGAACTGATTTTTATAGATATCCGGCATTACAGCCTGCAATGATGTGGCTGGATGCAGTAATTCCAAATCCTCCGCGTGAAGTGAAAATTAAGGCTTACAATAACTGTGTGGATTTAAACTGGGAAACTCCCCTAAAAGCTTCTGATGGAGATTTAGCCTATGGATATGTCATTTATCGTTTTAACGAAGGCGAAGAAATTAATACAAATGATCCTAAAAATATTTTAAAACTGTCTTTTGATTCTACACTTAAATCTTACACAGATAATTCTGTGAGTCCAAACAGCAGATATACGTATGTAATTACTGCTTTAGATCGCCTGAAGAATGAAAGTGAATTATCTAATAAGGTTGGAATTAAAACCACTGCCGCTACTATAATTCCGGCAAGTGCTGCAGGATCTAAATAAAAGATTGCCGGTTGATTCAGCCGGCAAATTTTTTTAACTATTCATAATAGCTCCGTTATTAATATCAAGCGCTTGTCCGCTTATAGATTTCTGTTTTAAAAGGTATGCAACCAAGTCAGCAATTTCTTCCGGCTGACTCATTTTGCCAAGTGGAACACTACGCATGGCGATGTCATAGAAATCATCCTTGCTCATTTCTAAGCCATCCGCAATTCCCTGTAAACCTTCCTGCGACATTTCTGTATCTACCCAGCCCGGACAAATGGCATTGACCAATATTTTTTCTGGTGCGAATTCTACCGCCCAGGAGCGCATTAAACCCAATAGACCAGCTTTGCTGGCACAATATGCCGAATAATTTGCAACACCTAATCTGGCCAGAACAGAAGAGGTTAAAATAATTTGCTTGAATTCTGAATCTGATTTTACTAAAAGGGGTAGAAAAGTATTCACAAAGTTATAGGTTCCGGTAAGGTTTGTAGAGATAATATCATCCCATCTATCAGATTCGCCCCAATTATTTTCTCCGCCAATACCGGCGTTTGCAATTAAGCCGTCCACTTTTATTTCAGAAATACTGTCGAAAGCTTTAGTTAGACTTTCTACAGAACGAATGTCGGCGCTTAAAAACCGGTGAGTTCCTTTTAAAGCTGCTGCAGTGGTTCCTAATTTAGAAACATCGCGACCAAGCAAAATGCAGGAGTGTCCGTTATCCGCAAGGTTTTCTGCAATTGCTCTTCCAATTCCGCTTCCGGCGCCACTAATGATATAGGTTTTACTCATGGTTTATTATTCTTGTTAATATCGATATGCCAAAAATACATTTCAGCTTTTAAAAATTGATCATTCTTAATTCAAACTCTTTTAATTTTAGATATAAAAAAAGCCGCTGAGATTTCTCAGCGGCTTAGCAATCTTAATAAATGAATTATTTTGCTTCTGGTAATAAAACCAAACGGATATAATTAGTTCCGTTTAAATATTGATTCGCGGTAGCTTTTAAAGCATCCGGATTTATGTTTTTCAATGATTCCAGATAGGTTAAAATCTGCTTTGGATCTTCATTGTTTTGTACAGATTGAGTCAGATAACTTATCCAGAAACCATTGTCTTTCATTTGAGTTTCGGTTGATCTTCGTTCTTCAGCTAAGAATTTTTCGATGTCAACAGATTGAGCACCAGATTTTTTGATCTTGCTGATTTCATCTAAAGTAGAAGCAATCAGCTTTTCAACATTCTCTGGTCCGCAACCGAATGAAATGTTCATGCTATATCTTCCAGTTGGATATTTTGTGTAGTTGGCACGAGCACCCACACCGTAAACTCCACCTTCATCTTCGCGTAAACGCTCAATTAATTTAATGGTTAAAACTTCCGCTAAAGCGTCTAATTTATTGTTGTTAGCTTCATTGTAAGCATAATCACCGGTAAAGACTAAACGTACACTCGCTTTTGGCTCCTGACCTTTAAAAACTGATTTTTGAATTTTTCCTGTTGGAGTTTTAATTCCTAAATCTTTAGCATCTTCTTTCCTGTTTAATGATGGAAGGCTGGCGATGTATTTCTCAAGCATTGGCTTAATTTCCTGAGCATCAAAATTTCCTACGAAAGTGAAAGTAAAATCACTTGCATCTGCAAAACGCTCTTTATAGATTTCAAACGCCCGGTCAAGATTGATTTCATCTACTTTCTGAACAGTTGGACCGGTTCTGCGTACATTGTAATTTCCTAAAACAGCAGCAACTGTATCTGCAAAAACACTGTTCGGATCATTACTTCTGTTGGCAAGTCCGCCTTTCATTTGAGAAATCATCCCGTTAAACATTTCAGGATCTTTTCTTGGATTCGTGAAATATAAATACACCATTTGCAACGCAGTTTCCAGATCCTTTGGTGTTGTAGAACCGTAAATGCTTTCGCTGCGTTCGCTGATATTGGGTTGAACAAATAATTGTTTTCCGGTTAATAGTTTAGTTAATTCAATAGAATTAAATTCACCTAAACCACTTCTGTTAACAATTGCAGCGGCATTTGCAGCCGACTCGTAATCTTTGTTACTATATAAAGATGTTCCACCGGGACTAACAGCCGTAAAGCGAATTTCGTCATTTTTGAAATCGGTAGGTTTTAAAATTACCTTAACGCCATTGCTTAATTTCAATTCAGTAATACCAAGAGATTCTGTTTTGGTTTCGCTGCTGATTTTGCCCGGCGCAGGAATTGCAGAAAGCAAAGGTTTGTTAGAAACCTGATCTACATAAGGTTTAAGATCTTCTGTTAATACATTTGCGATCCAGCTATTTACAGTTGTTTCAGAAGGTAAATTATCTTTATCTTTTTCAGGACCCATGATGATCACATCACGGTTTGTATCTGTAATATATTTCTTAGCAACGCTATTGATCTCGTTTAACTGAATACCGCCTATGTTATCTTTGAAAAAATTGTATTCATAAGTTATACCAGGACTGCCTTCCCCGTTAAGGAAGTTTTGCAGGTACTCATTCACAAATCTTTCTGAAGATGTTTTGTCTTTTTCCTTATAAGCAGATTCCTGATCAGTCATAAAAGCCGTTTTAGCACGATCTAATTCAGATTGTGTAAAACCGAAACGCTTGATACGCTCTGTTTCTGTTAACACGGTTTTAAATCCTTTTTCCAGTTCGCCTGGTTTTGCAACTACGTAAGAAGTTGCCGCATCTAATCCGGCTAAAAATCCACCAATGCTACTTCCGCCTTGTAAATATGGTGGGTTTGCCTGCTTGGTTAATTCGCTGAATCGGGCAGCCGTCATGTTATTATAAAGAGAACGAATCATGTTATCACGAAGGTCTGCAGTAGTTTTCACTACAGTTTCCGGATGTTTGATAATGATCTGCGCTACAGTAACAGGGAATTCTTTGTCCGTAACCGCGATAAATTGATTTTTTCCTGTTAAAGGAATAGAATACTTCGTTCTTGGAGTTGGTTGATCAGGGTTTTTCAGATCAGAAAATTTATTCTTGATCATTTCTTCAACCTCATTCACATTGATGTCTCCAACAACAATTAAAGATTGAAGATCCGGGCGATACCAGTCTGAATAAAACTTGCGGATAGTTTCCGGCTTAAAGTTTTTCAATACATCTTCTGTACCTATTGGCAAACGGTTGGAGTAGCGTGAATTGTTAAATAATAGAGGAAGATATTTATCCTGCATCCGCTGTGCTGCACCTTTACCTAAACGCTTTTCTTCTAAAACAACACCGCGTTCTTTGTTGATCTCGGCTTCGTCTAAAGTTGCATCCTGCGCCCAGTCACGCATAATTTGCAAACCATTTTTAAATACTTCAGGATCATCTGTTGGAATTGGTAACTGATAAACAGTTTCATCAAAACTTGTGTAAGCGTTTAGATCTGCTCCAAAACGAACTCCGGCTTTTTGCAGATAATTAACAAGATCGTTTTTAGGGAAGTTTTTAGTTCCGTTAAAACTCATGTGCTCCATAAAGTGAGCCAAACCCTGCTGATCATCTGTTTCTAAAATAGAACCTACTTTGTTAGCCAGATACAACTGAGCTCTTTCTTTTGGTTCGGTATTTCTGCGGATATAGTAAGTAAATCCATTAGCCAGTTTACCGGTTACCACATTGCTGTCTAAAGGCAAAGCACTCGGAATTCGGGTTGCCGTTGTTTCTACTGTGGCCCCGGTATCAGTTTTTGTCTGAACCGTTGCACAGCCAGAAACAGCTAAAGCAAGAGCTGCCGACCAGATAATTAATTTGGTGTTTGATTTCATATATAAATTAAAAGTTGTTTACTTATTGGGCTGGAAGATATAGATAAGATATAATATTTAAACCTTAATGATGATTTTTTTACTGTACATAATCCAAAGTATTAGAAGCCAGATCAGGATAAATGTTACAGCTCCGGCCAAAGATGCATTAATTGGGCTGAAATATGGGTTGTAAAAAGTTTCCATCATCCAAACTTTGGAGCTGACCATTGTGTCATCCGGCATTTTTACTTTAATAAGATTTAGGACACGGGGAATTATTCCAGAAAGGAAAAATACGGAGATAGCATTTACGCCATAAACCACAAATGGTTTTGTTCCTTTGTTATATCCCTGAACATCAATTATCCAGTAACATAAAGCCAATCCCATTGTTGCCAGACCACCGCAGTACAAAACATAGGAGCTGGTCCACAAGGCTTTATTTATTGGGAAAAACAAATCCCATATCAATCCTAAAATTGTTGCCAATATTCCAATGGTGAACATCCAGGAGACTTTTGTGCTGTCATCACGATCTTTGCGACGAAGCCAGGTTCCAACCAGCATTCCAAATATTCCACTGGCAATTGCAGGAAGTGTGCTTAATATTCCTTCCGGGTCCCAGGTTCTGGATTGCGACCACAAATGTGCTTCGGTTAAGATTGTTCTATCCAGCCATGCGCCCAGATTTGTTTCCTTTTCGAGGTTGGCATAATCAACTCCGGGAACAGGAATTAGTGTCATGATTAAATAATAACCGATCAATAAAGATGCAAAAATCCAGATTTGAGTTTTGCGGGTCGTTTTGATAAAAATGACAGCAGATATAAAAAACACCACGCTAATTCGTTGTAATACTCCCGGAATACGAACTCCTTTCAAAGCTTCAATTGGTTCTGTAAATATTTTTGGGAAAATATTCAAAAATAAACCCAGTCCGAATAATATTAAAGCCCTTTTAAGAGCTGTCCATATCAGTTTGTTATGATCTGCCTGAACGTCTTTTTTGCGGCCTAATGCATAGCTGATAGAAACGCCCACAATGAAAAGGAAAAACGGGAAAATTAAATCTGTAGGTGTGGCACCGTTCCATTCCGCATGTTCTAAAGGAGCATAAATATGCCCCCAGTCACCCGGGTTATTTACCAGGATCATGGCGGCGACAGTTAAGCCCCTAAATACATCTAATGATAATAAACGTGCAGGTGATTTTTGTAAAATTGCTGGTTCAGACATGGGTGGTTATAAGAATTTAAATCTGCGATTTTTTAAGTTAATAAAAAAGGCCGGGTTAAAACCTGGCCTTTTCGGGAATTATTTTTAGAATCTCCAGCGTACAAAACCTTCCATAGCCTCATACTCTGCCATACCTAAACGGTCATATGCACGGGCTGTTTCGCGTGTACGGTCTTCGGCCCGGAGCCAGAACTCACGGGAATCATCACCCGGAAATACAGGACGATCTTTTTGTGACTGATGTTTAAAAATTGCATATCGTTTCCGCTCTACTTCCTGCGGAGATAATGGAACTGCCATCTCAATTTCATGAGTTTCAAATTCATGCCATGCGCCACGGTACAACCAAAGCCAACAATCTTTTATCCAATCTTCATTTTTAAGTCGGTCTAAAGCCGCGATTATTATATTAAAGCAAACTTTATGTGTTCCATGCGGATCTGCAAAATCTCCGGCAGCAAAAATTTGTTGTGGTTTAATGCTTTGTAAAAGCTCTGCCGTTTGTTTAATATCTGCTTCGGAAACCGGATTTTTTTGTGTTTTACCCAGTTCATAGAAAGGGAGTGCCATAAAATGAATATGATCATCTTTTAAACCGGCATACCTTGCTCCGGAAATTGCTTCACCTTTACGAATAAGACCTTTTACTACCTGAATTTCTTTAGTATCAACCTGGTTGGGTTGTTTCTTCTCTAAAAAACTACGCATCTGACTGTAAAGAGAATCGATCTTGTTGACATCCAGATCAATAGTTTTTCCAAAATCGCGAATAAATTCTACAAAACGCAAAGCATCATCATCCCAAACAGCTGTATTTCCGGAAGTCTGGTACGCAACGTGTACATCGTGTTTCTGATCAACCAACCGGATAAATGTTCCGCCCATAGAAATTACATCATCATCCGGATGCGGAGAAAAAATTAGTACACGTTTTTTTGCAGGGATCGCACGTTCCGGTCGCTGACTATCATCTGCGTTTGCTTTACCTCCGGGCCAGCCGGTGATGGTATGTTGTATTTTATTGAAAATATGAATATTGATATTGTAAACCGGACCTTTTTCTGTGGCCAACTCTGCCATACCGTGATTATTATAATCTTCGTCGGTTAGTTTTAAAATAGGTTTTTCCAATTCATTTGCCAGCCAGATAACTGCTTTTTTTATTAACTGCTCATCCCATCCACAATCTTTAACAAGCCATGGTTTATCAAATCTGGTTAGTTCCGACGCAGCATCCTGATCCAGAACAAATTCTACATGTTCTGATAATTGCAGGTAGGTTGCAGGAACATCTGATGACATTTCTCCTTCAACGGCTTTTTTAATAATGGAAGCTTTTTTGCGATTCCAGGCCATCAAAATAATCTCACGGGCTTTGAAAATAGTTCCAATTCCCATAGTAATGGCTTTTGTTGGCACATTTTCTTTACCTCCAAAATCGCGGGAAGCATCTCTTCTGGTTAAATCATCTAGAGTAACCAAACGGGTTCCGGAGTTTGGTGCAGATCCGGGCTCGTTAAAACCTATATGACCGGTACGGCCAATTCCCAAAATCTGAAGATCAAGACCTCCAATAGTGCTAATCTTTTTTTCGTATTCAAGGCAATAAGCAGGAATATCTTCTATAGCCAGAGTTCCATCAGGAATATGAACATTGTTCATATCTATGTCAATATGATCGAATAAATTCTCTTTCATAAAGGCAACATAACTTTGTGGTGAAGTAGGTTGCATCGGGAAATATTCGTCCAGATTGAAAGTAATTACGTTTTTAAAGCTTAATCCTTCCTCTTTATGTAATCTAACCAGCTCTTCGTAAACGCCAATGGGAGTAACCCCTGTTGCAAGTCCTAAAACTGCAGGTGCATTCTGTTTTTGTTTCCTGATAATAAGATCTGCGATTCTTTTTGCAACATTTTTTGCGGCTATTTGCTGATTTTGATAAACCGTAACCGGAAGCTTTTCGAATCGGGTTTCTTCTAATAAGTTTAATCTTGCCATTTGATAATCAAAGTAAAGAGTGAGCGCCAAATATAATTACAAAATAAGAAAGCCTGCATTATTCATCCTGATAAAAATAAATAATGCAGTTTTATGCAGGTTTTAAAAAATGACCTTATATTTAGGTAATAGATAATTTTTATGAATGTCAACATAAGAAAATTATACGAGATCGGGTTAAAATCCAACCGAAAAATCATTGGATTGATGTCCGGCACATCTATGGATGGACTCGATATTGCCTTATGTTCGTTTGAAGGAGCCGGAACAGAAACCCGTCTGGAAATTTTAAATTTTACTACAGTTGAATATTCTGCTCACTTTCGTGAAGAAATAAAAAGTGTGTTTTCTAAACGTGATGCCGATCTTCAAAAAGTATGTATCTTAAATGAAATTGTTGGAACACAACATGCAGAAATGATTTTGCAAACTTTATCTAATTGGAATATCGAACCTGAAGAAATTGATCTGATTGCAAGTCATGGACAAACTATTTTTCATGCACCAAAGCATTTGCATAAAATTAAAGAATATCCCAATGCAACGCTTCAGATTGGTGATGGAGATCATATAGCTGTTAAAACAGGAATTATTACTTTGTGTGATTTCAGGCAGAAACATTTGGCGGCAGGCGGGGAAGGAGCTCCGCTGGCGGTTTATGGAGATTATTTGATTTTTTCTAAAATGGGTGAAAATCGAATTATGCTAAATATTGGTGGTATATCCAATTTTACTTATTTGCCATCAGATCTGGATGCTTCTAAAGTTTATTCAACAGATATTGGTCCGGGAAATACCATGATGGATCAGTTTATACAAAAGAATTTTGAAGGAAAGTATTTTGATAAAGATTCTGAAATTGCCCTTTCGGGAGAAATTAATGAAAGTTTGCTGGAAGCATTAAAAGATGAACCGTTTTTAGAAGTCGGATTTCCTAAAACAACCGGACCTGAACTTTTTAATTTAAAATACCTGGAAAAAGCACTTGCAGTTTGTTCGCAAACAGAAATTTCAAATGAAAATATAATGGCTACTTTATGTAAGTTTTCTGCTGATTGTATTATCAAGGCAGTTAATCAAAACTTCGTTTCGTCTGATTTTCCCGTTATCTATTTAAGCGGAGGAGGAATGCATAATTTACTTTTGGTGAAGCATTTAAAGGATGGAATTCCATTTGCTGAATTTAAATCTACAGAAGAACTCAATGTAAATCCTGATGCAAAAGAAGCTGCATTATTTGCCATTCTTGCTAATGAAAGTGTGGCAGGTTCTGCAATTGATTTTGGTGATCGCACGCAAGTGCCATCTGTATGCATGGGGAAAATATGTTTGCCCAATTAATCCCAGATCTTTAAATTTATATTAAAAGGAAAATTAAGCTTATGAAGAAAAAGTACTCTTTGAGATGGACAAAGCTGTATCTGGCTTTGCTATCACCGCTCTTTGTTTTTTTATCATCATTGAATGCAAATGCTCAAAACACTAATTATGTAATCAGCGGCCAGGTAAAAGATGGCCGAACTAATGAAACTTTGCCTGGCGTGGTTGTTAAAGTTAAAAGTAACAGCTTTGCCACTTCTACAAATGGGGAAGGTAAATATACTTTAAATGCAACTTTAACTCCGGGTACTTATTTAATTGATATTTCATATCTGGGCTATGCCACCCAAACAAAAACAGTAAATCTTACATCGCAAGCAAATGTATCCTTGAATGTGTCATTAAATCAGGATGTAGTGGGACTTGATGAAGTTATTGTAACCGGAACATCGCAGGGAACAACCAGAAAGCAACTGGGAAATTACATTAGTACAGTAAGTGGAGAAAGTCTTACAAAAGCTTCTTCCGGGAATGTTCTATCATCTTTGCAGGGAAAAACTGCCGGAGCGCAAATCACACAAAACAATGGTGATCCTGCCGGTGGAATTTCTGTTCGCTTACGCGGAATAAGTTCAGTGAATTCATCATCCGAACCACTATATATTATAGATGGAGTTATTGTCAGCAACTCTACCACAAGGGTTACTAATACATCTTCTAATTATGATGGAGGTAATTTCGTTGGAAATATCGGTCAGAATAGATTAGTTGATATAAACCCAGCAGATATTGATCGGATTGAAGTTTTAAACGGAGCGGCTGCAGCAGCCTTATATGGATCGAGAGCCAACTCTGGTGTAATACAGATATTCACAAAGAAGGGAAGTAATACCGGAGCTCCGGAAGTGAGTTTTTCTACAAAACTTACCACAAGTGATTTGAGAAAGAAGATTGATGTAAACCAGGCCCCAGTTAAGTTTGGCGGTTCACCCGATGTAATAACTCAGGATATTCTGATAACCACATTAACCACGACCTCTCCGGTTACCAGATATGATTACCAAGATTATATTTTCAGGTCAGCAACCGGAACAGATAATAATATTTCTGTGGCCGGAGGTAAGGATAATACAAAATATTATACTTCTGCATCTTATTTCGCAAACCAGGGAATTGTTCAGAATACAGACTTTAAGAGATTTACTTTCAGGGCAAATTTAGATCAGCAATTATCTAAGTGGGCAACTATCAGTGCGGGATTAAATTATATTAACAGTTCTGCAAATGAAAAACCTGATGGTAATTCATTCTTCTCGCCAATGAACTCAGTAACGATCCTAGGTAATTTTCACGATATTTATGCACGGAATGCGCTGGGAAATATCCAGTCAGTTGGAGAGAGAGGCCGGGTTAATCCGGTTTCAGTTATTGAAGATATTAAGCAACGGGAAGAAACTAACCGGATTATAAGTAATGCTTCCATTAGATTATTCCCCGTTAAGAATTTAACATTTGATTATACAATTGGTGTAGATAATTCAACTCAAAATGGAACTACATTTATTCCGCCATTTGCTTATAATGTAAGTACAGGATTTTTTGGAGGTGGTCCCACTTTAGATGCAGCTTTGAACGGTTATTCAAGCGCTGCCAATTTTACTTCATTATTAGTTAATAATGAACTGAATGCGAATTACGACTTAAAAATCACAAACGATCTATCTTCAACAAGTCAGTTAGGCTATTCTTTACAATATGAAAAAGGAAGATATAGTTTATTGAACGGACGTGGATTGGCTCCTTTCGTAGAAACAGTTAACGGAGCAAGTACTGTACTTCCGAGTGTTGACAACAGAACTGAATTTTCAATTAACGGAGCTTATTTTCAGCAAAACTTTAAATATCGCGATCACTTTTTTGTAACCGGTGCCGTCAGAGTGGATGAATCATCAGTTTTTGGTGAAAACCAACGTTCCCAAACTTATTTAAAAGCCAGTGGAAGTTATGTTCTTTCTTCAACAGATTTCTGGAAGAACATGAGTTTAAGTGATTCATGGGATTTATTTAAGCTTAGAGTAGCTTACGGTCAATCCGGCAATTTAACTGGAATTGGTCCTTATGATCGTTTTAATGCATATTCAACGCAACCATTTGTAGGGAAAACCTCTTTATTTTCAAGTTCAACTTTAGCAAATGAAGATGTTAAACCAGAAAGACAAAATGAACTGGAACTGGGTACCGACCTTTCTTTTTTCAAAAACAGATTAGGTGTTCAGTTTAATTATTACAATAAGAAAGTTGAGGATTTGCTGATATCCAGGGTTGTTGCTCCATCTACCGGATTCTCAAGTTTATTGGATAATGTTGGTTCATTAGAGAATAAGGGAATTGAATTGGTTTTAAACGGAGAACCTATACGAAGCACTAATTTTGGTTGGGCCTCCTCATTCATCTTTAACAGAAATAGAAATAAAGCTTTGAGTGTTGGAGGTGTTAGACTATTTAGCACCAACCAGGGAGCTCCGGTTGCCATAATTGATGGCGAACCAATTGGAGTTTTTTACGGAACCTTCTTCGCACGAGATGCTTCAGGTAATTTTCTCACCAATGCTGCCGGAATTCCTTTAATAGAAAGAGGAATTCAAAATGGTACGCAAATTACTCCGCAAAGAGATGCTGCAGGATTGCCAATCGGAACTCCTTTAAGAAAAGTAATTGGAGATCCCAATCCGGATTATACCTTATCATTTATTAATGATTTTAATTATAAAAAACTTGGATTGCATGTTCAGTTTGATGCCGTACAGGGAAGTGAAGTTTTTAATGCCGACTGGAGAACCCGTCAGGGAGTTGGAAATGGCAAAGTTGCTGAGGCAGAAGATCTAGGTCAATTGCCACGTGGTTATATTGCCGGTGTCTATGCTGTTGAAGAGTGGAGAATTGACAATGGTAACTTTGTTAAATTAAGAGAGGTTTCATTAAGGTATAATGTAGGCAAAGTAAAATATCTAAAAGATCTGACTATTAATTTAAGCGGAAGAAATCTGATCTCCTGGGATAATTACAAAGGATATGATCCGGAAGTAAATGCAGGCGGACAGAGTACCATATTGAGAGGTATAGATTTTGGTTCAGTACCTATTCCAAGAAGTTTCAGTTTAGGTTTACAGGTTAAACTATAATCATTTACTAATACATTATTAATAGAATATTTCATTCTAAAAATATTTCAAATGAAAAATCAGATAAAATCATTATCAAAATATACTCTGGCAACTATTTTATTTTTTAGTACTGCATGTAATAAAGAATATCTGGATCCGACAAGGGCAACAGGTAATGTTGTTTTAAGTTCGGCAAAAGGGTTGACTGGTGTGGCAGTTGGCTTGCAGAGGCTTTATACCTCCGGAAGAACAAGTGTAATATATAGCTCCATAACAGCAAGCGGATTTGTTTCTAATGAATTAGTGCTGCTAAATCAGGGTAATATCCCGGAACTTCAATTAAGTAGCGGTGGTGCCAATATTGATGGTACAAATGCTGTTTTAAATCAGCTTTGGACACAAAATTTAAAAATTATTTACGACGCTGACCAGGTAATTAACAATGCAGCCAACTTAAATGATAAAAGTTATGCTAGCGGTTTAATTGCTTATTCGTCCATTTTTAAGGCTCTGGCTTTAGGTACTCTTGCTAATCATTGGGAAAATATTCCGAATGAAATTGGTACCAATGCTACTTTCATTTCCAGAATTGAAGGATATACCAAAGCGATTTCAGTATTAAGCTCAGCTCAGGCTACTATATCAGCAAATGCAATATCTCCGGCATTTCTTTCTTCAATTCCAGCCGGGATAGATATTCCAAATACTTTGAATGCTTTAAAAGCTCGCTACGCCTTATTTGCGGGTGATAATGCTTTGGCTTTAAGCTCGGCAAATGCTGTTGATCTTAGTGTAAAATCTGTCTTTAATTTTGATGCGGTTGTATTAAACCCAATTTTTGAAGTGGCCACTTCAACAAATAACGTTTTTCAGCCACTAAATGCCGATTTAGGTTTAACCGACCCACTTAAGCCTGATCCAAACGATAAAAGAATTCCATTTTACACTACTGAGAATCCAACAATTCTACCTTTAATCCGGATAAAAGGCTTTGGTTTTGAAGGGTCCACACCAATTCCAGTTTACCTTCCGGGAGAAATGATCTTAATCAAAGCAGAAGCTTATGCTCGTCAGTCTGATTTGGTTAATGCGTTAATCGAGCTAAATAAAGTGGTTACCAAAACACCCGCTCAGGATCCATTTGGAGTCGGTGCAGATCTACTTCCGTTGGTTGGACCTTTTACCCAGCAAGATCTACTCGACCAAATCTACAAACAACGTTCTATAGAGCTTTTTATGTCGGGATTAAGACTTGAAGATATGCGGAGATTTAACAGGCCTGTAGCAGATAGAAAAAGAAGTTTTTTCCCTTATCCGTTTAACGAAAGAGATAATAATACCAATACACCGGCAGATCCTGCTTTTTAATTATTATAAAAAGAAGCTGCAATTTGTAGAGTGCCCCCAAAAGTTAAACACTTATTGGGGGCATTTTTATATAGCTATATCGGGTTTAATTAATTTCTATTTAACCTTCACAAATTTACTGTAAGCAGCATGTTTGGGATCATCCTGCTGGAGATCGGTGATTAAATATTCCAGGTTATTCAGGCTGCAAACTTTCATTTTCTGGACAGAATCCAGCTTTTCTCCAATACTCATAATTGCAACTTTGGCTGCTGACCTGATCATCGCTTTTTTTACCTGAACAACTTCAAAGTCAGAATCTGTAATTCCTTCTTTCAGATCAATACCGTTTGCACCCAGAAAACATAGATCAACTTTAATTTCCAAAAGATCTGTAACCGTTTTTGATCCTATATTAATATGCGCATTCTTACTTAACTGTCCGCCAATTAGTATTACAGTTAAATTTTTATGCTCTGACAGCTCTAAAGCAACCAACGGACTAACAGTAAAAAAAGTGGCTTCTAATTCTTCAGGCATTAATCTGGCCATTTCTATCATAGTTGTTCCGCCACCCGTTAAAACAACCATACCTTCCGAAATCAATTTTATTGCTTTTTGAGCAACTTCCTTTTTAGAATCTTTAGCATATATATCATTTAACTGATAAGGGTAGTGGAATGATTTTGATAAAGCGCCACCATGAACTTTTAAGATTTTTCCTTCTTCCGAAAGGATATTTAAATCTCTGCGGATGGTATCTTCAGAAACCTTTAATTCGATGCTCAGATCAGAAGATAAAACCTTGTTATGCAAGTTTATTTGCTTGATGATAAAAGCATGTCTCTCTTTCTTAAGCATGTTAGAAATTGGCTGTTCCACTTTGAATGATTTAAGGGTAATTTGCATTTTTTTGCCGGTTTGTAAAATTTTGAATGCCGAATATTAATCATTTTAAAGAAAAACCGGCTAACAATCTTCAATTTAAAGATAATTCTGCATTTTTCTGCAATTAGTTTTCTTTCCATAGAAATACACAACTTTAATTTTTTGGTAAATTTTGTAAACAGTATTATATACTCTTACATTATCATTTAATACGAAAACAAGACAAAACGGTTGAATTTAGGTGTTAAAATTACACTATATCTAATTTACAATAAGCTAAAAAATTCATGCGTTTTTTTAAGTTTTTTAACAAAATTTCTTGCTTATATGTGCAATTAATCCAAATTTAGGGGTTCAGGGAATTTCATTTTATGAGGTATCTGATTTTAAATAACACTTTAAACTAACTAATAAGATTTAAGTATGAAAAAAAGACTACTCATGTTGTTCTTGGGTATTTTCATCTTGACTGTTCAAGCTTTAGCCCAGGAAAGGGTAATTGGCGGTAAAGTTTCGGATGATGATGGATTGCCTCTTCCCGGAGTTTCAGTAAAGGTAAAGGGAGCAACTAACGGAACTACTACCAACGTAGATGGTAATTATTCTATCAAAGCATCGCAAGGCCAGACGCTGATATTTAGCTTTATCGGAACTGTTACTCAGGAGCGCACGGTTGGCACTTCAAATAGCATAAACTTAGTACTCAAAGCCGATACTAAAGCACTGAATGAAGTGGTTGTAACAGCGCTAGGTATTAAGCAAGAGAAAAGAGCTTTAGGAACCGCGATAACAGAAATTAAAGGGGCAACCATTCAGCAATCGCAAAGAGAGAATTTCTTAAATGCGTTGCAGGGCCGAGTTGCTGGCTTAGAGGTAACCAATACTTCAGGTTTACCGGGAGCTTCTTCTTCTGTAATTATCCGTGGTATTACTTCCTTAAGCGGAAGTAACCAGCCATTATTTATTGTAGATGGTTTGCCGGTTGATAACAAAACATTCAATACATCAAATCTGGCTTCAGATGCGCCGGGTTCTCCAACAGGTTTCAATAATCGTTCTGTAGATTTTTCTAACAGAGCAGCGGATATTAATCCGGATGATATTGAAACATTAACAGTTTTAAAAGGACCGGAAGCAACAGCTTTATATGGTATTGATGCCGCTTCAGGTGCGATAATTATAACAACTAAAAAAGGAACTGCCGGAGCCGGAAGAATAAGCTATAGCAATAGTTTTAAAGTTTCGCACGTAACTAAAGTGCCAGAAATACAGCAAGTGTATGGACAGGGCACTTATGGAACAAGTAACCCGAGCAGCTTCAGTTATTTAGGTCCAAAATATTCTGCCGGAACTAAATTATATGATAACATAGCTCCTTTTTTTAAAGATGCTTTTACTCAGAAGCATAATCTGTCTTTCGACGGGGGTACTGAAAAAGCAACCTACAGAATTACAGCTGCTGTTGTTGATGAAACCGGTATTATTCCGGGAACGGATTTAAGCCGAATCAATTTTGGAAGTGCAACATCTGCTACCTTAAATAAGATCCTTTCTGTAGATGCAACTCTTAACTTTACCAATGAGAAAAATAATCAGGTATTTAAAGGTGAAGGTGGTGCTTTAATTAGTTTATTAACCTGGCCATCTGTAGATGATGCACAGAACTATTTAACTCCTGCAGGTGTCAGACGGACCTTTACTGGTACAGAAAGCTTATCAGATGAACCTGAAAATCCATATTTTGTAGTTAATAAAAACCTGAATGAAAGTAATACGAATCGTGTAGTGAGTAACGTTGCTTTAAACATAAATGCAGCAAGCTGGTTAACCACCCGTGCCCAGGTAGGTTTAGATGTATATTCTACAGAACTTACAATTGTTCGTCATCCACAATCTAATTATGGATATACAAGAGGTGGTATTTATGATAATGGTGTATCTAACAGTCGTAATATTAATGCCCAATTATTAAATACATTTAAGTACGATTTCGGAAAATTTAAGACTTCCTTTTTAGTGGGTGGTTCATTAAATGACAGCCGGTATGTAACTAATTCACAAACAGGAACTAACTTCCTTGAGCCTGAATTCTTATCAATCAATAACACAGATCAAACAACTCAGCGTGGAAGAACTGTTTTAACGCAACGTCGTTTATTGGGTGTTTTTGGAAATATGGTTACCAATTATGATAATCTGCTTTATCTTACCTTAACAGGAAGAAATGACTGGACATCAACTTTACCAATACAAAACCGTTCTTTCTTTTCACCTTCAGCTCAATTGTCATTTATTTTTACAGAGCTGGATGCATTTAAAAATATTTCCTGGTTATCAAGTGGTAAGTTAAGAGGTTCTGTGGGTAGCGCAGGTAAAGACGCATCGCCATATAGTATTTATCCGTCATTAGAAAATCAGGTAACTACAGGTGGTGGTTTCGGCTTCGGATTTACCGGTCCGAGTTACAACCTGAAAGCGGAAAGAACCAACTCATATGAATTAGGTACTGAGCTGGGTTTCTTCAAAGACAGATTAACTGTTGACGCCGCGTATTACCAGAAAAAATCGGTTGATCAGATTATCCGCGACTTGCGTTTAAGTTATGGAACCGGATTTATCCTACAGGTATTAAATGGTGGAGACATAACCAACCGTGGTTTTGAATTGCAGTTGAATGCAAAGCCAGTTATAAAAGACAGCTTTAGTTGGGATATAAATGCAAACTTTAATACAACCAGTAGTAAATTAAGCAAGCTTCCACAGGATCTTCCAGAGTATTATGTTTCTGATACATGGTTATATCTTAATGTGCGTAACGGAGCAGTTCCTGGTGAGCCAGTTACAACTTTTACAAGTTTCCCTTACCAGAGAAATTCTAATGGAGATGTATTAATTAATCCATCAACCGGTTTACCTCTGCGAGATGTAACTAAGTTTCAGAAAGTGGGTGACAGAAATCCGGATTTTACCATCGGCTTAAGCAATGGTTTTAATTACAAAAATATGCGGTTAAGCTTTTTACTGGATATGCGCAAAGGCGGAGATGTATTTAATGCAACTGAGCATTATTTAACTCAACGAGGATTAAGTATGAGAACACTTAATCGCGAACAGCCAGTAGTAGTTCCGGGTGTGTTGAAGGATGGTTTGGAAAATACATCTAACCCAACCAGAAATTCAATAGAAGTAATTCCGTATAACAATAATAATTATTACTCTACTTCAGGCGCTACTGCGGAAGAAGATTTTATTGAAAAAGATATCAACTGGATACGTTTGAAAGATGTGACATTCAGTTATGCTTTTAGTAATAAGGTATTGGACAGAACTAAAGTTTTTAAATCAGCAAGTGCCTTTGTTACAGCAACAGATTTGTTCATTATTACAAATTATTCAGGTTTAGATCCGGTTGTAAATGGTAACAGTGCGGCCGTTGGCGGAAGTGGAGCAACAGGTTATGATTTCGGCAATTTCCCATTCCCTGTTGGATTCAACTTTGGTTTTAAATTTGGATTATAATAAGAAAGATCAAAATGAAAAAAATATTATATATAGGATTAATAGCGGCAGGTTTAACATCATTTACCGGCTGCAAAAAATATTTGGATGTCAATACCAACCCAAATTATCCTCAGGAAGTTGCACCTTATCTGTACCTCTCGCCTATTGAATCATATATGGCGCTTGGAGTTCAGTTTGATGCCCGATATATTGGAAAATATGTACAAAATTGGTCGGCAAACTTTGCAGGCGATACCTGGGATAGACACGGATATATACCCGGAAGCGATGCTTCAGCAGAGTTATTCAGAAATGTTTACTGGAAATTAGGTTTAAATCTTGGTGAAATGATCCGGCTTTCTGAAGAGCAGGAGCGTTGGGATATGGCCGGAGCAGGTAAAGTGATCCGAGCATGGGGCTGGCAGATGCTTACTGACTATTCGGGAGAGACTATCATGTCTGAAGCTTTTCAACCTGATAAAAAGACCTTTAACTATGATACTCAGGAAGAGATTTATGCCGAGGTAGTTCGCTTATGTGAAGAAGGCATTAAAGATTTGGAAAGAACTGATGGTGCTGTAAGTCAGGCCTACATGGCTAAAGGAGATTTAATGTTTAAGGGTGATCGTGCTAAATGGATAAAATTTGCTTACGGAATTTTAGCCATAAATGCCCATCACTTATCAAATAAAGCCAGCTATGACCCGGATAAAGTAATTTCATATGTAGATAAAGCGATGGCTTCTAATTCTGATGATGCTTTAATTCCGTTTAACGGAACAGTTTCTGGCGACGCCAGCTTTTTCGGTCCATTACGTAATAACATTTCATCTTTCAGACAAACAAATTATATAGTAAGTCTGATGGATGGAAGTAAAACAATGGGAGTTACTGATCCACGCATTAGCCGCATGTTGGTTGCTGCTCCAGATGGAGTAATCAGAGGAATTGAACCTACACAAGGTTATGGCTCATTGGCAACTTCACAAAGGCCAAATACACTATGGAACACAGTTGGTTCTCCTCCGGCAGGATTAGTTGGAAGATATCTTTTTGATAATAAAGCTAAATTCCCGTTGATGACCTATGCACAAATGCAATTTATTAAAGCTGAGGCTGCTGTTAAAAAGAATGATGAAGGCACTGCTCGCTTAGCATTTATAAATGGAGTTTCATCGCATATCGACTTTGTGAATCAAGTTAATTCACAGGTTGGTGCCCCTGGTTTTACCCCAATTAGTACTACCGAGAAGGCCAATTATCTGGCCAGTGCCGCAATTCCTTCTGGACCGCTAACAGTTAGCGACGTTTTGTTACAAAAATATATTGCACAATATGGCTGGGCTTTTATAGAAACCTGGAGTGATATCCGAAGATATCATTATGATCCGGCAGTTTTGAACGGCTTTACACCGCCGACAGAAGCAAATCTTTATCCGGATAATAATGGCAAACTTGCCTATCGTTTCCGTTTGAGATACAACTCTGAATATGTTTGGAACAGAGAATCTTTAGATGCAATTGGTGCTTTAAATCCAGATTTCCATACAACAGAAATGTGGTTTACAAAACCTTAATTTTTAATGAATCAATTATTATGAAAAAAATATATAAAGTATTAGGTCTCACACTAATATCTGCATCAGTAATTTTTACTTCATGTAAGAAAGATGGAATTGTAGATCGTGGCGAGCTTTCTGAAGGTGGAAAGGTGAAGTTTGTACATGCTTCGCCAGATGCTCCGCAGTTTAATTTCTATGTTAACGGTACTAAAATTACTGGTGGTTTAGCCAGCAGTACCGGAGTTGAGCAAGGGATGGCTTACAGCACAACAGGTTTGCCTACATCTTTTGGTTATTCTAATTTCGACCCCGGCGCTTTAGTTTTTAAATCTTTGGTGGCACCATCGTCAACTACGGTTGCTGCTGGAACAGAATTGTTTACTGCCAATCTATCTGTAGATGCGAATAAATATTATTCCATATTCGCAATGGATTCCTTGTCTAGAATAACTCCAGTTGTTTTTACAGATAATTTAGTTACTGCAGAAGGTAAAGCAGGTATCAGGTTTGTGAACGCTATTGCCGGAGGCTTTCCGGTTGATATTGTAGCGACAGTAACAGAGGCTGAAGCCACAACTTCTTCAACAGTAACTTTAGCTACCAATGTTGCTTTTAAATCTGGAACAGAGTTTATACCATCAACTCCCGGTAAATATGTTTTCCAGATGAAAGATTCTGCTAGTGGTGCAAACGTAGGCTCAACGGTAACGGTTACTTTCTTACGTGCAAGTGAGAATTACACAGTATATGGTAGAGGTGGAGCTTCAACTCCATCTTTAACAGGTTTTTATAATAGGTAGTTAGTTAATGTTTGAGGCCGGGTAGTGTTAACCGGCCTTATTTTGAAAAAAAAATCCCGTAAGGTCATTATTGCCTTACGGGATTTTTAATTTTATGATGGACTTAAAACAGTTTAAATCCTAAACTTAAATGGAACAAATTCTGTTTTTGATCGTATTTTTCACTTTTGCTGATATTACTTATACCGGCTTCGTAGCGAAGATCTACGGATAAATTACCCAGATCTACACCTGCACCAGCCTGCGCACCTATGGCCTGGTCTTTATAATCTTTAATAGTTTGATATGCCTCATCTGTGGTTGTGGATTGATCTACAACAAACGAAATTACTGGTCCGGCCATCAAACGAAAGTTTAATTTGCTCGGTCCGAATTTAGTTCCCAATAAAACAGGTACATCTAAAGTTGTAAATTTCACTTTTCCGTTAACCTCGGCTTCATTACCACCAGTTTGTATCACTATTGGGTTTTCTCCGCCCTTACTGCCTAAATAAACTTCTGGTTGTAGATAAAAGCCGGCTCCTCCTATACGTGTCCAAACTCCAAACTGATAGCCTAAAACGCTGTTGGCATCTGTTAAATCAGATTTTGATTTCAGTTGGGAATAATTAGCTCCAGCTTTTATACCGCCGGTAAATGATGGCAATTGTGCCCATGCAGCAACCGTAGTTGATAACATCAGTCCTGCGATTATGAAAAGTTTCTTCATGATAATAAAATTTAATTCTTTCTATTTGATGGGTATAAAACCGCAAACCTGATAATTTATTGTATTTGTAAATAAGTAAAGTAAAAGGATTTAATTATCTCATGATTAAGTATATTTTTGTAGAAAATTAGATTATGGCAGAGATCAGCATCAGCAATACAGAATGGGAACGTTTAAAATTAAAAGTAAAACGTAAATATAATCACCTTACTGATGAAGACCTTGCTTACGAGGCGGGACAGGAAGAAGAGTTAATTCAAAGATTAATGAATCGTGTAAAAAGAAATCGTGAGTACGTTGTTTTCACTCTGAAAAAAGGCATGGAACATTTAGAAACTAATCGCCTATAAATTATCCTGTTGTAATTTTTAGTGTTTCTTCCGGCACAATTAAAGGTACAATATACTATCCCAATGCTTTTTTCGTAATTTAGGATGGTAATTCTAAGCGTATGAATATTTTCAATTCCAAGACAGGTCCGGTAAAAAAAGGAGTGATAGCAGGTTTACTGCTTGTAAGCATTCTCTCCTTTGCATTTGTTGATGATCTTTTCCAGGTATCTAAAAACCTGGATATTTTTGCATCCGTTTTTAAGGAGTTAAATATCAATTATGTTGATGAGGTAAATTCATCTAAAATGATGAAAACCGGCATCGATGCCATGCTTGATGAGCTGGATCCCTACACAGAATTTATTCCTGAATCTGACATTGAAGACTATAAACTTAAATATATAAGCACGCAATATGGCGGCGTAGGAGCCACAATTTTAAACAGAGACGGGAAAGTAATCATTTCTGAACCGTATGAAGGTTTCCCAGCCGAAAAAGCAGATATACGTGCCGGAGATGAAATTCTGGAGATTAACGGAACTCAAATCCATGGGAAATCAAATGATCAAGTTAGTCAGTTATTAAAAGGGCCTAAAAGTACTCCTGTAAAACTGATGATCAATCGTCCGGGAACGGATAAAAAAATAGAAAAACAGATCTTTCGTGAAGATATAAAACAGGATAATGTACCATATTATGGCATGTTGCCTAATAATGTAGGTTATATCAAACTGGATAAATTTCTGGAAAATTCCGGGCAGGAGGTTAAAGACGCTCTTATTGCTTTAAAGAAAAATAATCTGAGCGGATTGGTTTTAGATCTTCGCTATAATGGCGGTGGTATTTTGCAGGAAGCTGTTAAAATTGTAAATCTTTTTGTAGATAAAGATGTAAATGTGGTTGTTCAAAAAGGTAGAAATCGCGAAAAAACCATTTCTTACAAAACCTATAATCAACCCATAGAACCTAATTTGCCATTAGTTGTTTTGATAAACAATCGTTCGGCTTCAGCCTCTGAAATTGTTGCCGGCTCTTTGCAGGATTTAGATCGAGCAGTAATAATTGGCCAGCGTAGTTTTGGAAAAGGCCTGGTTCAGCAAACGTTCAATTTGCCTTATAACAGTTTGGTGAAAGTTACCGTTGCTAAATATTATACGCCTTCCGGCAGATGTATTCAGGCTCTGGATTACACTCACCGGGACGCAGATGGAGTTGTTGTTAAAGTTGCCGACTCGTTAATTACCCAATATAAAACCAAAACAGGTCGCTATGTTTTTGATGGTAGCGGCATATATCCGGATCTTTTTGTGAAGCCTGTAAAGTTTAACGCGATTACACAGACACTTGCTGGCAAGTATTTTATATTCGATTATGCCACTAAATTCAGACTTCAGAATCCCGCTATTGCGGATGCAAAAAACTTTACTCTAAGTGACAGCGAATATGCGAAGTTCGTTGCTTATTTATCTGATAAGGATTACAACTATAAAACCAAAACCGAAAAATTATTAAGCGACCTGGGTGAAGAAGCTGATAAAGAAAACAAGCTAAAAGAGATCAAATCGGAGTTCGAGGCTTTAAAATCTAAAGTCTATTTCAGCAAGAAGAATGACCTGAACCAGTTTAAAGATGAAATAAAAATGGTGCTCGAAAGTGAAATTGTCTCCAGATATTATTTCCAGAAAGGGCGCATTGAGCAGGGATTTCAACACGACCCTGAAGTTGATGAAGCATTGAAAGTTATTGTCAGCAAATCTACTTTAGCTTCGATACTTAAAGGAGAGGGAACCTATAAAACTATCGGCAAACCGGGAGAAGATTTTTCTGCAAACGCGGTAGATTAAATTAATATAGAGTAATAAGTATTTAGAAATATTCACCAGTAAAAACAAATCAAATTTTTATGAAAAACTTTTTTTTGGGATTTCTTCTGATTTCCTCTGTGGCAATTAATGCCCAAACTTTAAAGCCTTCAGAACTGGCCCATACATTTTCTATAGTTGCCCGAGATGCAAAAACCGGAGAAATGGGCGTTGGTGTTCAGAGTCACTGGTTTTCTGTTGGAACTTCGGTGTCATGGGCAGAAGCCGGCGTGGGTGCTGTTGCCACACAATCCTTTACCAATAAATCTTTCGGCATTCGGGGACTTGCACTTTTAAAAGAAGGAAAAACCTCACAGGAAGCTTTGGATATTTTATTAAGTGATGATGAAGGCAGAGAAGTTAGACAGGTTGCGATAGTCGATTCAAAAGGAAATGTAGCCGCTCATACAGGTAATAAATGCATTCAGTATGCGAGTCACTTTGTTGGAGATCAGTTTTCGGTTCAGAGTAATATGATGCTGACAGATCAGGTAACCTCTGCAATGTCTGCTGCTTACAAAGCTAATTTGGACAAACCATTGGCAGAGCGAATTATGGCTGCATTAAATGCTGCACAAGCGGCAGGCGGTGATATTCGCGGCAAGCAATCTGCAGCATTGTTAATTGTTCCGGCAAAATCTAAAGGTGAACCCTGGAACGAGCGGGAAATTGATCTTCGGGTTGATGATAGTAATAATCCGTTGAAGGAATTAGCAAGATTGCTGAATGTTCAGGAAGCTTATCAGCACATGAATCTGGGAGATTTAGCTGTTGAAGTTAATGACATGCAAAAAGCAATGGAAGAATACGGTGCAGCAATGAAAATGCAGCCTGATAATTTGGAAATGCAATACTGGACCGCTATAACCCTGGCCAATAGCAATCGTTTAGATGAGGCTTTGCCGATGCTTAAAAAAATATTCGCAAAAGATAAAAACTGGAAAGAATTAACCTCACGTTTACCCGCTTCCGGATTATTGACAGTTGATAAAGCTGGTTTGGAGAAAATTATGAAATTGTAAAACCACCCCCGGCCCCTCCTTGAAAAAAGGAGGGGAGTGTGGCCCTAAGAAGTTGCAAAATGCTTTCCTTTATTAAAAAGGTCAAATGCTCCCCTTTTTTCAAGGAGAGCTGTCCGCAGGACTGAGGGGTTTACATTAGTTGTATCGTCCTAAAAAAAGTTTACAGGTTTTAGAATAACCCTGTTAAACGTTTACAATTTTTTTATTGTCCTGTAATGGGGTTTACATTTGAGTTAACTAGAACATTATGTGTGCAAAAAACCTACATAATAAAACTTACTTAAAAGACACCCGGCGAAACTTGCGCAACAATCTAACTTCTGCAAAAGCCACTTTATGGACATTGATAAAAAACAAACAATTACTCGGGAGAAAAGTCAGAAGACAACATAGTATCGGAAATTTTATAGTTGATTTCTATTGCCCTTCAGAAAATCTGGTTTTGGAAATTGATGGTGGAATTCACAATAACCCTGGAGTTGCCAATTCGGATTTTGAAAGAGATAAAATTTTGAATGAGTTAGGATTTAAAGTTTGTCGAATTGAAAATGATCTTGTATTTGAACAATCACAAATGGCTTTGGATTTAATTGTGAGTTTCTTCAGTAAAGAATTAACCACCCCCGACCCCTCCTTGAAAAAAGGAGGGGAGTTGGAGCTCTATTTAATTGAATTTTGCTAATAGCGAGGTGAATGCTCCACTTTTTTCAAGGGGAGCTGTCCGTAGGACTGAGGGGTTTATGGTTCAGTTTAAGGATTCGAAAATCTTTTTCTTTGATATTTCTAAAACCTATAGAAGTATAATGACCCCCAACCCCTCCTTGAAATAAGGAGGGGAGTTGAATTTTACTTTTTATACATTAAGCCCATATTATAAAGCATAAAGGCCCATTTATCTGCCTGTTCTGCAATTATTTTTCCGGTTGGTTTACCCGCACCATGACCAGCGTTGGTTTCAATCCGAATTAAAGCAGGACTTGTTCCTTTATGATATTCCTGCAAGCGGGCTGCAAACTTGAAAGAGTGGGCCGGTACCACCCGATCATCGTGGTCTGCAGTAGTAATTAAAGTGGCAGGATATGAAACGCCTGGTTTTAATGAGTGGTAAGGAGAGTAGCCCAATAAATACTCAAACATCTCTTTGGATTCTTCAGCAGTTCCGTAGTCATAAGCCCATCCGGCGCCGGCCGTAAACTTATTATAACGCAACATATCTAAAACTCCAACTGCAGGAAATGCAACTTTAAACAATTCTGGTCGCTGGCTCATGCTTGCTCCAACTAATAAGCCACCATTAGATCCGCCGGAAATTGCCAGAAAATCTGTCGAAGTATATTTCTCTTTAATCAGATATTCAGCGGCAGCTATAAAATCATCAAAAACATTTTGTTTCAATAATTTGGTTCCCGCATTATGCCATTTATCGCCGTACTCACCGCCTCCGCGGATATTTGGAACAGCGAAAATTCCACCCTGTTCTAAAAGAACAATATTAGACGTGCTGAATGACGGTGTTAAACTAATGTTGAAACCACCATAACCATATAATAAGGTGGGGTTTTTGCCATTTAATTCCAAACCTTTTTTATAGGTTATGATCATCGGAACACGTGTTCCGTCTTTAGAGTTATAAAAAACCTGTTTTGATTCAAACTTGTCTGGATCAAAATCTACACCTGCTTTTTTATAAACTTCTGATTTGCCGCTGGCGATATTATATTTAAAAATTGTGGGCGGATAAATGTAAGAGGTGAAAGTAAAATACAGATCTTTTTCTTCTTTCTTGGCGCTAAACCCACCGGCTGTACCAACTCCAGGCAATTCTATAGTTCTTTCTGCTTTTCCATTCATGTCATACTGAATAACCATTGAAGTAGCATCTTTTAAATAACTGGCAAAGATTTTTCCTCCGCCCGTACTTACACTTAACACGTTTTCGGTTTCGGGAATCAGATCTTTCCAGTTTGCCTGATCCGGATTTGAAGCATCTACAGTTACAACTTTGTAATTTGGCGCATTTAAATTCGTATAGATAAATAGCTTGCTGCCTTCATTGTCAATAACATAATGCTGACCTTTAAAGTCGTGTACAATGTTTGTGATTTTGCTATCTGGCTTGGTCAGATCTTTAAAATAAAGTTCGTTTCCGGTTGTAGATTCTGAGGCAGAAATAAATAAGTAGCGATTGTCATCTGTTACCTCAGCGCCAATATATCTCCGCGGAGTTACATCACCGCCAAAAATCATTTTGTCTTCTTTTTGGCTGGTGCCAAGCTTATGGTAAAATAATTTATGGTATTGGGTTAAACCCGATAACTGGCTACCTTCTGTTGGTTTTTCGTAACTGCTGTAATAAAAACCGTCTTTTCCGTTCCAGGCTAAACCGGAAAATTTAATGTCGGTCAACGTATCGCCAATCATTTTTTTGTCTGCAGTGTTTAGTACGATAACTTTGCGCCAATCTGAGCCACCTTCTGATATTTGGTAAGCGGCCATGCTGCCATCTTTTGTAAAATCTAAGCCTGCAAGGGAAGTTGTTGCATCTTTAGAAAATTTATTGGGATCTAGAAATACTTCCGCTTCTCCGCTATTTTTTTGGCGATATAATACATACTGGTTTTGTAAACCATCATTTTTATAAAAATAGGTGTAATCACCTTCTTTAAAAGGAGCCGAATATTTCTCGTAATTCCACAGTTTCTCCAAGCGGTTTTTTATGTCATCCCGGAAAGGAATTTTGGAAAGATAGTTTTGAGTTACTGCATTTTCTGCTGTTACCCAGGCTTTGGTATCTTCAGCCCGGTCGTCT
>JBBRCI010000017.1:0-43261 GCA_038204935.1 Sphingobacteriales bacterium | reverse complement strand
ATTCAATTTTATTGATGTACAAATAGTTTTTGATGTTTATAGAGCGTTTCATCCGGTTCCTGCAATTTGAAAAAAGGTATTCTCCACATACTATTATCGCCTACCGGAATGATCTTAAACAATTCCAAGTTTTCTTAAAATTTTCTGATCTTGATTTTGAAAGTGTAGTGCATGCTCATGTAAGATCCTGGATGGTAGAACTGCTGGAGCAGGGTTCGACTGCAAGATCGGTTAACCGAAAAATATCAAGTTTAAGATCTTTCTATAAGTTTTTAAAGCGGGAACAACTGGTTGTAAATGAACCAATGGTAAAGTTGCAGGCTCCCAAAATTCCAAAACGCTTGCCCATTGTGGTGGAGGATAAAAAGATCAACAATTTGCTGGATAGCAAAGAACCCGAAATTTTCAGTAATGATTTTAAAGGCTATCGCGATAGATTAGTTATTGAATTACTTTATGGAACAGGTATCCGCTCTGCGGAATTAATCAATTTAAAAGAAACGGATATTAATACTTATGAGCAACATATTAAAGTACTGGGAAAAAGAAATAAGGAGAGGATAATACCTGTTAACAAATCCTTATTAAAACTTATTGCTGACTATCTGGAGCTAAAAAAATCTCAAAATTTTCATAACAATTCCGTATTTTTAATCGTTAACAATGCAGGCAACGCTGCCTATCCTAAATTTATTTATCGTATAGTGAATTTTATTCTATCTCACATATCAACTAACGATAAGAAAAGCCCACACGTTTTAAGACACACCTTTGCAACAGTTCTTTTGAATAACGGCGCTGAACTGAACGCCATTAAAGAACTTTTAGGCCATGCAAGCTTAGCTGCCACACAGGTCTATACTCATAATTCAGTTGAAAGATTAAAAACAATTTATAAACAAGCCCATCCAAAGGGCTAAAAAAGGAGGAAACATGAAAATCCGAGTGCAGTCAATTCATTTTACAGCAGATTCCAAGCTGTTGGATTTTATTCAGAAAAAGGCAAATAAGCTGGATCAGTTTTTTGATCAGATAATAAGTGGTGAAGTATATCTTAAACTAGAAAACACGGAGGACGAAGAAAATAAGATCTCGGAAATTAAACTACTCATTCCCGGAAATGATCTTTTTGCAAAAGAACAATGCAAAACTTTTGAAGAGGCAACAGATAAAGCTGTTGAGTCATTAAGACGGCAGATAGAGAAACATAAAGTAAAAATACGCCCTAAGTCTAATAATTTTAAAGAAATTGTTTTAACAGACGAGTATTTATAGATTTTAAAATATTCTGTTTAACAGAAAATAGAAAGCGATTTTCGGCAGTTGAAGAGGCTGCCGAATTTTTTTTGTAAAAAATTTTGTTCAAACCTTATTTTTTGTAGATTTGCATTCCCTTACGGAAAGGTCATCAACGGATGATTTGAAACGAAAGGGTTGGTTCTTTAAACATTGAATTAATATTTAAAGATATTGCGTTAACGCCTCCTTAGCTCAGCTGGTAGAGCAACTGACTTGTAATCAGTAGGTCATTGGTTCGATCCCGATAGGAGGCTCAATGTTGGGGGGGTTCCAGAGCGGTCAAATGGGACGGACTGTAAATCCGTTACTTCGGTTTCGAAGGTTCGAATCCTTCCCCCCCCACTTTGGATTTTTGGTTTAACAATTAAGAGTTTGATGTTATTATCTTTTCTCTGATTGAAAACCAAAAGTAAAAAGCGGAAGTAGCTCAGTTGGTAGAGCGATAGCCTTCCAAGCTATAGGTCGCGAGTTCGAACCTCGTCTTCCGCTCACGTTGAGTGAGTGATCCGGTTAATTGAAATACAGTTAATACCTGTTATTCAATAGGCTGTTTTGCAATAAAGAGCAAAAGCCGATGTAGCTCAGCGGTAGAGCACTTCCTTGGTAAGGAAGAGGTCATGGGTTCAATTCCCATCATTGGCTCAAATAGTAAATAATTCAAAAAAAAACAACAATAAAATTAACCTACTAATTAGTATAAAAACATGGCAAAAGAAAAATTTGACCGCAGTAAGCCGCACTTAAATATCGGTACTATCGGTCACGTTGACCACGGTAAAACAACTTTAACTGCAGCTATCACTAAGGTGTTATCTGATGCAGGTTTTTCTGAGGCACGTTCATTCGATTCAATTGACTCTGCTCCGGAAGAAAAGGAAAGAGGTATCACAATCAATACCGCTCACGTTGAGTATTCAACTGCTACCCGTCACTATGCTCACGTTGACTGTCCAGGTCACGCGGATTATGTGAAGAACATGGTAACAGGTGCGGCGCAGATGGATGGTGCAATTTTAGTTGTTGCTTCAACTGATGGTCCGATGCCACAAACTCGCGAGCACATCTTGTTGGCTCGTCAGGTTGGCGTTCCTTCATTGGTTGTATTCATGAACAAAGTAGATATGGTTGACGATCCTGAATTGTTAGAACTTGTTGAAATGGAAATTCGTGAGTTATTATCTTTCTACGAATACCCTGGTGATGATATACCTGTAATTCAAGGTTCAGCACTTGGTGGTTTGAACGGTGATGCTAAATGGGTAGAAAAAATTATGGAATTGATGAATGCTGTTGATAGCTACATTCCAATTCCTCCACGTTTAACTGAGCTTCCTTTCTTGATGCCTGTTGAAGATGTATTCTCGATCACTGGTCGTGGTACTGTAGCAACTGGTCGTATCGAAAGAGGAGTAATTAACTCAGGTGAGCAGGTTGATATTTTAGGTATGGGAGCTGAAAACTTAAAATCTGTTGTTACAGGTGTTGAGATGTTCCGTAAGATATTAGACAGAGGTGAAGCTGGAGATAACGTTGGTTTATTATTACGTGGTATTGAGAAAACTGATATCCGTCGTGGTATGGTTATCTGTAAGCCAGGTTCTGTAACTCCACACACAGATTTCAAAGCTGAGATCTATGTATTATCAAAAGCAGAGGGTGGTCGTCACACTCCGTTCTTTAACAAATATCGTCCACAATTCTATTTCCGTACCACAGATGTAACTGGTGAGATTTCATTAGCTGAAGGTGTTGAAATGGTTATGCCAGGTGATAACGTTACAATTACTGTTAAATTGATCAACGCTATTGCAATGGAAAAAGGTCTTCGTTTCGCTATCCGTGAAGGTGGCAGAACTGTAGGAGCTGGACAAGTAACTGAGATTTTAAAGTAATAAAATTTCAAAATAAAAGGTTAATTGGATAACATAAGTCTGCCAATGTGTGGACTTATGTTTTCTTATAATACACGGGCTTAGTTTATTGAAGTATTGCTTATCTAAGCTTAAACAAAATACACGGGCATAGTTCAATGGTAGAATAGAGGTCTCCAAAACCTTTGATCAGGGTTCGAATCCTTGTGCCCGTGCTTACGCGAATTAAAACATGGCTAACGTAGTAGAGTTTTTAAAAGAGTCATATGTAGAGATGACTGAAAAAGTTACCTGGCCAACCTGGCTGGAGTTACAGAATTCGGCAATTGTAGTATTAATAGCATCAATTATCATTGCCTTATTAATTTTAGGAATGGATGAGACTGCTGGAAATGCTTTAAAAATGTTCTATAAATCTCTGGTATAAAAATAACAGCACGAAGAATGAGCGATCAATTAAAATGGTATGTAGTTAGGGCTGTTAGTGGAAAGGAAAAAAAGGTAAAGCAATATCTGGAAGCAGAAGTTAACCGTTTGGGTATTTCTAATCTAATTCCTCAGGTATTAATACCAATGGAAAAATACTACCAGATGCGGGATGGAAAAAAGATTGCTAAAGAACGCAATTTTTATCCTGGCTATGTATTAATAGAAGCAGCATTAGACGGAGAGTTAGAACATATAATAAAAAATATAAATAGTGTAATTGGGTTTTTGGGGGATAAATCCGGAACTGCAGTTCCTATGAGACCGGCAGAAGTTAATCGGATTCTTGGAAAAGTTGATGAGATGGCAGAGCAGGGAGAATCAATGAATGTTCCATATTACGTTGGCGAAAACGTTAAAGTAATGGATGGTCCTTTCAACGGTTTTACCGGTGTTATCGAAGAAGTAAACGAAGAGAAAAAGAAACTTAAGGTAATGGTTAAGATCTTTGGAAGAAGAACACCACTTGAGTTAAACTACATGCAGGTAGAAAAAGAATAGAGATGTGAGACATGAGAGCATATAAATCTCAAATCTAAAGTCTCAAATCTAAAATCAAGGTCTTAAATGTTACATGCTTCCACTATTAACATTGAGTAATAAATAAATTAAGTAAAATGGCAAAAGAAGTCGGTGCGTTAGTAAAATTACAAATCAAAGGCGGCGCTGCTAATCCATCTCCACCAGTTGGTCCTGCATTGGGAGCAAAAGGTGTGAACATTATGGAATTTTGCAAGCAGTTTAATGCTCGTACCCAAGATAAGCCAGGTAAAGTATTGCCTGTTGTAATCACTGTCTATGTAGACAAGTCATTTGATTTTATCATTAAAACTCCTCCTGTAGCTATCCAGTTATTAGAAGCAACAGGTTTAAAAGGAGGTTCAGCAGAGCCTAACCGTAAAAAAGTTTCTAGCGTAAGCTGGGATCAGGTACAGACTATTGCAAATGATAAGATGACCGACTTGAATGCATTTACTGTAGAGTCTGCCATGAAAATGGTAGCAGGTACAGCACGCAGTATGGGAATTACCGTTAGCGGTGATGCACCCTGGAACAATTAATTAACACAAATCAGTTTAAGAAGTGGCTAGATTAACAAAAAATCAAAAACAGGCACATTCCAAGATTGAGATTGGGAAAGCATATACTTTAACTCAGGCAGCAGCCTTGGTTAAAGATATCACAACTACCAAATTTGATGCTTCGATCGACCTGGATGTACGTTTAGGCGTAGATCCTCGTAAAGCGAATCAAATGGTACGTGGTATTGCAACTCTTCCTCATGGAACCGGTAAGACTGTCCGTGTTTTAGTTTTATGTACTCCTGATAAGGAAGAAGAAGCTAAAGCAGCAGGCGCAGATTACGTAGGTTTGGATGAATATATTGCCAAAATTGAAGGTGGATGGACTGACGTTGATATCATTATTACAATGCCTAGTGTAATGGCAAAAGTAGGTAAGTTGGGCCGTATTTTAGGTCCGCGTAACCTGATGCCAAACCCTAAATCAGGAACTGTAACTCCAGAAGTTGGAAAAGCAGTAACCGATGTTAAAGGTGGTAAAATTGACTTCAAAGTTGACAAAACAGGAATCATTCATGCTTCCATTGGAAAAGCATCCTTTGATGCGGATAAAATTTACGAAAACGCCTTAGAAGTAATTCAGGTGATTTCTAAATTAAAACCATCAGCAGCAAAAGGAACTTATTTCAAGAGCATTCACATGTCTTCAACAATGAGTCCGGGAATCGAAATTGAAACTAAATCAGTAGCGGGGATCTAATCATGAGAAAAGAAGAAAAACAAGATGTGGTTCTTGCTTTAGCGGAGCAGATGAAAGAGTACGGTAATTTTTACATTACTGATACTGCTAATTTAAGTGTTGCAAAAATTAATGCAATACGCCGTAAATGTTTTGAGAGCGATATCCAAATGAAAGTTGCTAAAAATACTTTAATCAGAAAAGCTATGGAAGCTTCTGAAGGAGATTTTAGCGAAATGTTTGAAGTACTTAAAGGATCTTCATCTATCATGTTTTCTAAATCAGCAAACGCTCCGGCAAAGTTGATTAAACAATTAAGAAAGCAAGGTGATAAACCGGTATTAAAAGCAGCTTACATTGATTCAGCAATATTTATTGGTGATAACCAATTAGACGCATTAGTAACCCTTAAATCTAAGGAAGAATTAGTAGCAGACATTATTGCATTGCTGCAATCTCCGGCTAAGAACGTTATTTCAGGCTTAAAGTCTGGTGGTAACAAACTAGCAGGAATTGTTAAAACATTACAAGAAAGAGGTTAATTGAACACCTTAAGTTCAAAAATTATTACAAAGTATAGAAATTTTAAAATTTAAATAAAATGGCAGATTTAAAATCGTTTGCTGAGCAATTAGTAAACTTAACAGTAAAAGAAGTTAACGAATTAGCTCAAATATTAAAAGATGAGTATGGTATTGAGCCAGCTGCAGCTGCAGTTGTTGCTGGTCCTGCTGCTGGTGGTGATGCACCTGCTGCTGCGGCTGAGCAAACTGCTTTTGACGTTATCTTAAAAGAAGCTGGTGGAGCTAAATTAGCAGTTGTTAAATTAGTAAAAGATTTAACCGGATTAGGATTAAAAGAAGCTAAAGATTTAGTTGACGGAGCTCCTAAAGAAGTTAAAACTGGTGTTGATAAAGCAGAAGCTGAAAGCTTGAAAAAACAATTAGAAGAAGCAGGAGCTGTAGTTGAAATTAAGTAATTTCCTAACAGTTAATGTTTAATGGTTTTAGACCCCGATTTTCGTCGGGGTCTATTCCCATTTATATAATACCCATTTTTTTGTTTGACTTACAAACCCGTGCAAACCGGGAAAACAAGTCGCAGTTTATTTTTTTAAACTAAATTCTCAATCCCTTGGCAAACAAAAATAAGCACAACGAAAGAGTAAATTTTGCTACTAGTAAGCATGTGTTGGATTATCCGGACTTTCTGGATGTGCAGTTGCAATCTTTCAAGGAATTTTTCCAATTAGAAACTACTTCAGACAGCCGTCATCAGGAAGGTTTGTTTAAAGTGTTTTCTGAAAATTTCCCGATCTCTGATTCAAGAAACATCTTTGTATTAGAATTTCTTGATTATTTCATTGATCCCCCGCGTTACGATATTACAGAATGTATCGAGCGAGGTTTAACGTATAGTGTCCCGTTAAAAGCTAAGCTTCGCTTATCTTGTAATGATGTTGAGCACGAAGATTTTGAAACAATTGTTCAGGACGTGTACCTGGGAACTATCCCGTACATGACTCCGAAAGGAACATTTGTAATTAACGGAGCAGAGCGTGTAATTGTATCTCAATTACACAGGTCACCGGGTGTGTTCTTCGGCCAGAGCCGTCACACAAACGGAACCAAATTGTACTCAGCCCGTGTTATACCTTTTAAAGGTTCCTGGATTGAATTTGCGACAGACGTTAATAACGTGATGTACGCTTATATCGATCGTAAGAAAAAATTCCCGGTAACTACTTTACTCCGTGCTATTGGTTATTCTGATGACAAGGATATTCTTGAGCTTTTTGAATTAGCTGATGAAGTTAAAGTTAGCAAGTCTGGTTTGAAGAAATTCGTCGGACGCAAACTTGCCGCCAGAGTTTTAAGAAAATGGGTAGAAGATTTTGTTGATGAGGATACAGGTGAGGTAGTTTCAATCGACCGTAATGAGATCATTATGGAGCGAGAAACTGTTCTTGAAGATGAGCATATTGATATGATCATTGATGCCGGTGTAAAAACCGTTATCCTTACAAAAGATGACGCTATCAATAGTGGTGATTATACTATTATCTATAACACCTTACAAAAAGATACATCAAATTCTGAGAAAGAAGCTGTTGAGCATATTTATCGCCAATTGCGTAACGCCGAACCACCTGATGAGGAAACTGCTCGTGGTATTATTGATCGTTTATTCTTCTCGGATAAAAGATATGATTTAGGAGATGTTGGTCGTTACCGCATCAACCGTAAATTAAAATTAGATACTCCGGTTGCAACCAAAGTTTTAACCAAGCAGGATATTATTGCAATTGTTAAGTATCTGATCAAATTGATCAACTCTAAAGCAGAGGTTGATGATATTGACCACTTATCAAACCGTCGTGTACGTACTGTTGGAGAACAGTTGTATGCTCAGTTTGGAGTTGGTCTGGCCCGTATGGCACGTACAATCCGCGAGCGGATGAACATCCGTGACAACGAGGTTTTCACACCTACTGATTTAATTAATGCACGTACACTTTCTTCGGTAATTAATTCCTTCTTCGGAACGAATCAGTTATCGCAGTTTATGGACCAAACCAATCCTCTGGCAGAGATTACGCACAAGCGTCGTCTGTCAGCATTAGGCCCTGGTGGTTTATCAAGAGAGCGTGCAGGTTTCGAGGTTCGTGACGTTCACTATACGCACTACGGTCGTTTGTGTACAATCGAAACTCCTGAGGGACCAAATATTGGTTTGATTTCTTCTCTTTGCGTTCACGCGAAGATCAACAACTTAGGTTTTATTGAAACTCCTTACCGGAAAGTAGATAATGGCCGTGTTGTAGTTGAAGAGCCGGTAATTTATTTATCTGCTGAAGACGAAGAAGGAAAAACCATCGGACAGGCCAATGCCATTTATGATGACAAAGGTAATTTCGAAACGCCACATGTTAAAGCACGTTACGAGGGTGACTTCCCGGTAATTGAGCCAGAAAAGCTTGATTTAATGGATATTGCTCCTAACCAGATTACTTCTATCGCTGCTTCGTTAATTCCGTTCTTAGAACATGATGATGCGAATCGTGCATTGATGGGATCTAACATGCAACGTCAGGCTGTACCATTGTTACGCCCTGAAGCACCAATTGTTGGTACAGGTTTAGAGGGCCGTGTTGCACGTGACTCTCGTACTCTGATCAATGCCGAAGGGAATGGTGTGGTTGAATATGTAGATGCAAACGAAATTCAGATCCGTTACGAACGTAATGATGATGATGTTTTAGTTTCTTTTGAAGGTGAAGTTAAATCTTACAGATTAATCAAATTCAAGAAAACTAACCAGAGTACTTGTATCAATTTAAAGCCAATTGTTAAAAAAGGCCAAAAAGTAGAAAAAGGTCAGGTTCTTTGCGAAGGTTATGCAACTCAGGATGGAGAATTAGCATTGGGTAGAAACTTAAAAGTAGCGTTCATGCCTTGGCAGGGATTCAACTTTGAGGATGCGATTGTAATCTCTGAGCGTGTGGTATCTCAGGATATATTCACTTCATTACATATTGAAGAATTTGAATTAGAAGTTAGAGATACAAAGCGTGGTGAAGAGGAGTTAACTCCGGACATCCCGAACGTATCTGAAGAAGCTACTAAAGATCTGGATGAGCATGGAATTATCCGTGTGGGTGCAGAGATTAAAGAAGGTGATATTCTGATTGGTAAGATCACTCCAAAAGGTGAGTCAGATCCATCTCCGGAAGAAAAACTTTTACGTGCCATCTTTGGTGACAAAGCAGGTGATGTAAAAGATGCATCTTTAAAAACTCCGCCATCTATCCACGGTGTGGTTATCGATACAAAATTATTCTCAAGAGCTAAGAAAACAACCAAAGCTGAAGAGAAAACTGCTATCGAAAAATTAGACGCCAGACATAATAAGGCAGTTAAAGAATTGAAGGATTCTTTACTTGAGAAGCTTTTCACCATTGTTAATGGTAAAACTTCGCAGGGAGTATATAACGTTTACAAAGAGTTATTGGTAGCTAAAGGCGTAAAGTTTACGCAAAAAGTTTTAGCAGAGCTTGAGTATGCGAATGTAAACCCAACCAAGTGGACAACTGATGATGACAAAAACGAACTGATTAAATTAACACTTCACAACTATAACATTAAGCTTAACGAAGAGCTTGGTGCTTACAAACGTGATAAGTTTGCCATCAGTGTTGGAGATGAGCTTCCATCAGGAATTGTACAAATGGCTAAAGTTTATGTTGCTAAGAAACGTAAATTAAAAGTTGGTGATAAAATGGCTGGTCGTCACGGTAATAAGGGTATTGTTGCCCGTATCGTTCGTGATGAAGATATGCCGTTCCTTGAAGACGGAACTCCGGTAGATATCGTTTTAAATCCGCTGGGTGTACCATCTCGTATGAACCTTGGTCAGATTTACGAAACCGTTTTAGGTTGGGCCGGTAAAGAACTTGGAATGAAGTTCGCTACGCCAATCTTCGACGGAGCTTCACATGACGAGGTTGAAGAGTGGGTTGCTAAAGCAGGAATCCCGGCTTCAGGTCGTACTTATCTTTACAATGGTTTAACAGGAGATCGTTTTGATCAGCAGACCACAGTTGGTATTATTTATATGCTTAAACTGGGTCACATGGTTGACGATAAGATGCACGCCCGTTCAATCGGTCCATATTCATTAATTACACAACAACCATTGGGTGGTAAAGCTCAGTTTGGTGGTCAGCGTTTTGGTGAGATGGAGGTTTGGGCACTGGAAGCATTTGGTGCTGCCAATATTCTTCAGGAGATCTTAACAGTGAAATCTGATGATGTTGTAGGTCGTGCTAAAACCTACGAAGCGATTGTTAAAGGTGAAAATCTTCCAACTCCTTCAGTTCCGGAATCATTCAATGTATTGGTTCATGAGTTAAGAGGTTTAGGTTTAGATATTACGTTAGACTAATAGTTTTAAGTTATAAGTGGTACGTTATAAGTTTTAACGTACCACCTAAAACTTACTACTTAAAACTCAAAAAAAGATATGTCTTACAAAAAGGATAATAAAATCAAGAGTAATTTCACCTCCATTACCATTAGTTTGGCTTCTCCGGAATCAATTCTGGAGCGTTCAAGCGGCGAGGTGTTAAAACCGGAAACAATCAACTACCGGACTTACAAGCCCGAGCGTGATGGTTTATTTTGCGAGCGCATTTTCGGTCCTGTTAAGGATTACGAATGTCATTGCGGTAAATATAAGCGTATCCGTTACAAGGGTATTGTTTGTGATCGTTGCGGTGTTGAAGTAACTGAAAAGAAAGTACGTCGTGAGCGTATGGGACACATCAATTTGGTGGTTCCTGTTGCGCACATCTGGTATTTCCGTTCATTACCAAACAAAATTGGTTATTTGTTAGGTTTGCCTACCAAAAAACTGGATCTGATTATTTACTACGAGCGTTACGTAGTAATTCAACCAGGATTAAAAGAAGCAGATGGAATTTCTAAAATGGATTTCCTTACGGAAGAAGAGTATTTAGATATTCTGGATACACTTCCAAAAGAAAACCAATATTTAGATGATAAAGATCCGCAGAAATTCATCGCCAAAATGGGTGCTGATGCTTTGCAGGATTTATTAAGCCGTTTAGATTTAGATCAGCAATCGTATGATCTTCGTCATCAGGCAGCAAATGAAACTTCACAACAACGTAAAAACGAAGCGTTAAAGCGTCTTCAGGTTGTTGAAGCTTTCCGCGGAGCAAACACACGTATCGAAAATCATCCGGAATGGATGATCGTTAAGATTGTTCCTGTAATTCCACCAGAATTACGTCCGTTGGTTCCTTTGGAAGGTGGTCGTTTTGCAACTTCAGATTTGAACGATTTGTATCGTCGTGTAATTATTCGTAACAACCGTTTAAAGCGTTTGATCGAAATTAAAGCACCTGAAGTTATTTTACGTAACGAAAAACGTATGTTACAGGAAGCTGTAGATTCGTTATTTGACAACTCACGTAAAGTAAATGCTGTTAAAACTGAAGGTAACCGTGCATTAAAATCTCTTTCAGATATTCTGAAAGGTAAGCAGGGTCGTTTCCGTCAAAACTTATTAGGTAAGCGTGTGGATTATTCAGCACGTTCTGTAATTGTTGTTGGACCGAACCTGAAACTGCACGAGTGTGGTTTACCAAAAGATATGGCTGCCGAGCTGTTCAAACCGTTTATCATTCGTAAGATGATTGAGCGTGGTGTTGTAAAAACAGTAAAATCAGCTAAGAAAATTGTTGATCGTAAAGACCCTATTGTTTGGGATATTTTAGAGAATGTATTGAAAGGTCACCCGGTATTATTAAACCGTGCGCCTACATTACACCGTTTAGGTATCCAGTCTTTCCAGCCAAAATTGGTTGAGGGAAAAGCAATCCAGTTACACCCCTTAGTTTGTACTGCATTCAACGCGGATTTTGACGGTGACCAGATGGCGGTGCATTTACCTTTAGGTAATGCGGCAATTTTGGAAGCCCAAATGCTGATGCTTGCATCACACAATATTTTGAATCCGGCAAACGGAACTCCAATTACTGTACCTTCTCAGGATATGGTTTTGGGTCTGTATTATATCACCAAAGGTCGTCGTACAGATGAAGGTCGGGTGGTAAAAGGCCAGGATCAGATTTTCTATTCTCCAGAAGAAGTAATTATTGCTTATAACGAGCGTAAAATTGATCTTCACGCTTTCATAAAGGTGAAAACCAATGTGAAAGAAAAGGATGGAACTATCGTCAATAAATTAATAGATACTACCGTTGGTCGTGTATTATTCAATCAACGTGTACCTGCAGAAGTTGGTTATATTAATGAGCTTTTAACTAAAAAATCACTTCGTGATATTATTGGTGAGGTTGTTAAGATTACCGGTATGGCTCGTGCAGCTCAGTTCCTTGATGAAATTAAAGAATTAGGTTTCTTAATGGCATTCCAGGGTGGTCTGTCATTTAATCTTCAGGATTTAAATATTCCTGATGAGAAAGTGAAATTGATTGAACAGGCACATAAAGAAGTTCAGGAAGTTATGGGTAACTATAACATGGGTTTCATTACAAACAACGAACGTTACAACCAAATTATCGATATCTGGACACGTATCAACAATCGCTTAACAGCGAATGTAATGGATATTCTTTCATCAGATAATCAGGGTTTTAACTCTGTATATATGATGCTTGATTCCGGAGCACGTGGTTCTAAAGAGCAAATTCGTCAGCTATGCGGTATGCGTGGTTTGATGGCTAAGCCTCAGAAATCAGGTTCAGGTGGTGAGATTATTGAAAACCCGATTTTATCCAATTTTAAAGAAGGATTATCAGTATTAGAATACTTTATTTCTACACACGGTGCTCGTAAAGGTTTGGCCGATACAGCATTGAAAACTGCCGATGCGGGTTACTTAACTCGTCGTTTGCATGATGTTGCCCAGGATATGATTGTGGGTGAAGTTGATTGTGGAACTTTAAGAGGTATCTACACTACTGCTCTGAAAGATAATGAGGATATTGTTGAGCCATTATACGACAGAATTTTAGGTAGAACTGCATTGCATGATGTTTATGATCCGTTAACAAACGAATTATTGGTTCATGCAGGTTTAGACATCGAAGAGGATATTGCTCATAAAATTGAGAACTCTGCATTAGAAGGAATCGAAATTCGTTCTGTATTAACTTGCGAAAGTAAGCGTGGTGTTTGTTCTCTTTGTTACGGACGTAACTTGGCAACAGGTAAACGTGTTCAAATGGGTGAAGCAGTTGGAGTTATTGCAGCTCAGTCAATTGGTGAGCCTGGTACACAGTTAACATTACGTACATTCCACGTGGGTGGTACTGCATCAAACATTGCTGCAGAATCTCAGATCAACGCTAAGTTTGATGGTATCATCGAATTTGAAAACGTTCGTACTGTAAGTCACAAAACTGAAGATGGCGAACTTGAAGTTGTTTTAGGCCGTTCTGGTGAGTTCCGTATTCTTGAAGCAGGAACTAACAAAATGATTATGTCTAACAACATTCCATACGGAGCTTATTTGTATGTTAAGGATGGTGCTCAGATTTCTAAAGGTGACCGTATTTGTAGCTGGGATCCATATAACGCGGTTATTATTTCCGAGTTTGAAGGTGTTGCAGAATTTGAAGCGATCATTGAAGGTATTACCTTCCGAGAAGAATCTGATGAGCAGACTGGTCACAGAGAGAAGGTTATTATTGATACCCGTGATAAAACTAAAAACCCAATTATTCGCGTAGCGGATAAAAAAGGGAATGGTTTAAAAGGTTACAACATCCCGGTAGGCGCACACATTGCGGTTGACGAAGGTGAAAAAGTTAAAATGGGACAGGTTATCGTTAAGATTCCTCGTTCTACAGGTAAAACACGAGATATTACAGGTGGTTTACCACGTGTAACCGAATTATTCGAAGCTCGTAATCCTTCTAACCCTGCAGTTGTAACTGAAATTGACGGTGTTGTTACGTTAGCCGGAGTTAAACGTGGTAATCGCGAAATGTCTATCGAATCTAAAGACGGCCAGATTAAGAAATACCTTGTTCCATTGTCTAAGCACATTCTTGTGCAGGATAATGACTTCGTAAAAGCGGGTATGCCGTTATCTGATGGTTCTATTTCACCTGCGGATATTCTTTCTATTAAAGGACCGGCAGCAGTTCAGGAATACCTGGTTAATGGTATTCAGGAAGTTTACCGTTTACAGGGTGTGAAGATCAACGATAAACACTTTGAAACTATAGTTCACCAAATGATGCAGAAAGTGATGATCGAGGATGCGGGTGATACTCGTTTCTTAGAGAAAGAACTTATAGATCGTTGGGACTTTATGTTAGAAAATGATGAGATCTATGACAAGAAAGTTGTTACCGAACCAGGTGAATCAACTACTTTGAAATCAGGTCAGATTATTTCTGTACGTAAATTACGAGATGAAAACTCTGTTTTAAAACGTAAGGATATGAAATTGGTTGAAGCCCGTGATGCAATTGCGGCAACTTCGAGCCAGATGTTACAAGGTATTACACGTGCTTCGTTAGGTACTAAATCATTCATCTCTGCGGCTTCCTTTCAGGAAACTACTAAGGTGTTAAATGAGGCAGCTATCAGCGGTAAGCGTGATAACCTGTTAGGATTGAAAGAAAACGTAATTGTTGGACACTTAATTCCTTCTGGTACTGGTTTACGTCACTACGAAAGAATCATTGTAGGTTCTCAGGAAGAATACGACAAACTAATGGCTTCTAAAAAAGAAGAAGAAGTAGAAGCGTAATTCTAACTTTAAATAATTCTTAAAGTCTTTCCAGAAATGGAAGGACTTTTTTTATGAAGCTTCATTTATAAATGCTAAATTTTAAAAGCATATTTTTATATTTTTACTATATGGAAGAACAAGAAAATCAGAATCAGTTAAATATTGAACTTTCTGAAGAAGTAGCCGAAGGGATTTATTCTAACCTGGCAATTATAACACACTCAAATACCGAGTTTGTTGCTGATTTTATCAGAGTTATGCCAGGTGTGCCAAAGGCAAGAGTGAAATCCAGAATTATATTAACTCCGGAGCATGCCAAACGTTTTTTAAGAGCACTGGAAGATAATATAGAAAAATTTGAAGCTGCTAATGGCAGAATTAAAATAAATGAAGAACCTCCGGCTTTCCCAATGAATTTTGGTGGCCCAACAGCGCAGGCGTAAAGTGAGAGGCCAGTTTAGAAAATTAGTTTTTGGAAACCCTAACCCGGACGATATCGGGAGGGTTGTTCCTGTTCCGCATTTTCAAAAAATTGCGAATGTTTGGAATAGCACAAATTATTACGATTTTGGAATTGAGCGCCTTTTCAGGTTGTTTCTAGTCTTATCAAAAGTTTTTTTCCCTGGCATTTATATTGAATATCTAACCCGAAAATCATCTTATCAGCAAAGAAAAATTACCGGCGAGTTTTATATAATCTTTAAAACGCTGATGCCATTTTTTATGCTTTACTTCAGTTTGTGGCATCATCACTGGCTTTACATTATAAATATTTATCTGCTGATAGAAACATTTCTATACATTTTTCATAAAATATTTATTCCGGAACATAATCATGATAAAACACATAACAGATCTCTAATTTTGCTGTTTTTTAATTTTATAGAAGTTATTGGATCTTTTGGCGTGGTTTACGCTGCCGGCGATTATTTAAATAAACCAGTTGATAATTGGGCAGACGCCTTGTATTTTAGTTTTATTACCGGTGCTACTATCGGTTACGGAGATTATCATCCGGTAAATGAAGCGGGAAAATTATTAGTGATCACTCAAATAATCAGCACTTTATCGTTCCTTATTTTATTCTTCAATTTCTTTACTCCCCGCATTCAGGACGATAGCGTTAGAGCTTAAATATTTAATAATTTCATCAAATTGGTTTGGTTCAAACCATTTAATATCCTCTGATTTTTTAAACCAAGTTATTTGCCTTTTGGCAAAACGCCGCGTGTTTTGCTTTATTTTTTCTATAGCTTCCTCCCGGGATAATTGACCGTCCAGAAATTGAAAAACCTCTGTATAACCAACCGTATTTAGAGGATTTAGATGACGAAACCCTTTAATAGATTCTACTTCTTCAAACAGTCCACCTCTGACCATTTCGTCAACGCGGAAATTAATTCGATCATACAATAGCTTCCGGTCTATATTCAAGCCTATTTTAATGATATTAAAAGGTCTGCTTTTTTGTATCCGGGTACGAAATGAAGAAAAAGGTTTTCTGGTGGTTTCAATTACTTCAAGCGCTCTGATAATCCGTTGTGGATTTTGAATATCTACTTCATTATAATATTCCGGGTCGGCAATTTTTAATTTTTCCTGAAGAAATTCGATTCCTTTTTTAGTAAATAAAGCGTTTAACTGATTTCTTGTTTCTTCATTTGCTGTTGGTAATTCATCAAATCCATTGCAAACCGCATTGATAAAAAGGCCTGATCCACCAACCATAACAACCTGATCATGATCCTGAAAAAGAACTTCTAAAAGGCTGATGGCTTCTTTTTCAAAATCTCCAACATTAAAACTATCCTTTATAGAATGGGAGTTTATAAAGTGGTGTTTGGCTGCTGCAAGCTCATTAGTAGATGGTTTAGCCGTGCCAATCTCCATCTCCCGATAAAATTGCCTTGAATCAGCAGAGATAATTTCTGTCGTGAAATAATTTGCCAATTGTATTGCCAAAGCTGTTTTGCCAATAGCAGTTGGCCCGACAATTACAATCAGGGTTTTTTTAGACATCTAAATTAATTGAAATATAGATTTGAAAAAGACTAATAATCGTCTTTCTCCAGATCATCTGCATCGTAGCTGTCCGAATCACTAAATTCGTCCATATCATCAGATTCTTCTTCTGCAGTACTTTCGTTATCAGAACTGATTCCCATATCCGTCATCTTTTCTAATTCTTCAGGATCTTCGGGACTAAAGTTTAATTCATTCAGAAAGTCAAAATCATCGTCTTTACTTTCTAGAGGAGGAATTAAGTTAGAACCTGCCAACCGAGGTGCTTCGCCTGCACTACGCACCAAAAATGGATATACTTTTCCGGCTTCAGCATCTAAAATAATTTTGATCAGTTCCACATGGAAATCCAATGGGCGCTCAAAATTATAAGTGTAATAAAATTTTTGGTGCGGATCATCAATAAAAGAACTCAATTTTGATTTCTCCATTGTTGCCACACCATTATTTACTTTGCGCTCATTTGGTAAATAGGCAATTTCATCACTTTTAATCCATTGATCATTGCTCACATAAAATGATGAAGAAGTTTCGGGATTATATTTAGTGGTCTCATGAATCGCAAAATGCAAATCCTGAAACGTCTGGTTTGATTTAATGTCGATTTCCCTCACAACATCATCATAATCTTCAAAAGAAACCTTAAATCTATAAATTGCCATTAATATTTTATTTGTTCAATTTTCTGCAAAAATAATATTTCAACAAAACGATTAACTAAAATTGATAAATAAAGTTTTGCTCAATTTTAATTATCACTCGTAAAGGGTTTAAGACCTAACTCTTTACCTTTTTCAATCATGAAATTTATCGCTTCCTCTCGGGAGTTTTTTATTTCGCCTTCCAGTATCGCTTCGCGAATCTGATTTTTAATTAATCCAACTTCTTTGCCGGCTTTAATTCCAAAAGTTTCCATAATATCAGAGCCGCTTACCGGTGGTTGCCAGTTTCTTAGCTGATCCTGCTCTTCCACATCTTTAAGCTTTTGTTTTACAAGCTCAAAGTTTTTGCGATATTTTTTAACCTTGTATTCGTTTTTGGTAGTTACATCTGCTTGGCAAAGTAACATCAAACTTTCAATATCTTCTCCTGCTTCAAAGAGCAATCTTCGTACCGCAGAATCTGAAACAATATCCTGAGCTAAAACTATAGGCCTTAAATGCAGCTGAACCATTTTCTGAACAAACTTCATTTTTTCATTCAAAGGAAGTTTTAATGAAGCAAATATTTTAGGAACCATCCGGGCGCCTTTATCTTCATGTCCATGAAATGTCCAGCCGTGACCTTTTTCGAAACGTTTTGTTGCAGGTTTAGCAATGTCGTGTAAAATTGCGGCCCACCTTAACCAAAGATCATTTGTATGTTCCGCAATGTTATCCAGAACCTGTAAAGTATGGTAAAAATTATCCTTGTGTCCTTTTCCTTCGATTATATCCACCCCATATAAATCAACCATTAAAGGGAATATGTGTTTTAATAAACCGGTATCAAACAGGTACTTAAAGCCAACTGAAGGAACAGGTGAAAGAATGATTTTATTTAGTTCATCACTAATACGCTCTGCTGATACAATTTTAATCCGTTCATTATTCAGTTTAATCGCCTCAATTGCTTGTGTATCTATGTTAAAATTTAACTGACTTGCAAAGCGTATGGCTCTAAGCATTCTTAAAGGATCATCAGAAAAAGTTTCTGATGCGTCAAGCGGAGTTCTGATTAGCTTTTCTTCAAGATCTTTTATCCCGTTAAACGGATCTAATAGTTCTCCATAGGTGGCATTATTCAAAGCAATGGCCATTGCATTGATTGTAAAATCACGCCTTTTCTGGTCGTCTTCCAGGGTTCCGTTCTCTACAATTGGCTTCCGTGAATCCGAACGATAAGATTCTTTACGGGCTCCAACAAATTCTATTTCCAGATCGTGGAAACGAAGCATTGCGGTTCCAAAATTTTTAAAAACCGAAACTTTTGTTTTTAGAAGTTTTGCAGCCGATTCGGCAAAGTCGATTCCGTTGCCAATTACTACAATATCAATATCTTTTGAATCGCGATTCAGAAAAATATCTCTCACAAAACCGCCAATTACATAAATCTCTGTATTAGTTTTGGCAGCAAGATCTGAAAGCTTTTTAAAAACGGGATTTTGGAGATGTTTTTTCATTAATTTTTTTAGGTTTAATTTCCGCCTCTGCCTGAAATTAATTTCCTGAGTTTGAAATAAGAATGCTAAGTAATTGTTAAATCAGAATTAGCAAAATTAAGAATATATTTAAGGGGAATTGATTAATCAGCTTTTTCATTCAAATTAAGAATTCTATTTCCTGATAAATTGAAATTTCCCGTCTGGTTCAAGTTTTAAAATTGTTGAAGGTTTTTTAGGTGTTGATTTTTCCTGTTCCCAATCCACTATATAATTTACAGATTCCTTTATTTCATCAGCAATTTCATCAAATTTTGCCGGCGATTGTTCGCCACTTATATTTGCAGAGGTTGATATAATGGGTTTTCGAAACCGTTGAATTAATTGCTGACAAAAATCATTTTTAGCAATTCTAATGGCAATAGAACCATCTGTTCCAATGGCGTTTTTTGCCAGATTTTTTGCACCCGAATAAATGATGGTTAGTGGATTTTCGGCATACTCAATAAGATCATAAGCAATTTCCGGAATATTATTTACGTAAGATGCCAGCTTATTCTCCGTATCAAGCAAAACGATCATACTTTTACTTTCTTCTCTGCCCTTGATTTTAAAAATTTTTGAAACCGCTTCTTCGTTTGTCGCATCGCAGCCAATTCCCCAAATTGTATCGGTAGGGTAGAGGATAATTCCACCATCTTTTAAAACCTGCAAAGCTTTTTCAACTTCATCCCTAAGCATTTTTTAATGTGTTTTGATATAATTCAATTAATTGTTGGGCAATAATATTGTCATCAAATTTTTTAACATATTCCCTGCCGTTTTCTACCATTTTTTGTCTTTCCTGAGGATTTTTTAAAATAAAATTAATCGATTTGGCTAATTCAATTTCGTTATCCGGATGAATATATTTACTATCCGGACCTCCGGCTTCTTCAAGACATGAACCCGTTGCAGCAATTACCGGAACTCCGGAATGCAAAGCTTCGATAATAGGTATTCCAAATCCTTCAAATCTGGATGGATAAATGAAAATTTCTGATCTCTGGTAAATTCCCGGTAAATCTGTAAAGGGAATATTTTTTAAGAAATGAACACGTTCAGCTAAATTTTGATTCGCAATATAATCCTTAAGAATTTTGGCATAATGAGTTTCTTTACCAATAATTACCAAATGAATATCGGAAGGAATTGATTTTAACGATTTTATAGCAAGGAGCAGATTTTTGCGTGTTTCAATAGAACCTACATTCAGTAAATATTTTTCTGGCAGAGAATATTTTTCAGCAATATTCTTTAGTTCTGATTCAGTTTTTCTTTCGCTGAAAGTTGAACTGCAATTCTGATATATAACTTCAATTTTATCTTCCGGAATACCGAAAAATTGAATTATGTCGTTTTTGGTTTGCTCACTTATAGCGATAATTTTATCTGCATTTTTGCATGCAAATTTAAATTTGTACTTGTAGATTTTCCGATCCAGCCAGGGATAAAATTCCGGGAAACGTAGGAAAATTAAATCGTGAATGGTAACAACTGATTTAATTCCGGTCTTCTTCATCCCGAAAGGAATTTCATTACTCAAACCGTGATAAAGTTGAATAGTATCAGATTTAAGATCTTTAACAATTCCAAAACTTCTCCAGAAACTTTTGAATGCTTTGTTTTCCGGAAATTTGAAAACAACAGATTTAAGCATGTATAAATACTTTGTTCTGTCGCTTAGTTCTTTTTTAGGGCAATAAACCAGGTATTGGTTTTGAGGATATTTTGCTGAAAGAATTCCCAGTACGAATCTGCTGTAATTTCCTAAGCCTGTAAAATTTTGTAAAGCACGTTTCCCGTCAAAACCTAATTTCATTTCCGGAATTTTAGAAATTAAATGAGATTAATGTTCGGAGGCGAATCGTGCTTTTGTAAATCATGAAAATTAAACGGCTACGTTATTTTCTCTTAAAGCATCATTTAAGGATGTTTTTTTATCTGTTGATTCTTTACGCTGACCAATAATTAAAGCGCAGGGAACCTGAAAATCTCCGGCAGGAAACGTTTTAGTATATGAGCCCGGAATTACTACAGAACGTGCCGGAATATATCCTTTGAATTCTTTTGGCTCTGATCCGGATACGTCAATAATTTTGGTTGATGCAGTTAAAACCACATTTGCTCCCAAGACAGCTTCCTTTTCTACTCGAACGCCTTCAACTACAATTGCACGGGAACCGATAAAACAATTATCTTCAATAATTACCGGAGAAGCCTGAATGGGCTCTAAAACACCGCCAATACCAACTCCTCCACTTAAGTGCACATTTTTACCTATCTGTGCACAAGAACCAACGGTTGCCCAGGTATCTACCATTGTGCCTTCATCAACATAAGCGCCTATATTTACATAAGATGGCATTAGGATAACGCCTTTACCTAAAAATGCGCCATAACGTGCCAGTCCGTGTGGAACCACACGTACACCTATATCTTTGAAATTAGTTTTTAGTTTCATTTTGTCATAGAAAACAAAAGGACCTGCGCTTATTTCTTTCATCTCACGGATTAAAAAATATAAAATAACGGCTTTCTTTATCCATTCATTCACATGCCATCTGTTTCCAATTGGCTCTGCAGCTCTAAAATTACCGGAATCCAGATTATGTATTACTCTTTCAATTCCGTCACGATATTCTTTAAAGTTGATGAGGGTACGGTCATCCCAAGCCTCTTCTATTAGTTTTTTAAGTTCGGTAGTCATATTTTGTGATTTGTAGACAAATTAAAGGAATTTATGCCGCTTTTTGTTTGTTGCTTTAATTGTTATGTAAATTAGCGGCCTATGGCAGTTATTGAAAAACTACGTATTGATAAATATTTATGGTCTATTCGGGCCTTTAAAACAAGGACTGTAGCAACCGAAGCTTGTAAAGCTGGGCGTGTGAAAATGGAGGGTCAGAATTTAAAACCTTCTCATTTAGTGAAAGTTGGCGAAACTTACACTGTTCAGAAAGGTATTGAAAGGAGAGTAATTAAAGTTGCTGATCTTCTGGAAAGAAGAGTGGATGCAAAAACTGCAGTTAACTATTATGTAGATTTAACTCCTGTTGAAGAAACACATGCATATAAATCTGTTTTTCAGGCACCAAGCTTAACCCGAGATAGGGGAGCAGGCCGGCCAACTAAACGCGACCGCAGAGAAATTGATGATCTGCAGGACGGCTGGTTTGATGAATAATATTTTGACCTAAGAATTTCTTTTAAGGTTAAAAATCGCGATTTCTGCTCTGGAACCAAAGCGTATTGGAAAAGCCGTTGTTCCTATTCCTTTAGAAACATATAATTGCGGAATGCTTTCTTTGTACCAGCCATTAATATATTTACCACTTCCATCCGGTGTAAAAGGCGCATAACCCATTATTTTTATTTGTCCGCCGTGCGTATGTCCAGACAAAATAAAATCTATTGGGATATTATTCATTTGATTTTTAATTATATCTCTGTGCTCGGGGCAGTGGGTTAAAACAATGTGATGATCGGCTGGCTGAAATTTTGATAATGCTTTGTTGTAATCAGCGTTTCCGGCAACGAAATCATCAACTCCGGTAATAGAAACAGAGGTTCCTTCAAAATCAATCCGGCGGCTGTCATTTACAATTAACTCGCCGTTATGCTTTTTATAATTCGCGGCAAGCTCTTCAATATTTACTCCGCGGTCATATTCCCTGTTCCCAAGGATGGCTATTTTTTTAATATTATGATCTATCAGGCTTAAAAATGAATTAAATACTTGATGCCCTTTGAATCGATCAATGGAGTCACCGGTAAAAAGTATTAAATGAGGTTGTTCTTTGTTAATTTGTTTTGCAAGGTTTTTATGATTTCTTTTTAACGACTGGATATGCAGATCAGAAACCTGGATAATTTTCAGATTATCAGACCACCTGTTCGCATCCTTTATAAAAAACTCATTTATTTCGATAAAATATTTTTCCAGCCAGAAAGCATCCAGCGCAAACGTAGCAGTGGTTAATGTAAACAGGTCAATAACAAATTTTCTTCTCGAAATTTTCGGGATTTTTACCATCAAGTATTAACGAAAGGCATTAGCAGATAATGTATAGATTGATACAAAGGTTAAAATGTTACTTTATTTCAATAATCAATTTTCATTTCTGATGTACTCCAAAGCTTAAAAACTTCCATGGCCTCATCACGCAAAAGTTGCATAACAGGTAATTTACGTTTATCCATAGCAAGGTCAATTTCATCGTAAATAAACTGATCATCAAACCCGATTCCGGCTGCATCTTTTTTGGTGTTGGCGTAATATATTACATCCAGATGTGCCCAATAAATAGCGCCTAAACACATCGGGCAAGGTTCGCAACTGGTATAAATTACGCATCCTGATAAGTCGAAAGTTTTTAACTTTTTGCAGGCCAGGCGAATGGTTGATACTTCAGCGTGGGCAGTTGGGTCATTGCTCGAAGTTACTTTATTTGCACTTTTGGCGATTACTTTGCCATCCTTTACAATTACGGCTCCAAATGGTCCGCCTTTAGAATGCTCTACATTTTGTTTGGAAAGGCTTATAGCCATCCGCATATATTTTTGGTGCTGCTGTTGTTCTTTAGACATTGTGTTTTTTAAACAATAAACCCCGGCCAAAGCCAGGGTTCAAAATTAATCCCGAAAGGGAAATATTATTTATTTTCTTTTTTGTACTCATCATTCAAACCCGAAACAACTTCTTTAGTTACATCAAGGCTTTCGTCAGCAAAAAGAACGGTTGGGTTGGCTTTTGAATAAGTTAACACCATTTTATAACCTTTAGTTTTTGCGTGTTTTTTTAAATAGTCAGATACTTTATTGTACAACTTTTCATTTTCTACAGCTTCTTCGTTTGCTAAAGCATTACCCGCATTTTGGTTAAATGCAGCTAATTCCTGTTGTTTTCTGGCTAAACGTTCTTCTGTTGTTGCACGTTGCTCTGCACTTAAAGTAGGTGCATTTTTCTGGTAATCAGCAACTTCTCTTTGAAAGGCATTGCCCTTTGCTGTAAGATCTACCTGAGCTTTTTTAGATTTTGATTGGAACTTATCTTTAATAGATTTAAAATACTCGTAATTGTTCAGTAATGAATCTGAGTTAACAAACACAATAAGCTCTGTATTTTTATCTGCAGTTACGGTTGCAGTTCCGGTTGTTTTAGGTTGTTCCTTATTACAAGAGATTACAACAGCCGCTAATACTAAAGCGGCAGTAATTTTGGTTAGAGATGCCAATACTTTTTTCATGCTTTTTTATAAAAATTTAGGCAAATATAAACTTTCAGCCGAAGTATCCCAATCATTTAACTTTACTTAACAATATGTAAACAAAACAGGGTTTATTTTCTCCACAATTCATCAATATCCGAGTAAAATGGTTAATTTTGATACTTGTTGTTATACTAAAATATGAGCGAAATAACGGAAGATAGATCTAATTATTCAGCGGATAATATACAGGTTTTAGAAGGATTAGAAGCGGTAAGAAAACGCCCTTCGATGTACATAGGTGATACAGGTTTTAAAGGATTGCATCACCTTGTTTATGAAGTAGTAGATAATTCAATTGATGAGGCACTCGCCGGTTACTGTACAGATATTTACGTAACCATTCATAAAAACAATTCAGTTACAGTTACAGATAATGGTCGTGGAATTCCAACGGCTATGCACACTAAAGAGAAAAAATCTGCTTTAGAGGTTGTAATGACTGTTTTACACGCAGGAGGTAAATTCGATAAGGATACTTACAAAGTTTCCGGTGGATTACACGGTGTGGGTGTAAGTTGTGTAAATGCACTTTCAATACATTTAAAGGCAGAAATACATCGCGAAGGCAAAATTTATGTGCAGGAATATTCCTGTGGTAAACCATTATTTGATGTTAAGGTTGTTGGTGAGACCGATAAAACGGGAACCATTGTTACTTTCCTGCCGGATGATTCAATTTTTACATTAACTACCGAATATAAGTTTGATACGCTGGCTGCCCGCTTACGCGAATTAGCCTTTTTAAATAAAGGTATCAGACTTACTATACAAGATGAACGTGAAGTTTTAGAAGACGGAACTCTTTTAACGGAAGAATTTTTGTCTGAAGGTGGCTTACGCGAATTTGTAAAATATCTGGACGGAACCCGTACTGCAATTATTCCTGAACCAATTTATGTGGAAGGTATAAAGCAGGGTATTCCGGTAGAACTTGCTTTGCAATACAATGATACGTATTCTGAGAATGTACATTCTTATGTAAATAATATTAACACACACGAAGGTGGAACCCACGTAGCAGGTTTCCGTCGTGGTTTAACCAGAACACTGAAATCATACGCTGAAAAATCAGGATTGTTGAAAAACATGAAAATTGAGATTACAGGTGATGACTTTCGTGAAGGTTTAACGGCGGTAATTTCTGTAAAAGTTCAGGAACCACAATTTGAAGGGCAAACAAAAACCAAATTAGGAAATAATGAGGTTATGGGTGCGGTGGATATGGCTGTTGGAGAAATTCTTGGAAATTTCCTTGAAGAAAATCCGAAGGAAGCCAGAATGATCGTTAATAAAGTTATTCTTGCTGCAACTGCACGTGCAGCGGCACGTAAAGCCCGCGAAATGGTTCAGCGTAAAAGCATAATGGGAGGTTCCGGTTTACCCGGTAAACTTGCCGATTGCGCTAACAAGGATCCGGCGGCATGTGAGTTATACCTTGTCGAGGGAGATTCTGCGGGTGGAACTGCCAAGCAGGGCCGCGACCGTAATTTCCAGGCAATTCTTCCTTTAAAAGGAAAAATTCTGAACGTTGAAAAAGCTATGGAACATAAGATCTACGAAAACGACGAGATCAAGAATATGTTTACTGCAATGGGCGTAAGTATTGGAACTGCCGAAGATGACAAAGGTCTGAATATGGATAAACTTCGTTATCACCGGATTATTATTATGACGGATGCTGACGTTGATGGTTCGCACATTACAACCTTAATTTTGACTTTCTTTTTCAGATATATGAAAGAGTTGATTGAATTTGGGTATATCTATATTGCTGCGCCACCTTTATATCTTGTTAAAAAAGGCAAGGAGTTTGAATACGCATGGAATGATGATCAGCGTGATTCTGCAGTTCAGCGTTTAAAAGGTGCAGGTAAAGAAGAAAGTGTTCACATCCAACGTTACAAAGGTTTGGGAGAGATGAACGCAGAACAACTTTGGGAAACTACATTAAATCCTGAAACGCGTACTTTAAGAAAAGTTACAATTGAGAACGCCGCAGAATGCGATCATATATTTTCTATGTTGATGGGCGATGAAGTTGCACCAAGAAGAGAATTTATCGAACGAAATGCTAAGTATGCACGTATAGATATCTAGTTTTAATAAATAGATTTGATTTGATTTGATTTAAAAATGCCCTTTCTTAAAAATAGAAAGGGCATTTTTTTATTTTGAATTTTATCGATTCTTGATTTTATGTTTCAGGTAAACTGCCGCCGTTTTTTGTTTGTCTGATGAGATCATAATCCGGTGAGTTTTATCTCCGTCAATAACTAAAAGTTCTGAAGTGTTTGGAGGAATTTCACCCAGATTTTCTGCGTACAATAAAAGTTCGTTCATTTCCATATTGGGATCTAACTGGAAATTAATTATGGTAGCCCGTTTCGATATTCGAATATCTTTGGCCAAAATACTTCGGTTAAGGTAAACCGAAACTGTATCGTTATCAACTTTCATATAATCGATAAGTTGTATTCGAAGGTTTAAATTATTAACCGGTATTTCAATTACCTTTTTTGGCTCAGTGTTTAAAAAAGGAGCATCAAAGTTTATTTCCAATGGCGGATTATCTGCAATAGTTAAATTTTGAGCTGTAACCACAGAATCACCATTTTCCTTTAAAAACTCGTCCAGACCAGCTACTGTTCTGGATAAAATTACCCTTCCGGGGATGCAAACATCAGCCGAATTTTCTTTGCTTACACCCGTCCATCTGCCTTCCAGGTATTCAAAATTATTTTCTTTGCGATAAGCCAAGTTTATATTCTTAATACAGGCAACCCAGTTCCAGGGCACCCGATCCATTCTTACCCAATCTTTGCTTTCGCTCAGGCGGATGGTATCTTCATCAAAATATCCTGATAAGCCAATTCTAATTTCTACAGAATCATCTAAAAAAGCATAAGAATCTCCCCAAATATTTTTCTTTTGATTCAGGTCCAGTTCAAAATCATACAGCTGACTATAACCACCCGGCTGCTGGGTTATTTTGCCATACCATTTACCACTAACATTTTGCTGAGAAAATAGAGATGGGATAAAGCTTAAAAAAACGAATAAGAGTAGTAAGTTTTTCATAGTAAGCTATTTCACATCAAGTTAATGATTTTCGCCCGCTTAAAAAATACCTCTTACTTACTTAATTTGAGTGTTAATTTATTGTAATTGATTATTGCGTTATAATCCTGCAAAATATCGCCGCCTAAAACTCCAATAACCGGAGGAAGTTTCAAATTTTCGTATGCCTGACAGATTGTTGACAAGTCCAAAATGGCAATCTCAAAATTCTTGATCTTTAATTTCCCCAGCTTTATCTCGGGTAGATTTAGGGTAAAACTTTCCATGCTGGTTGTTCCTAAACCAGTTGAAAGTTTTTCGGAAGTAAGTAGTTCTTCGGGAGAAATATGATTCTCCACACAGGTTTTATCGAAAACAGTTTTGGATGCTCCGGTATCAAGAACCACATTAAAAGGATGGCCAAAAACAACAACTTCCACTAAAATGTGGAAGCCGTCGTTTTGTAAATTTATAAGTTCTAAAGGAACTGTAACTAATTTCATATTGATTTCCCGTAAGGAAAATTTAGATCAGGTTTGAATCACGTAAAACCTGGTTCATATTTCTAACAGCCTCGGCACTTTTGTTAAAAGTAGCCTGCTCTTCATCATTCAATTTATAGTCGATGATTTTCTCCCAGCCATTTTTACCAATAACTACTGGAACGCCCATGCAAATATCATCCTGACCATATTCTCCGCTTAAAGAAACACAGCAAGGGAAAACTTTTTTCTGATCGCGGATAATGCTTTCTACTAAAGCCGCACCTGCAGCTCCTGGAGCATACCAAGCAGAAGTTCCTAATAATCCGGTTAAAGTTGCACCGCCAACCATTGTATCTGCAGCAACTTTCTTTAAAGTGTCTGCATCAAGTAAATTTGAAACAGGGAAGCTGTTTAAAGTAGCTAAACGTGTTAATGGGATCATAGTGGTATCACCGTGTCCGCCAATTACCACACCTTGTAAATCATTTGGAGAGCAGTCTAAAGCCAAACTTAAATAACATTTAAAACGGGCGCTATCTAAAATTCCGCCCATTCCAATAATCCTGTTTTTTGGTAAGCCGCTTGATTTCAACGCCAGATAGGTCATTGTATCCATTGGGTTACTAATAACCACGATGATCGCATCCGGAGAATACTTTAAAATATTTTCTACAACACCTTTTACGATATTTGCATTGGTGCCAATTAATTCTTCACGGGTCATACCCGGCTTACGCGGAATGCCTGAAGTGATAACCACCACATTAGAACCTGCAGTTTTGCTGTAGTCATTGGTACTACCGGTAACTTTTGTATTAAAGCCTAACAAAGTTGCGGTTTGCATCATATCTAAAGCTTTACCTTCAGCAAAACCTTGTTTAATGTCTAACAAAACCAATTCTTCTGCTAATTCTCTTCTGGCAATATTATCTGCACAGGTTGCACCAACAGCTCCGGCGCCTACAACGGTTATTTTCATGTCGTAAATATTTTAATAGGAATTTATTTAGCCCGAAGATAGAAAATCTTAAACTTTTTTTGTGTGAATAAAGCAAATTTGCGTTTATGATTTGTAACCTTTAAAGATAGAAATCAAAGTTTTTCAAGTTTTTCTCGGGTTAACTCACTTTTTATATTTCCCGTATTCAGGGTTGCAGCGGGTTCAAAAAGCATTACAGAAACTTCTTCTTCGGCAACCGGGCGATGTTCGACTCCTTTTGGAACAATCAGGAATTGTCCCTCAGATAACTCAATATCTTTGGTACGCAATTCCATTCTGAACTTGCCTTTTATAACCATAAACATTTCATCTTCATGGTCATGTTTATGCCATACAAATTCACCTTTAAATTTTACCAGTTTCACGTGTTGTCCGTTTAATTCGCCAACAATTCGTGGATTCCAATAATCATTGAATAATGAAAGCTTCTCATTAACATCTATCTTTTTCATACTATCAAATTTAATACGATTAAATCAGATTAGAAAGGATAGCCAATTGCCAGATTAAATACCAGATTTTCTCTTCTCCAGTTTTTATCTGCAAAATCTATATCACTAAAAACCCATCGGTTTCCCTTTGGCAGCCATGGTTTACGAATAGGGAAGGCCAGATCTGTTCTTAAAACTAAGAAGGTAAGGTCGAAACGTAAACCAAAACCTGTTCCCACGGCCAGTTCACTTATAAATTCTTTACTGAATTTTGCTCCCGGTTTATCCGGATTATTTCTGAAAAGCCATATATTTCCTGCATCCAATAATAATGCACCATGAACTATTCCTGCCAGTTTCTGTCTGTATTCTGTATTAAACTCCAGTTTTAAATCTCCGGATTGATCCGGAAGAAAACTATTCACACTACTTTCTTCCGCACGGTAAGTTCCCGGCCCGACAGATCTGGCTCTGAACGCCCTGATACTGTTGCTTCCTCCAATAAAAAACTGTTTAATAAATGGCATCTCGGATGAATTCCCGTAAGGATATCCTAAACCTGCAATTAAACGGCTGGCAATTTTTGATTCACGACCAGTTTTAAAATAATACCTGAAATCGCCGTCAACCTTAACATATTGGGCAAAGCGGGCACCAAAAAGTGTCGCCGTATCTCCGGTTGTGTAATCTGCGCCTTGTAATAAACCTAAAACATTTCCGGCAAGGTCTAAATTTCCATTAAAATAGGTGTTGTTTTTTCGGGTAACTTCTACCTGATTAGAGTAGGTGAAAGAGTAAGTTGAACCCGTAATAAATTGCTTTTCGATAGTTCTGGCCAGCGTAATATTGTTTTGTATGCTATCGCGATAAAGTTGAGTAACGTTTGCCGGCTGAACATAATTGAAACTTAAAAGATTTACTTCGTGCTCTTTACGGATATTTTCTTTCCAGTTATATCCGGCAGAAGCCCGAAATGAATTTAAGGAATATAGTTTTTGCTTATTCAAAATTTCATAGCCCAAATTAAATTTGGATCGGGGAACAAAGGCATTGGATGTATTAAAATGGAAGAAAGGAATTAAAAACCTCGGTATGGAAAGTGTGGCTTCAGAACCTAAACGGAATGTATTAAATCCTTTTTGAGTTCCGCTAACCTGAACCTCAAAACCGCCATAACCACGTACACTTAATTGCTCTGCACCGCGAAAAGTATTTCGGTTTTTCCAACTTAAAGAAAGTTCAGTTCCGGTGAGATTATTAGATTTTGTAGTTCCCAGGATTTCTGCTCTAAATGATTTTCGGGGCAATGGAGTTAAATAATAATAGGCATCCAAACTTGGTTTAGGGGTATTTTCATCTCGTTCGAAACGATTTTTTACAAACTTAAATACGCCTAAGTTTACCAATCTGTTTAATGATAAATTATGATCGGTACGGTTGTAAACTTCACCCGGCTTAAAAAACATAGAGCGGTTAAATACTTCAGGTTTAAATGTATTTTCATTATCAATAAGATAATAACCTTTGTAAAAATTGGCATCCGCTTTAGCGGTATCTGCCTGAGTTTGCGATAAGCTATAGTTGGGATATATATAAATATCGTTGATTGAATAAACTTTTCTGGCAATAGCGGGAGTTTCCGGTTTTACGGTTACGTATAAATTAACCTGATGCCGACCAATAGTGCTATCAACTCGCACAAATAAATAATCCGGTCCGAAGTAATAAAATCCCTGTTCTTTTAATGTCTGGTCAATTCTTTCACGTTCGCCCTTTATCACATCCAGATTAAACGGCTCCTGAAGTTTTAAAAGAGATTTTTCCTGAGTGGCAGCAATTGCTTTTTCTAATTCTGAACTGTCGGCCGGGAAATTTACAGCATTTATTAAATATCGCGGACCTAAAGCTGCAACATATTCTGCTTTTACTTTTCGGTTTTTAGATGTGGTATCTCCATTAACAATTGCCTGAAAATAACCTTTGTTTTCTAATCTGTTTTGAAGAATTAATTGATTTTGTTGCAGATCTACAGAACTTGCCAAAACGGGTGGTTCGCCAATTTTATGCTTTAACCAGTTTCTTAAACCACCTTTTGCTTTTTTAGGAGTTCCGGCAATGTTATAAGCAAATAGTTTTGGCCTTAATCCCAATATGGTGCTATTAGGTTTTGGTCTGAGCAAGCCTTCTAATTCAGTGGTTAATGCTTTAGATTCAGAGCGTTTAATACTATCTCCATCGATTTTGACGCTTCCGCCGATATATAATTTCTCACCCTGCGGTAAATATTTAATATTACTGCAAGCCGAAACAAGCACAACAAGAACAAAAAATAAACTATAAATTTTTAACCGATCGTACATTAATTCTCAATATTTACAACTTGTTTAGCTTCTATTTTTTCCTGTTTTTTATTCTCCTTTTCAATTTTTTTCCGCTCTTTATCTTCCTCTGTTTTTTTGGCAAAAAGCTCTCTGAATTTATTATAATCAAGTGTGATGATAAATCCAATGCCTGTTTCAATCAAATAACCTTCTATAACTCCCTGATATTCATTTTTGCGATACGCACGCAACATATATCTTCCGTCTTTAGATAGTTGGTAATCAATGGCTACATTTCCAGCAAAATTGTTAGGGCTCTGGTTTGTGTTTTTTGGACCTTCCAATTCGAAATTACTGCCTACACTTATTTTTAATCTGTCATTTAGTAGTCGCTTTGAAACACCTACATTCAAATCTGTTTTGTTTTGCAAAGATCCGGTTGTGTAATCCTCACTTGATACTAGATCAAAATTCAGATCAACGCCGGCAATCAGATCTCCCGCCAGGTTATTCAATTGATCTGTTAAAATTTTGCTGACACTGTTTCTTGCCAGAGATGCTATTCCGCCTCCGCCTGCGCTACTTGCAAATGGATTTTCGGCAACAAAGCGGTTAAGTAATAAAAGCGCAAAAACCTGTTTATTTAATTCTGATGGCTGATTTTTTAATTGCGCCAAGCGGTATTGAACATTATCTACCACGTCTCGGGCTACGTTATAATTTTTATCTTTTGGCAATACAATATCAAAAGTTATTGTTGGTTTCATCAGTTCGCCTTCCATGTTCAGATGGACTTCAAAGGGAAGTTTTTGCTTATATCTGTTTAATGAAGCTGCAGGTTCATCCAGCTGACTTTCTACCAAATCTATCGGTGCTGTATTGGCAATGTAAATGGCTGTAACTTTTACATTTGCCGAAGTTGGATCGCCTTGCCAGGTAATATAACTTCCGGGCTCTATATCAAAACGTCGTTTAATAAAATTGTACGAAAGTACATAGGCTCCCTTAACCAGCTGGAAAGTTCCTGTTAGACTTACCTTTCCACTTGGGTCTATTCCGGCATTTAACTGTGCATCTCCCTGAACTTTCAGATAGTCTCCATTTCCTTCATCAATAATAATATTGAATATTGCTGCCGAATCTACTTCTACATTTACAGAAACATCCATTCCGGTAATTGCTGTTGTATTTAATGTATCCAGGCCAGAAGTTAATGCTGTCGCATTATCAGGATTTGAAAAATCAACAAATTCTACAACTCCTTCGCGGGATACAACTCCCGGAGCTGCCTGAGGAATTACCACCGTGAAATCTGTTCCTTTGTTTATTTTGACACTTCCGTCAACCTCCGGACTATTCATGTCACCGCGAATCCGCAAATCACTGTTTAACAGAACCGTTCCATAAAAAAGATCATTATCTTTCTTCGTGCTGTTTAGAACCTGGAAATTATCTGTTTTAACTGTTAAACCGAAACGATAGTCGATAAAGTTTTTGCTATAAATTGTTCCATCTAAAACGGCTTCATTTCCAACAGTATCAACCATGGTAAAGGTGTTGAAGTTTATTCCATCGCCATTAAAAGTTACCTTTTCCTGATCTATTGTGTAATAAGAATTAAGCATGGCGATATTGAAGCCGGTTTTATTGAAATCTATGCTTCCTCTAACATTGGGAGCATTCGGAGTGCCGGTTATTTTTAAATCGCCCTTAATATTTCCGCTGGCATTTTTCACGCTACCCATACTTAGACCTTCTACAGAGGCCAGATTCAGGTTTTTAATATTCAGATCGAAATCAAAACTGCTTTTATTGTCAGGCTTTAAATAATATTCTCCATCCAATAAAATATCATTTCCGTTACCGGTGATATTCATTCTGGCGGCATACGTATTGGCCTCGCGATTGTTGATTTGCAAAGCAATATCGCCAACAGTATCAGCCCTGAAAGTAAAATTCTTAATATTAAGATCTCCTACAAAAACGGGGCTTGTTTTTAAATTACTTACCAGGATGTTTCCGTTAATGGTTCCATCGGCGAATAATGAATCTTTTTGGACAAGAGCCGTAAAGGTTGAGATCCTGAAATTGCTTATATCAACTTTTAAAGGTGCATTTGCCTGCGGCGGATTACTTACAACCGATAAGCTTTGGCCACTTCGCGATAGCTGAAAATTATGAGCCAGAACTCCCGGAGTTCCAAACTGAATAAAATTATCTGCGGCAATATTCCAGGTATCATAATTTAAAAGCAAGTTTTTATCTAATGAAAATCTGTAATCATTTGCAACTGTAGAAAATAATCCGGCAAGGCGATATTGAACTTTATTTTCAGCGTCTTTCACGGCCAGATTTACATCTACCTTGTTGTTGAAAATACTTCCGGTTAAACTGGTTTTGTTAATTTGGAAAGAGGAGTTTGAAATCTGATCTATATTTAAATTATAAGCTAAAGCTGATGAGTCAGTATTCAGATTGAAATTTAAATTGCTCAGATTAATTCCACTGTAAACAATTTTGGGAGCAATAGCTTCAAGTTTCAGATAATCTGTTGAGCTTTTAAACTCCCCGCTTATATTCATTGGTTCTAATCCCGTTAGGGCCGGAACAAATTCCTGAATAATTGGCCGGTTTGTAATATTACCTGTGAAAGTGAAATTCTGCCCCGGACTAACCGCAAGCATTTTTCCGTCGCCAATTTTAAAACGTTTATTAATCTGGTTGTAAAAAATATTTCCTAGCTGAGTTAGTTTATAATTTCCCTCCAAATTTGCGGTTAAAACTTCGGAGCGGATCTTCAAATTACGATGATCACCATCTGCCATCGCCTTTAAATAAATGCTATCCAGCTTGTAACGTTGGCCTTTTAAAACTACCAATAAATCATTTGCCTCGATATTACCAATTAACTTATCCGGGTTTGTGGATGGCAGATCGGCAACAATTCTTCCGCGAAGGCGCAAATCTTCATTATATAAATGCAGATTCTGGAGGTTAACACTATCCAGATTTAGAACAAAATTTACAGACGGATAGGTGCCGCTAATATTTGCCGTTCCATTCAGGTCGAAACGCAAATTACTGTCGTTCATTTTTGCAAACAGATCTACATTCTGATTTGCAATGGTTCCGTTGAATGCCAGATTTTTATAGGTATAACCTTTTAATTGCGCTGATTGCGCAACCGCTTTAAAGCGTGCATTCATGGTCTTAGGATCCAAACCTGTTCCGGAAATTTGGCCGGTTGCGTTGATGCGACCCACATTGGCTTCCTGCTTTATTAACCTGCCAACGTTAAAATTATTCAGGTTAAAATTGGCGCTAAATGGCTCATGACCTTTTCGGGAGCTATTCATATCAGCCAGTAATTTGGCAGAACCGTAACTTGAATTGAGGTTTAAATTTGTTTTGAAACTGGTTAATCCGCCATTAAAACTTCCCGAAACATTAAAATTCTCCGGTAAACGGATATTTGAAGGAATTATACCAGGTGATAGCATTTGATAAATGTCTGAACGGGAAGATTTAAATTCGCGAACTGAGACGTTAAAATTTGCCTTGTTCATATCCGGTAAACCGGTAATTGTACCCGATGCATTTATTCGGGTATCTCCGAAACCACTTATTTGCAGTTGCGGAATATGAAGATTGGATATACTGCCCTTTAAAATTCCATCTATATTAACAATTGCATTTCTATTTCCTTTAAAAGGATCAACATCTGCAAGTTGTGGCGCAAAAGTCAGAACATCTTTAAAGCTTAACTTGCTGTTATCAATATTTGCCTGGATCTCCATAATGCCCGGATTTTTTTGAAGTTCTGCTAACGAAGTATAAGAAATGCGGACATAATCCCTTAATTCTGTTCCCGGAGTTTTGACATATAAATCTTCAAGCAAAGCGCCGGTACTGCTGTAAACAAAATTTGTTTGCAGCTCATTTAATACAAATCCATCTTTATTTTTAAAGCTGGCATCAGCAATATTTCCGGAAATGGTATCTAAGCTGTATGAAAAATTTTCTGCCTGTAAATCCAGGTCAGTAATTCCTATATGGGCATAATCAATTCCCCTGGGCATAACAGGCATGTTGAAATCATCGTACTTTAAACTATTATTAGTAAAATCGACATTCTCAACGGTTAACCGCCAATCGTTGTTTAAGGAAGCGTTCGCAACTTTTTTTACCTCGGCAATCACAATTTTTGCGCTTTCAGATTTGCCCAAAGTAACTGCGGATGTAGTATTTGATAATTTTAAATTCTTTAAAGCGATGCGCTGTTTCCGTAGATTAATTGAATCTACATCGGCCAAAGCCTGACCTAAATCTAAAGTTGTTTTTAGATTTGAAACATCATTTTGGTAGTAAAGCTTTATTTGAGATAAATCAATTGATCCCAATTTCAGATCCAAATCAAAAGGTGTATTACTATCAGCTTCTACTTTGGCATTACTTTCTGTTTTTAAGGCTGGTTTGCTTTGTACGATGTACGCATTCAGTCCGTTGAGTTTAATTTTAGGAACAGAAAAATTCATTTTATCCAGATCGAATTTTTCAATTCGGGTATCAAAATGTTTTAATGAGAATCTGACATCATTTGCGGTTACCGCATCATTAAAAGAAACCTTTATCCGGTCCAGGTTTATTTTATCAAGTGAAAATTTCATGCCTGCAGAAGAATCGGACGGGGGAGCGTTAGCGCTTTGCTGAGCAATAAAGGCATTTAAAATATAATCGAAATTAAACGTGCTGTCGGGCATTGTGCGAACAATTTTCGATGTAATGCCTCTTAAATCAAGTTCATTTATTTCAACCTGATTACTTAAAAGCTTCAGTAAACTGATGTCAACTTTTATAGTATCGCCGGCTAAGAGAGTATCTCTTTTCTGATCTTCAAAATAAACACCTTCCAGAACAATCAATTTTGGTAGATCAAGGCTAAATTTATTTATCTGAACCTTGGTTTTGAGTTTATTCTCCAGAAAGCTAACTGTTTTTTTACGGGCAATATTCTGCACGGCAGGAATTTGAATCAATACAAAAACAAGCAGCACCAAAAAAATGATACTGCCAATAATCCAAAGAAAAATTTTAAGAGCTAAGAGTCCGCGTTGTTTCAAATCCTTATATCCACTGTTTTATAAAAAAAAGCCCATTACCCATTATAAGCCTAAAAGCAATAAAAATGTTTTATGAATTTGCCCGGTCCATATAGTCGAAACTAGTCGAAATTTTTTATTGTTCAGTTTAACCAGCTTAACCTTTGTATAGTGGCAAACAATATGCCAATAGAGAGGTTTTGAATGAAAGGCTTTCTCAAATCTCTCTGTATGAAACCCCCTAAATTTGTTATTGTTGTTGGTGCCTCCGCAGGTGGAATGGATGCTTTGATCGAATTGGTTGCCCAACTTAAACAAGGTATGGATGCTGCCGTATTTATTGTATTCCATTTATCAAAAACCAGCATCAGCGATTTTTTAATTCTTCGGCTTCAGCCGCATACCTCATTTAAATGTTCAATCGCAAAAGATGGTGAGGCTATTAAAAAAGACCACATATATATCGCTACGCCCGATTATCATTTGCTGGTGAAAGGTGACAAGATTCTGCTGGGCTCCGGGCCGCAGGAAAACCGATGGCGGCCTTCTATTGATGTTTTATTCCGGTCCGCCGCGGCATCTTACAGTACCCACACAATTGGTATAGTATTAACCGGAATGCTGGATGATGGAACTACCGGGATGGACGCTATTGTCAGAAGTGGCGGGACCAGCATTGTCCAGGATCCCAACGAAGCAGAATATCCTGACATGCCTTTATCAGTTTTAAACACCATGGAAGTAGATTATTGTGTGCCACTTTCTAAAATGGGAGATATTCTTTTTGACATAACCCAAACCAAACGCGATGAAAAGCCTGCGCCTGCAGATATTATTATAGAATCTGAAATTGCCGAACGGGTGGTTATAAATTTCGATAATGTGAAGCAATTGGCTGAAAAAAGCATTTTTGCCTGTCCGGATTGTGGTGGTGGTTTATGGTATTTAGAACAAGAAGAAAACAATGTACACCGGTACCGTTGCCATATTGGGCATTCTTATTCAGAAAAGGACCTGGTACTTAAACAGTCTGAAGTTCTTGAATCTACTTTATGGATAGCCTTACGCATTATGGAAGAACGCCGGAACCTGCTGAAGAAAATGGAAGAAGACGGTCAAAAAAAAGGTCTTTCTACCATGGCATCCGGGTACGGTAGCAAAAAGGATGAAATACAAATTCATATTGACAAGCTGAAAGAAGTTTTATTTGACTCGAAAAAAACGGGTTAAAGGGCATTTCACTCAACAAAAATACGTATCATTATTAACGGTATCATTATTGTGTTATTTTGGGTGATCAAAACCACCTCCCCGCAGATAAAATGCTGTATATTAATTTCACCCCCCAAGGAGTATTAATCCTGCACTAATATATCAGCACATTTGGGTTTGGAACAGATGATAATGATTAACTTTAACTGTAGCATGTGCAATGTGTTATGGCAATGCCAATTTGTAACAGGAAAAATGAATTATGTCAGAAACGAACAAAGATAATACAGTTATACTTTCCAAAAATCTCTTTCCCGTAGTAGGTATTGGCGCATCAGCCGGAGGATTAGAAGCTTTTAAAAAATTGGTAGGAGCTATCCCCGAAAACTCGGGAATGGCCTATATTCTTGTTCAGCATTTACACCCCGAATATGAAAGTGCCTTGCGAGAAATTTTGCAAAGATTAACAAAACTACCTGTCATAGAGATTAGTGATAACGTTCATGTTGATCCCGATCATGTGTATGTTATCCCTTCAAATAAAATGCTGGTCGCTACAGACGGCGTTTTGCAACTCAGTCCCAGATCTTCCGCCAACAAGGTAAATATGCCTATTGATTTATTTTTCTCCTCTCTGGCAGAAGTACACCAGTCGCATGCGATCGGTGTAGTACTGTCGGGCACAGGCTCAGATGGTACTGCTGGATTAAAAGATATTAAACAGCATGGCGGCCTTACCATTGCCGAAGATCCGGATTCTGCTTCTTATGATGGGATGCCGCAGCATGCCATTGATGCCGAAGTTATTGATTTCATCCTTGTGCCTGAAAACATTCCCGCAAAATTGAAGGAGTTGCAACAATCTTTTATTATTTCATCTACAGGTGATGATACACCAACAGATAAAGCGAATGAAGAAACATTCCGGCAAATACTGGCGATGCTTAAGGTCCGGGTAGGAGTTGATTTTGGCCTGTATAAACAAACTACCGTCCGCCGCCGCATCATTCGCCGCATGGTGATGCTTCATCTCGAATCCATTAAGGCTTACCTGAATTTCTTAAAAGAGAATAAAACCGAACTGGATATTTTATTCCAGGATTTGTTGATACCGGTTACCTCCTTTTTTCGTGATACAAACGCTTTCGAGGCATTATGCGAATCGGTTTTACCGGAAATAATAAAAGCCAAATCTGCTAATGATCCTTTGCGTATATGGATAGCGGGATGTTCTACCGGACAGGAAGCCTATTCTATGGCGATATGCCTTCACGAGTATTTAAATGATCATATTTCCGGCAAGAAGATTCAGATATTTGCGACTGACATTTCCGAAAAAGCGATCAAAAAAGCCAGAAGCGGCATCTACTTAAAAAAAGAATTAGACGGGCTTTCGCAAAATCGTTTGCTTCATTTCTTCAATAAAACTGATGGTTCGTACCAGATAAAAAAATCGGTCAGGGATATGTGCGTTTTCGCCGTACACAATTTTTTAAAAGATCCGCCATTTGTTAGAATGGACCTGATCAGTTGCAGAAACGTGCTAATTTACTTCGATCCTTTTTTGCAAAAAAAGGCGATGAGTGCTTTTCATTATGCCCTCCGGGAAAAGGGGGTTTTATGGTTAGGCAAATCAGAATCAACCGGTACCTCTTCCGACCTCTTTATCCCTTTGGGAAAAAAAGATAAATTTTATACCCGCCGCTCGGTGCCCGGTAAATTTTTAAGCTTAAGCATCGAACGCAGTGATGTGGCTTTTAACAACAAGGATTATTCTGTGCGAAGCACAGAAGCAAAAATAAATGATTATCAAAAAAATGCTGATGATATTTTATTATTGAGATATACGCCTGTTGGTGTGGTGGTAAACGAACAATTTGACATTGTACAATTTCGCGGTTCAACCGGTGCATACCTGGAACCTGCTCCTGGAAAAGCAAGTTTGAATGTATTGAAGATGGCCAAAGAAGGGTTGGCTTTCGAGATTCGCAACGCATTGCACAAAGCAAAAAAGATCGGGGAAGCTATTAGCAAAGAAAGCATTCCGCTTAATAACGGAAAAGAATTGGTCACTATTGAGGTAATCCCTTTAATGGATACTATAGAGATACATTTTTTAATTCTTTTTAGAGAGCAGACAGCAGTTGGTAGTCCGCAGTTGGCGGTCAGCAAAGGGCAGGCAGCAAAGTTTAAAAAAGACGAAAAAGATAGTCGCATACAGCAACTGGAAAATGAGCTGGCGCAGGCCCGGGATGATATGCGCAGCGTAACCGAAGATCAGGAAGCTGTCAATGAAGAGTTGCAAAGCTCGAACGAGGAACTCCTGAGTGGTAGTGAAGAATTGCAAAGCCTGAATGAAGAAATGGAAACCAGCAAGGAAGAGTTGCAAAGTACCAATGAAGAACTGATTTCGGTAAACCAGGAACTCGACGACCGGAATGAAATGCTCAGCCAAAGCCGCAAGTTAGCCGAGGTTACCATCTCTATCCTACATGAGCCACTTTTAATTCTGGACAAGAATTTTCTGATTAAAAACGCCAATAAATCCTTTTACAAAACCTTTCAGCTAACCGAGGATGAAACTATAGGGAAACTATTATTTGAGTTTCAGGATCATGGCTGGGATATTCCAGGTTTGCGTAAAGAACTGATAAAAATCCAAAAAGACAAGGAAGAAGCAATTGAGATGGAAATAACTTTCACATTTCCGGTTGTTGGTGAACGGACCATCTGTTTTAATATCCAGCCAATAAATAGGGAAAGTGGTGAGCAATTAATTCTAATGGCTTTGGAAGATATTACCGCCCGAAAAAATGAAGCTCAATTATTAGAAGAAAGTGCCGTACGTTTTCGTTTGCTGGCCAATGCCATGCCCGAAAAGATATGGACTGCAGATGCAGCCGGCAATGCAGATTATTTTAACCAGAAGTGGTTGGATTATACTCATCACAACTTTGAAGAGCTGAAAGATTGGGGCTGGAAAGATATTATCCATCCGGATGATTGGAAGTTGAACCAGCGATTATGGTTAGAGTCCATCCAAACAGGTGATGATTTTGAACTAGAACACCGTTTTCTTTGTTTCGACGGAAAATATCGCTGGCATTTAAGCCGTGGAATTGCGCAAAAAGATGAAAATGGTAAAATCATGATGTGGATAGGAACCAATACCGATATACATGAACAAAAATTATTTGCTGAGGAATTAAAAAACCAAATTGCCGAGAGGATCAAACTAGAAAGCCAGAAGAACAATTTCATTAGTATGGCTTCCCATGAATTAAAAACCCCGGTAACCAGCATTAAAGGGTACACTCAGGTTTTACAACATAAATTTAAAAACGACGGCAATATTCAAGCTGAAGCTTTTTTGTCAAAAATGGATAAGCAGATCAATAAGCTGACTTCTTTGATAAACGACCTCCTAGATGCAACAAAAGTGACACAAGGCCAGCTGAAGTATGATGAAGGGCTTTTTGATTTTAATGATCTGGCCAAAGAAATTGTGGAAGAAATGCAGCAAACCACGTTAAGCCATACTATCGAATTAAACCTGGGCAGTCCAAAAATAATTTTAGGCGACCGCAACCGCATTGGACAGGTGATTATTAATATGCTGTCTAATGCCATTAAATATTCGCCAAGAGCCGATCAGGTTATTGTTAATACTTCGATAGAAAACAATAATGTGAAATTCAGTGTTCAGGATTTTGGAATAGGGATATCCACAGAAAGTCAAATGAATGTATTTGACCAATTTTTTAGAGTGAGCGGCTTATTGCAGGATACATTTGCAGGCCTTGGTCTGGGTTTATATATATCTTCAGAAATTGTTAAAAGACATAATGGACAAATGTCTGTTAAAAGCATAGAAGGAAAGGGTTCTACATTTTATTTTACTTTGCCTTTTGTAAAAGAATAATTAATTCCATCAATATATTTTTAATTTTTATGTCTGAAACGGGAAAACGAGTTTTAGTGGCTGATGATGATGAAGGGATATTGGATGTAATAAGCATTATGCTTGAATCTGCCGGGTACAGCGTTACTACAATAATACGGGGTGAAGAAGTTCTGGAGATTAAAGAAGATTTGCCCAGCCTGATTTTACTCGATATCTCCATGGCTGGAATAGATGGAAGAGATATTTGTAAGAAGTTGAAAAATCAGGATTCAACTAAACATATTCCGATAATCATTATTTCAGCAAACAGGTCTACCAAAGAAATTTCAGTACAGGCGGGCGCTGATGACTTTATCTGTAAACCGTTTGATATGGATGATCTTTTGCAAAAAGTAGCAAAATATTGTTAGTAGTTATCGCTCAATTTACCTTTTTTCGTCTTTAGTATGAACAGGGTACTGGTTTTGAAGGATGATTTAAGATTGATAGCGCTGAAACTCGTACTAGAGAGGATAATTAATCCCAAACATAACGTTCATCAAATTCTATAGTGTACTTTTTCAAGATAGACCGATATTCCTCTTGAAATGTTTTTTTTCTGTGGTGCTCTTTCTGATTAGCGATATAAGCAACTACTTTGTCTACCTCGGCTGGATTTACGGAGAATGCCCCATAACCATCCTGCCAGTAAAAGTTTGAATAAACATTATCTTTTGTTTTTATCCATTTTGAAGAATTAGACTTAATTTCTTCAAGCAGCTTCATTAATGCTAGTTTTTTGGAGAGCATACACAGAATATGTATATGATCAGTGTAACCTCCTACTATCAAGGGCTGGCACCCCAGGTTTTTACAGACGCCACCTAAGTAACTATGCAGTTCGGTTTCTACGGGAGGGGATATTATTGGCTCCCTGTGCTTGGTGCTAAACACGATGTGGATGTAATTTTTTACGAGTGATTGTCCCATGCTTTTCTTACTAAGCGATGGGCGATGCCCATCGTTAACTGTCCCATGCTTTTCTTACTAAGTGATGGGCGATGCCCATCGTTAACTGATGCCACCCCTTCGGGGCTGGCTGGATCTAATAAATTTACACAAAAAGACGATGCCCTGAAAGGGTATCATAAACCAAACACAGACTGAAGCTCTGTGATTTGGCTTAGGAGCTGTCTTATAAGCCCTGAAAGGGTGGAATCTTCTTCTGGTTAATCGCTTCCACTGAATCTGCTTTTAAAAAAACAGAACTCCATTCTGTAATTCCAGTTTTCAAAAAGAAATACCTTATCAGAAAATGTTAAATTTATATTACTAAAGAAGGCCTACTTTTTCATTTTCTTTCCACATCCTTCCTCCTCCTCTTAAAGATTTGTAAATTTGAATTCTTTAAAATTTCCCTTTAACAATATATAATGCCAGATTTTTCTCATCTCCACGTTCACACTCAATTTTCTCTTCTAGACGGCGCCGCAGATATTTCCAGAATGTTCAAAAAAGCTAAAGCTGACGGAATGAAAGCTATGGCAATAACCGATCATGGAAACATGTTTGGCGCTTTTAAATTTGT
>JBBRCI010000016.1:0-46576 GCA_038204935.1 Sphingobacteriales bacterium | reverse complement strand
AGTATGAAGGCTAGAGTTCAGGGCTTGCGCCAACGGTTGCAACTGTTAAACATCAGCATAGCATCCCTTGAAAAAGGCAATATTCAGAACACCATCAATCTGTATGCGCCCATCAGCGGATATGTTACCAAGGTTAACGTGAATATTGGTTCTTTTGTTAATCCGTCGGATGTGATGTTTGAAATTGTGGATACCGAGCATTTGCATGCCGAATTAACCGTTTTCGAAAAGGATATACCTAAAATTAGAATCGGCCAGAAAGTACGTTTTACATTAGCAAATGAAGATAGGGAACGGAATGCCACGGTTTACTTAATAGGTCGTGAAATAAGTGAGGACCGTACCGTAAGCATTCATTCCCATCTGGATGCCGAAGACAAACAACTTCTGCCCGGTATGTATCTCAAAGCTTTTGTAGAAGCAGGAACTATGGAGAAACCTTCTTTGCCAGAAAAAGCGGTTGTGGATTATCAGGGCGATAAATATATTTTCATGGTATCCCCTGAAACAGCAGGCAATCCGAAAGATGCAGATACTTATCGCTTTAAAATGGTTGCTATTAAAACGGGCACCATAGAGCAAGGGTACACCGAAGTGATCTTGTCCGAAGATTTTAACAAACAGAATGCGCAGATTGTGGTTAATGGTGCTTATGATCTTTTGGCAAAAATGAAAAACACGGCCGAAGAGGAATAATCAACAACATCAGGACAAAGAAGTATCTGGCATATATATATAAGAAATCATGGAAGACGTTTTTAAGGGATTTGAATCAGATTTTAAAGATCTAAAACCGCAAATTCGGGAGAAAGCAATTGAAATTGCAAAACAATTACTCATGGATGGAGAGTATAAAAGAGAGGATGCCTTGAAAGAGGGCATCCGGCAGGCTGAAGAATGGTTTTTGGATTCGGAGGGTTAATAAAATTTAGAAGGAAATGTTAAAACCTATTGAACATTCATTATTAATTGGTTTAATTCCTTTTGTGATGATTTTACTTGGGGGTTTGATTGCGGTATTCTTTCGGCTCGCCAAGTCTTTACAAAGCACGGTTTTACATTTTGCCGCTGGAGTAGTATTCTCTGTTGTGGTAGTGGAGTTATTGCCAAATGTCATCCGGATTCACCGCCCTTTACAAATTATTTCAGGCTTTGTGGCAGGTTTGATTTTGATGTTGGTGATAAAGTCAATCATCAAAAAATTAGAGTCAAAAAGGGAGCAAACAATCGAGGGAAGTTTCCCGGCTACCATTTTTGTGGGAATTGCCATTGACATATTTATAGACGGATTGCTGGTAGGTATCGCATTCTCAGTCGGAAATAAAGAAGGATTATTGCTCACACTAGCCATTGGGGTTGAGCTTTTTTCGTTAGGATTAGCAACGGCTACTGCTTTCAGGAAGAGAAGTCTCAACAAATTGAAAACGTTCATGTATGTAGCTTTATTAGGCTTGGTTTTCTTTCTGAGCCTTGCTTTAGGACTTACTTTGTTGCACAATATCAACGATACTGCATTAGAATTCATTCTCTCTTTTGGTATTTCGGCTCTGCTTTTTTTGGTGGTTGAAGAGTTGCTCATTGAAGCACACGAAATAAAAGAAACCCCTTGGCAAACCAGCGCTTTTTTCGTAGGATTCTTGATATTTTTGATCATGGGAATGTATATATAAAACCTATATCAATTAACTGAAACAGGCGAAATACCTAATTTGAAAAGAAAGACTGCATGATAAATGATGTGCAAAAAATTAATGAAAAAAAAATGCGATTTCTTTACCCGTTAGCTGCTATTGGTGCCGGCGACCTTGTTGAAATTAATGGGTTAAGATTAAGGCGTAAAAGCATGAAATTAAAAAAAAGGTTATAAAAAGTTTTCTTACATAAAATTTGAAAATAAGGAAGCTTAAATGGAGATAAAGAAGATTGTTCAAGAAATGGCAGAGCCATTCCAAACTTTGCGTAACCGCCTGTTTGCTAAATTATACTTTGCCCAAACCATCAGTCTGTTGGGAGATGCATTTACCTGGGTCGGGTTAGCATTGCTTTCTTATCAATTTGGAAAGGACCGTTCTGCTGTGATCTTAGCTTCTGCACTAACATTACGGGTGAGTGCTTTTATTATTTTTTCGCCTTTTGCCGGTGTTTTGGCCGATAGGTTTGATCGTAAGAAAATTCTTTACATCACGCATTTCATCCGAATGGTAATAGTGGCCTTTATGCCTTTTATCACTGCCGAATGGCAGATTTATGTTCTGGTGTTTCTGTTAAATATTTTCAACGCTTTCTTTACGCCCACCTATAAGTCCATAATTCCGCATATAGTAGATAAGCAATATTATCGGCAGGCCATTGGGTTATCTACCGGAACCTTTCAGCTTCTGGGTGTTTTAGGTCCGGCTATGGCCGGAATTCTGGCAGTTTGGTTAGGAGCAAGGGAAATATTTTTTGTTGATGCTGCCACGTTTGTGCTGGCAGGCATACTTATCTTAACCCTGCCCGCTAACTTGCTTCGCAAAGAAAATTTGGGGGAAGTAAACATAAAGCCCTTATCTGCCTGGCAGGATGTTATAAAAGGTGCTAAATTACTTTTTGGCAATAAACTAATACGCTTTGCTCTGGCTATTGAATTTATTTCTGCCATTGCCGGAGCGCAGATTCTGGTGAATACGGTAGGGCATATAAAAAGCGGTTTGAATCTGACCGATAAACATTATGGCTGGGTTATGGCTGCTTTTGGGATTGGGGCAAGCATAGCCGCTTTTATGTCCGGCAGTTTTGATAAAACGAAAAGCCGTCAGCGTTCACTGATCTTCGGGGCGCTCATGCTCGGGCTGGCCATCAGTGCGGCCAACTATGTGGGTTTTTCGGTGATGATCATTTTATGGATAGTGGCCGGTTTAGGTCAAAGTTTAGCAGAAATTCCATCTGAAACGCTAATCGGCGAAAATATTGCAGACGCAGAACAGGGGAAAGTTTATGGTTCTCATTTCGCTTTTTCACATCTATGGTGGGCTATTGCTTATCCTATAGCAGGTTTTGTTGGTTCCCGTTTTCCAGACGCAGACTTCTTATATGGTGGTTTGTTGACATTGGGATTGTTAGGTGTTGGTTTATTCCTATTTAAGCCGAAATCAATCAAACTATCTTGAAGCAAGTTGAAAGTTAAATGGAGAAATTTTTATCCCGCAGTGATCATGAAGGCTCTACCTGCCCGGGCTGTATCTAAAAGCTTTTGTAGAAGCAGGAACTATGGAGAAACCTGTTTGATCAGAAACAACAGCCAGTAGTCTGAAAGCGGCAGATACATACCACTTTAAAATGGTTGCTATTAAAACGGGAACTGCAGAACTTGGATACAACGAAGTGATTTTGCCGGAAGAATTTAACAAGCAGAATGCCCAAATCGTGGTTAATGGTGCTTATGATCTTCTGGCAAAAATGAAAAACACTGCCGAAGAGCAATAATCAAGAACATCAAGCCAAGGGAATATCCAGCTGTTAATAAATGAAATTATTAAGGAACTTTTTAAGGAGTTGAAGCAGATCTGAAAGATCTAAGACCGGAGATATCTGGTTTGTTATTTTTCAAACCAAAAAGCAAATATCAATCTGTTTAAAAAAATAACTAAAAGAAAACGGCTTTAAGCCGCTTTCTTAAAATCAATGACTTACAATTTTAGCCGGCATTTACAACTGTTTTACTTCGCCAAATCAGTTAATAACTTCTCAATTTCCGGAGAATCATAGTTTGCCATTCCTTCATGAGAATATACAATTTCTCCTTTTTTGTTGATAATCACGGTAGTTGGTAAACTACCTCTAAATAATTGTTCGGGTATTTGACCGGCAGGTATATAAACAGGCAGGTCAAAGTTTTTTTTCTTCATAAAAGCGGTTGAGTTTTCAAGATCGCCATCAGCGTCTGCCAGTACAAAGATCACATTACTATTATTCTTCAACTTGTTATACAGAGAGTTAACTGATGGCATTTCTGCAATGCAGGGCGGGCACCAGGTAGTCCAGAAATTCAGGAAAACCACTTTGCCTTTTAATTTCGCAAGGTCTATTGTTTTACCATCGGAGGAGGTAAAACTAACCGCATCAACTAGTGGTTTTGATGTTACCTCCTCTTCTTCGGCAGCTTTAGGCTGCATGTTGCTTACATCCGGCGTAAATAATCCAGTTTTCATCAACCCGCTCATTACAAATGCCTTGGCATCCGGATTGAAGATAATTATAGTCATAAAAACAAGCGTGATAATGAATCCGATGTTCGATTTGATAGATTTTAAAATGTTCATGATATTGATTTTTTAAATTAATAATGATTATAATGATGATTGATGAATTTTATTTGATTTTTACACGTGTTCCTTCTTCCAGCTCTTCGGTCCCTTTTTTTACCAAATGATCTTTGGAACTGATGTCACCAAATACTTCCTGTAAATTTTCTTTTTGGATACCTTCTGCCACCGGAACACGCCGCACTATTCCGTTCTCGAGTTTCAGAACAAATACCCCCGATTGAGTATGCACCACACCTGAAACCGGCACCCAGAGTGTAGAATCAGGCCGCTGCATTTTCAGCTTCACCTGAGCATATTCACCTCCGCTTAACGATCTGTTGCTATTATTTACATCAAATTCAGTCATTACTGATCTGGATGTTTGATCAATAAGGTTACCATTACGGGATAACTTGGAATGAAAAACTTTTCCCGGCCTGTCACTCACAGTGAAACTTACCTGAGTATTGGCATTGACAGAATGTGCATGCTTTTCTGGAATGGCTACTGTTAAACGGAGGTGTTCCTGCTGTGCTATAGTAAAGAGGGGCTGAGCATTGTTTTCACCCACCAACGCCCCAACCGAAACATTCCGGTCAATTACAGTCCCATCGAAAGGTGCTACTATTCTAAGATATTTTTCCAGTTGAGCGGATGCTCCCGTTTTAGCTTTTGCTGCTATATAGGCTGCACTGTCACTACGAAGCTGTGCCCTTACTTTATCCAGTTCAATTTCAGCTACCGCACCGTGCTTTAAGGATGCTTTTTTTAACCGTTGAAACGCCTGCCTGCTATACTGATAATCCTCATATAACTTCCGCTGGTCTGATTGAACCGATAAATGTTGCTGACTTACTTCCGGAGCTTCAAGTACTGCCAGCAATTGCCCTTTTTTTACTTTGCTGCCCCGGTCAACGTAAATTCTCTTAATAAATCCCTTTGCTTTTGGGAATATGTCTACTTGTTCGTAGGGTTTTAATTCACCGGGTAAGCTAAGCGAATATACAGGACGGTCATAGGCAGGTTGGATAATTTCTACAACCGGTGTTTTGGGAGCCGTAGGCTGATTTGCTTTCGCCTTCTCATTTGGAGAGCAGGCAGTTATTGTAGCAATAAAGCTTAAAGTTATGGTAGGTATGATGATATTTTTAAGGTTCATGTTTTATTTATTAAGTGCTGTCAGTTCTATTAAACTTTGATCTATTGCGAAGCTGCTTTCCGAATCATCGGGATCTAAAGAGTTGCTGTTGCGGCCTGTTTTTTTACGTACAAGCGCAAACAAATGGGGTAAAACGAGCAGTGTGGTAAAAGATGAAAGAATTAACCCGCCAATAACTGCCTGGGCTAAGGGAGCCACCTGTTCAGCCCCGTCACCTAAACCTGAGGCCATGGGTATCATCCCGGCAATCATGGCCAGCGTTGTCATTATGATGGGGCGTAACCTGGACGAGGCGGCTAAAAAAGCAGCAAGCGGAGCATTCAGGCCCCTGTCGAGGCGATTGTATTCAGCCTGATTGATCATCAGAACGGCATTGGATACCGAAACACCTACAGACATAATGATGCCCATATAGGATTGAAGATTTAAGGTGCTTCCAAACAGAAGTAACATCAGTAAGCTGCCGCCAAGTACCGCCGGAACAACTGATAAAATAACTGCTGATAAGGCAAACGATTGATAGTAGCCCGCTAACATCAGGAATATAACGACAATGGCAACCAGCAAGCCGGTTTGCAAACCGCTTAGAGTTTCTTCAAGTAATTGCAGAGTTCCTTCGGTTTTTATTAATACTCCCCGGGGAGGTTCTCCTGCATCTTTTATTGCTTGCCGGACAGCCTTGGAAGCGGAACCAAGATCTTTTTTATAGGTGTTGGCCAGGACGGTAACATACCGGTTAGGACCCTGGCGGTTAATCTGGCCCGGGATTTTCATAAGTTGCAGGGTGGCTACATCTTCAAGTACAGGTCTTGATGAGCCCGCTTTTAATGGTAATGATCTTAAATTGTCAAGCGATTGCATGTCTTTCTCAGGTATCTGCACCTGTACCTGAAATACCAGGCCCGATTTAGGATCCATCCACAGATTTTTATTAGTAAACCTGGTGGAAGAGGTAGCAATTGTCAATACTTTGGTCACATCCTGCATAGTTAAGTCAAACTGTGCTGCAAGTTGGCGATCCACATTGATCTGAACGCCGGGATATTGAAGGGGCTCTGCGATATGAACATCTTTCAAAAATGGGTTCTTTTTAAGCTCAGTTTCAACTTTTGCTGCATATTGTGCCGCTACTTTTAAAGGCCCGGCGGCTACATTAATCTGAATGGGTGTGGTTGCACCCTGGCTCATGATCTTTTCAACCATTTCCATAGGTTCAAATGTTAGCTGAAGCTCCGGAAACTGATGACTGACTTTTTGCCTGATCTGTTCTTTTAGTTCATCTATAGGACCGTCATATACATCCTGATTAATGGATATTTGCAAAACAGCTTCATGGGAAGCGCTTGTAAATAAAAAAATGGGGTTAATGGCTAATGCCGATGGCTGTAATCCGACAAAGGCAGAGGTAATATTAATCGATCTGTCGGGAAGATCCTTCTGGATAAGTTTAGTTACCTCTTTCAGGTATTTCTCTGTTTTTTCTAAGCGAGTTCCCTGCGGAGCTGCAATTCTGACCTGAATATCCCCGCTGTTTCCGGCCGGTAGAATATCAGTACCAATTGCCAGTCCTCCCAATAGAACTATAATAATTACAGACACCGCATAGACACTTAAAACTTTCGCTTTGTTATTGCTTGCTTTACGGGTCAACATCAAATATCCCCGCTTGAATTTTTCAAAACGAGTTAATTTCTTCTTATGAAAACTTGCCTGATGGTGGTGAAATTTATCCGTTTTCATCAGCCAGTTGGCCATGATCGGAACGAAAGTTTGAGATGCTATGAAAGATGCTATCATTGCAAATGCAACTGCTAATGAAAGCGGAAGGAACATATCCTTCGGTATGCCAGTCATCAGGAATGAAGGAATAAGAACAGCCAGGATACATAATAAGATGAGCAGTTTAGGGATAGATATTTCTAACAGTGCATCCAGAATAGCCCTCTCTTTAGGTTTTTCCATCTCAAAATGCTGATGAATATTCTCGATGGTTACCGTAGCTTCATCCACCAAAACGCCTATTGCCAGGGCGAGACCACTAAGCGTCATGATGTTGATTGTTTGACCAAACAGGTAAAGCATAATGACAGCGGCAAGAATAGCTATCGGGATGGTTAGTACAACAATTAAAGCCCCCCGTTTATCACCTAAAAAAAGTAGTACCATTAGCCCGGTGAGAAGGGCGCCAAGTATTCCCTCATGTATCAGGTTATCAAGAGATCTTTCAATATATGCGGATTGATCAAATACATATTTTATATCCACATCTTCCGGTAAGGCGTCTTTAAGCATCGGCAAAGCCTTTTTCAAATTTTCAACCGCTTTTAGTGTCGAGGCATCTGCTTTTTTAATAACCGGCAGATACACTGATCTTTTGCCGTTGATAATAGCATAACCTGTAGTAACATCTGCCGCATCTTCCACCGTTCCAATGTCTTTAACAAACACAGCTTTCCCCGAACCCGTACGGACTGGTATGTTCAGAAACTCTTCGGGGCCTTTAGCTATGGAATTTACAGGGCTCATGAGGTTTTGATCTCCGATGCGAATATTCCCTGCAGGCGATGGAAAGTTGTTTTTAGCAATGGCTGTAGTGACTTCCTCAGCAGACAAACCGTAGGATTGCATCAATTCCGGGTTAACCTTTACAACCATGGTTCGGATATTTGCCCCAAATGGAGCAGGAGCTGTTATTCCCTCAATGTTCACGAACATGGGCCTGATTCGGGTCATGGCCAGATTCTGGACTTCTGTTATGGACCTTTTTGAACTTTCGAACACTAATTGTCCAATGGGCAGGGAACTGCCATCAAAGCGCACAACTTGCGGTGGAACTGCCCCGGTTGGAAGGAAACCCATAGCCTTTGATACCTGGGTAGAAACCTCGGCTGCTGCCTGCGCCATGTCTGTGCCTGGATAAAAAGTTAACTTCATCAGGGTAAATCCCTGAATACTTTTGAAGTCAATGTCCTTCACTCCACTAACGAACACTAAAACCTTTTGAAATTCATTGGCCATAAATCCGTCCATATATGCAGGAGTAAGACCTCCATAAGGCATTGCGACATAAATTGCAGGCGATTCAATGGCAGGAAAAACATCAACATTTATTTTTCTGATGGCAGTGAATGAGAAATAAGCGATGGCCAGCACCGCTACCATTATCGTGATGGGCTTTCGTAAAGCAAATCGTATCATATTCATGTATATATCTTATTTAAATTGACTGGAGAGATGACTGAAGTTGCCCGAAAGCTCAGACCTGATGGTTATTTGATCCCATAATTGCTGATAAGCGTCAATGTTTACTTTCTCTGATTGCTGAAGCAAAAGCTGTATCTGAAGCAGTTCCGTTAGATTTATCAATCCGCTTTCATACCTGGATAAATACAGATCATAAGCGTTACGTGCGTTTTGAACAGCCTGAGTAGTTTTATTAACCTGCTTTAATTGCATATAAATCCTTGATGAAACTGATTGCAACCCAGTATTTAGTTGTAAGTCTAGCAAATTGTATCCAGCCTTTGTAGCCAGAAGATGCTGACCGGCCCTTTTTCTTTCAGCAATGCTGTTGTAGGCATTGCTTATATTCCAGGTAAGCCCAACACCGACCAGATAGTTATCAGTAGTATTTTGGAAACCAGATGACCAGTTATTACTTACTGAACTATTCGGCCCAATGCCGCTACTGCGACTTGATAATCCGCCAAGGATGGAGAGTGAAGGGAATATCTTTCGTGCAGAAATCTGTTCCAGTGTGCGTTCAAATAGTATTCTCTGGCCGATAACGTCCAGATAAGGGTGTGTACTGCTTATAGAATCAGATGATGCAATATCCGATAGGGGTGTTAAAAAACTTTTAGCTTGCACAGTTTTAATTTCCGGGGTTAAGGGAACAACCTCCTTTAATTGTATCTGGCTTGCATTGAGTTTTCCGTTCCAGTCATCCAGCTCAGCCAGCGTTTGCAGATAGGAAGATGCCGCCAATAAGGTGTCAGCTCCGGGTTTTAACCCTGCTTCCGAAAGACTTTTAGAGAGATTGAGGATTTCCTTAACCCTCTTTGCATTTTCTTTTGCCCATTCGAGCTTTGATTGGTTATAAAGAATATTGATGTAAAGCTTGGTTACTTTCGTCTGCAATTGAAGCTTTGCTGAATTGAATTCGCTTCCTGATTCTTCTATGGCATATTGAGCTGCTTCAACCTTTTTTCTTTGTCTGCCGAATTCAAATACCTTCCAGTCCATCAAAACAGAACCATACGTATTGGCAACAGCATCCGGCTGACCATCTAATTGATTAAAACCGTTTACATTGAAAATTCCCGGCAACGGAAAGAATGCGCCGGAACTGCCGGAATAGCTGCCAAAAGTATTCTGTAACTGTACTTGTACTTTGGGTAAAGAAGCGTTCTTTACTTCGATTTTTCGATATTCAGATTCCCTGATACTGGCTTTTTTTTCTGACAGGCCGGGATAGTCTTGGTATGCAGCCTCCCAGGCTTGTTCAAGAGACAGATGATCTGTGTTTTGTGAATAGGTTTTTGTACTGACGAATAATAACAATAGGGCCGCCAGATAAAGCCGGTGCTTTATCATAAGTTCTGATATTTAATATGAAATTCTTTAATGATCTGAGTTCCTGCAAGAGCAGAAACGGAACAGGACATTGCATGGCAATGTGCCACAAAAAAGAAATCAGATCAGCAATCGGCGGTTCCGGATGTAGATGGGGGTTAAAGCCTTAGAGAATGCGGCTTTTGAGAAATAAGAAGAAAGGCCTTTATGTAGGAGGGCCTTTAAAGAGAAAGCGGGTAAAAGGAAAAAGAATGCCAGGCTTATCGGAAAGATTGGCAAAGCAGATTGCGACAATTGTTTGTCAGCGGCCGTAGTAATTACCTGGTCAGATATGGAACAAATTTCAGATCCAGCAACAAAATAATCTTCATTTGCAGATACTGTTTTCTTGTGATTCTGGCTTGTGTTTTCTATACCAGCATGATCAAATAATAAAAGATTGATGCTTTTTTTAACAGGGCAGGCAGACAATAAAAAAAGTGCAAGCAACACGAATAGCAAAGCTGGTTTGGCCTTTTCGTTTCGGGTTGTTTCTTTATTTATTAAATGCTTATACATATAGGATCGGGGACAAAAGTAAGGAAATTAAAAAAACTTATGTCTATCTTATAATCAGGTTTAAGTTAAATTTTGTTAAATAAGGCTGATCGGTAGCAGTTACACGCCCTTCTATTTTTGGTGATACCGGCGAATGGACCGCAAGATATCAGTTATGTCTGGTGAAGTGTAGAATTTAGCTTTCGGGCATTCTTGCAATTTTCCACACGGCATAAAGTATCAGCAGGATCATACTCCCTTTTGCAAGCAACCATGCTGTACATTTGTGCTTTATCTATTTTTTTGCCTTTCACTTTTACCCAGTTCAACCGATTGCCTTAATCATTATATGCAGTGAAATTTATTTCCATTCCGCAGAATCTTATAACCATCCTCGAAGCAATCGATTATTTAAGTTTCTTTTGAGTCGAATTCATAGAAAAAACGCTATAAACCGTGGTTTATAGCGTTTTGAACTCGTTTGAGGAGTAAATGGTGGAGCCGGAGGGATTCGAACCCTCGTCCAAACATGGGACAAATTATGCTTTCTACATGCTTAACCGCTATTTAATTGTCGGGAAGGGGAAGGTTAGCAGTTCACCTGTACCGTCTTCCGTATGTGTTTTGTCTCGTCGGGTTTTACACCATTATACCCTGACCAGTTCTGTTGTTCGATGCTCCTGATGCTAAGTAACAGAACGGAACCTAGCGGAACAAAAGCTTACTTAATTCTAAATTAAGCAGCTAAGGCGTAGTTATTTTCGCCAACTGTGGTTTGAGAGTTCAGATTTAAGCGCTATATACTCACAATGCGCTGCATGCTTACATATCAATCACCACCCTGTCGATTCCGGTCGGCCCCTTTGATAGTACTTGGTATTTAGTAGTTAGTATTTAGTATCAAGTAGCAGGTATCAGGAAATGTCTGCTAGCCAACTGCCAACTGATAACTAAGAAACAAACTTACAAATAAAACTTACAATTTACCTGACAGCGCCGGGATAAACCTCTAAAGCTTTTTGAAGACATTCCATTGCACTTGTCAAATCTTCCTTGTTCAAAACATATGCCAGTCGTACTTCGTTGGTTCCTGCGCCGGGTGTACTGTAAAAACCGGTTGCAGGCGCCATCATTACTGTCTGCTTGTCATGTTCAAATTCTTCCAGCATCCACTGGCAGAATTTATCCGAATTGTCTATCGGGAATTTGGCAACCACATAAAAGGCGCCTCCGGGGTTCGGACAAAAAACACCGTCCATCTTATTCAAGGAGTTCACTAGGATATCACGGCGTTCGGTATATTCTTTATTTACTGCTTCAAAGTATGAATCTGGAGTATCAACCGCGGCGGTTCCGGCAATTTGAGCTACCATTCCCGGGCTTAACCTTGCCTGAGCAAATTTTAAACAGGCCGCCATTACTTCCTTGTTTTTTGTGATCAGGCAACCTAAACGTGCACCGCAGGCACTGTAACGTTTTGAAACCGTGTCCATCACGATCACATTATCATCAATCCCCTCAAGATGCATGGGCGAAATGAACTCTTTACCATCATAGCAAAATTCGCGGTAAGCCTCGTCAGAAAAAAGGAACAGATCATGCTTTTTACAGATCGTTTTTAATTCATCCAGTTCTTTTTTAGAATATAAATAACCGGTTGGGTTATTCGGGTTGCAAATAATGATCGCCTTGGTTTTATCTGTGATCAGTTCTTCAAATTCACTGATTGGCGGCAAAGCAAAACCGTTTTCTATATGCGAAAGAATAGGTTTTACAACCAGGTCGCTCATGCAGGCAAAACCATTATAATTGGCATAAAATGGCTCCGGAATAATGATCTCATCTCCCGGATCAAGACAGGCACCCATGGCAATGGTAATAGCCTCAGAACCTCCGTTGGATACCAGAATATTGTCTGCAGTAATGTTATAATTTAGCTTGTTGTAGTATTCCGTCAGCTTATTGCGGTACTCCGGAGTTCCTTCAGAAGCGGTATATGCCCAAACTTTAAAGTCGATATTCTTTATCGCGTTAAGCATAATTTCCGGGGTTTCTATATCCGGCTGACCGATATTCAGGTGATAAACTTTTTTACCGTCACGCTTGGCCTGCTCGGCATAGGGTGATAATTTGCGGATAGGAGAGGCCGGCATGTGGCGGCCTTTGCTTGATATTTTTGGCATAGGCTGCAAAAATAAAAAACCTCTCTGTACTTCAGAGAGGTTTTCAATAATATTATTTAAGGTTTTTTAGTTGGCTGCCGTTACTTCACCTTTAATGTACAACAGTTTTATGGGTGTGCGGGCATTAGATTTAATAGTAACTGCCTTTGCAAATGATGGCTGCACGCTTGCTGCGTTAAATGTAACTGTAATAATACCTGTCTGTCCTTTTAAAACGGGAGTATTGGTATATTTTGGAACTGTACATCCGCAGGTAGATTCTACATTTGAAATAATTAGAGGCTCTTCGCCGGTATTAGTAAATTTAAAATCAACACTTACAGGCGTTCCTTGCGGGATTTTGCCGAAATCATGAGTCTCTTTTTCAAACTTAAATTCTGCTTTGTTATCTGTCTGCATGGCCGTAAAGGCTACAAAGCCAATAATTACGGCACATAATGTTAAAATTTTCTTCATTTTATTTTCCTTTTTACGATTGTAAATTACTTAATTAAGTCAAAAAGTATTCCAAATATTAAAAATTAAACGAAAGGAAGCAAGCCCGGGTTACAAATTTAATTTATAACTTATACCGCTTACCCAGCAAATACTCCTTAATTGTAATTTGATGCGGGGTTTTCTTATTTTTGACCAATTCTAATCAAATATATGTCCATAACAAACGTAACAGAAAGCATGCAGGTAGAAAATTCTGAACTGAGTTTCGATGATTTTAAATCCATTATTATAAAGGATTATAAAATCGCGTTCGAAAGCAGACAGGCAAGTTTACTGGGCAGGAAAGAGGTTTTAACCGGCAAGGCGAAGTTCGGTATTTTTGGAGACGGAAAAGAAGTGGCGCAATTGGCCATGGCAAAAGCCTTCAAAAATGGCGACTGGCGTTCGGGTTACTACCGCGATCAGACTTTTATGTTTGCGACGGGAATGTCTAACATCAGCGAATTTTTCGCACAATTATATGCGCATCCGGATGTGGAAGCAGAACCTGCATCAGCCGGAAGGCAAATGAACGGGCATTATTCTACCCGAACCTTAAATGCAGACGGAAGCTGGAAAAACCTGACTGAAATAAAAAACTGTTCATCAGATATTTCGCCTACCGGCGGACAAATGGCCCGTTTGGTGGGTTTGGCGTACGCTTCTAAGTTATTCCGCAATAACAATGAACTGGATTATTTAAAGAATTTTTCTGTTCAGGGAAATGAAGTTGCCTTTGGAACTATTGGCAATGCATCTACTTCAGAAGGTGTTTTCTTCGAAGCCTTTAATGCAGCCGGAGTTTTACAAATTCCTATGGCAATTTCCATCTGGGATGATGCTTTCGGAATCTCTGTTCCTGCAGAATATCAAACTACCAAGCAGGATATTTCTGAAATTCTGAAAGGATTTCAGCGTGATGAGAAGGGCGAAGGCTATGAAATATTTAAGGTAAAAGGCTGGGATTATCCCGGACTTTGCGAAACCTACGAAAAAGCGATACAGATCTGCCGCGAACAACATGTTCCGGTTATGATTCACGTAGTGGAGATGACACAGCCGCAAGGCCATTCAACTTCCGGCTCTCATGAAAGATATAAAACCAAAGACCGCTTAGGCTGGGAACAGGAGTATGATTGCCTCGTGCAAATGCGTCAGTGGATGCTGGATTCGGCAATTTCTAATGATGAAGAATTAACAGAATTAGAAACTACAGCTAAAATTTATGTTCGCGATTGCCAGAAAAAGGCATGGGCAGATTTTAATGCCAGCATAAAAAAGGAAGCAGAATCGGCGATTAGCTTGTTAAAAGCATTTGATTCTGAAGAATTGAAAAATGTTGCTCAAACTTTAAAAGCAACCATTGATCCTTCCCGTAAGGATGTTTTTAGTGCTGTTAGAAAGGCTATCCGTCTTTTAAGAACTGATAACTCATCCGCGAAAGCAGAATTATTAAACTGGTATAAAGGCGAAATTGAACATAATGAAGATCGCTTCAATTCAAAACTTTTTACAAACACAGATGAAAGTCCGCTGAATGTTTCAGAAGTAGCTGCAGAATATGCTGATGATTCAAAAATGAAGGACGGTCGCGAGATTTTAAATGCCTGCTTTGATGCTCATTTTACCCGCGATCCGCGAATTGTTGCCTTTGGCGAAGATGTTGGACATATTGGTGATGTAAACCAGGGTTTTGCAGGTTTGCAAGACAAGTTCGGAAAACTACGAATTAGCGATACCGGCATTCGTGAAATGACTATTGTCGGTCAGGGAATTGGATTGGCCATGCGTGGTTTAAAACCTATCGCTGAAATTCAATATCTGGATTACCTGCTTTTCGCGATCAATATTCTGAGTGATGATCTGGCAACGCTGAGTTACAGAACAAAAGCCGGACAAAAAGCTCCACTAATTATTCGTACCCGCGGTCACCGTTTAGAAGGCATCTGGCATTCCGGTTCACCTATGGGGACGATCGTAAATTCATTGCGTGGTATGCACGTTTGTGTTCCGCGAAACATGACTCAGGCTGCCGGAATGTACAATACCCTGCTTCGCGGAGATGAACCGGCATTGGTTATCGAATGTCTGAACGGATATCGTTTAAAAGAAAGATTACCTTCTAATATTGCTGATTTTACAATTCCATTAGGCAAAGCTGAGATCGTAAAAGAAGGAACAGATATGACCATTGTTTCTTACGGTTCTACTTTGCGCATTGTTCAGGAAGCGGCAGAGGAGCTGGAAAAACTGGGAATTTCGATTGAAATTGTAGATCCGCAAACCTTGCTTCCATTTGATACGGATATGCTTTGTGTGGAATCTTTGAAAAGAACCAACAAATTAATGGTTGTTGATGAAGATGTTCCGGGCGGTGGATCAGCGTATATTTTACAGCAGATTTTAGAAAATCAAAAAGGTTATTTTCACCTGGATTCTCAGCCAATTACCTTAACAGCAAAAGCGCACCGTCCGCCTTATGGTTCTGATGGTGACTACTTTAGTAAGCCATCTGTGGATGATGTAATTGAAGCGGTTTATGCGGTAATGCACGAATCAAATCCGGAAAAGTTTCCAAAGATTTATTAAAAAATAATTTATTTAAGCTTTCTTTCCTGAAAAGGGAAGAAAGCTTAACTAATTATTATTAGTTGTACACCTAATAATCCTTACGCCCCTGATTTGATAAATTGATAGTTGGAATAGAAATTTTTTTATTGATCGGGCGCTTGTGCCTTACAACTCCAAAGGCCAGAATGATGCCGACAAAACTATACCTCCCGCTAGTAAATTATACCGCTTATTTTGAATTGAAATTTCCCTCAGATTAAATCATAATCTTTAAACATCAATTTTATTTATGCTTATATAAATAAGTTTATAAGCTAAATTTATAAATAAAATTTCCAAACAATGTGCTATGCTTTAAGTTGATTTTTAGAACGTTAACTAAAAATCTATTATGAAAGCACTTGTTTATTACGGCCCTTATGATGTGAGGGTATCAGAAATGCCGGATGCCAAAATTGAAGAGCAAACGGATGTATTGGTTAAAATTACCACTACAAATATCTGCGGATCTGACCTGCACATGTATGAAGGAAGAACAGATATGGAAGAGGGCCGAATTTTCGGTCATGAAAATTTGGGAGAAGTAATTGAGGTCGGCACAGCAGTAAAGGAGATAAAAGTTGGAGACATGGTTTGCATGCCTTTCAACATAAGTTGTGGTCATTGCATTAATTGCGAGAGGGGTTTAACTGCGTTCTGTCTGAAAATGAATCCCGGCATGGCGGGGGCAGCTTACGGTTTTGCCGGCATGGGACCTTATAGCGGCGGTCAGGCTGAATATTTACGAGTTCCGTTTGCTGATTTTAATTGCTTGAAATTACCCGAAGATGCCAAAGAAAAGGAGAACGATTACGTTATGCTTTCAGATATTTTTCCCACAGGATATCACGCTACAGAATTGGCAAATGTTCTTCCAGGGGACGCTGTTGTGATTTATGGCGCTGGTCCGGTTGGATTAATGGCCGCACTTTCTGCCAATATAAAGGGAGCACGTTTGGTTATGGTTGTTGATAAACATCCCGATAGATTAAAACTTGCGGAACAGATGGGTGCTACTTCAATTGATTTTACTAAAGGTTCGGCAGTTGAACAAATTTTAGATTTAACCGATGGACAGGGAGCGGATAAAGGTTGCGAATGCGTTGGTTACCAATGTTGCAACAAACATGGTAAGGAGCAATCAAATGTTACTATGAACGAGCTTGTGCAGTCAGTAAAAGCAACGGGTTCAATAGGGGTGGTTGGAGTTTTTGTTGCTGAAGATCCTAAATCTAAAGAGGAACTTCAGAAAAAAGGTCATATGGACTTTGATTTTGGCCAGTTTTGGACGAAAGGACAAAGTATTGCAACGGGACAGGCAAATGTGAAATCATACGACAAGCAGTTATGTGCTTTAATTTCATCTGGAAAGGCGAAACCTTCGCAAATTATTTCACATGAAATTAGCTTAGACGAAGCTCCGGACGCGTACAAACATTTTGACGAACGCGACAAAGGCTGGACGAAAGTGATTTTAAAGCCCGAAAAATCTTCTTCAAAAAAATCTGCCGATAAAGAAAAAAAATAGCCGAAGATTATTAAATTCTGAAGAAAGAGCCCCTTTTCAATATAGAAAAAGGGCTTTTTTTTAAGTTCTAAAGCAATTCCCAGGCACTCTGATAACCGCCAATTTCTTCCGCGTAAGCGATAAATTCTGAATAAAAAGACAATCTGGAAAGTGTGGAGCTGTCGCCGATGATGACCAATTTTTTGCGGGCACGTGTCATGGCCACATTCATTCTGCGGATATCTGAAAGAAAACCAATATTCCCTTCTGTGTTACTCCTGGTCATACTGATATAGACAATATCCCGTTCCTGCCCCTGAAAACTGTCGATGGTATTGATTGAAATATCAACTTTGTGAGCTTGTAGATCCGGATTGTTCCGGAACAAATCTTTCAGGGTGTAGATTTGCTCTTTATAAGGCGAGATGATCGCAATAGAAGGAAATGTTTGTATTGGGTTTTGCGATTTGTAATTTGCTACTAATGCTTCCAGATGTATGAAAAGCAATGCGGCTTCGTCTTTATTATTGATGCTGCTGCCTTCCTGTTTCTCGTCAAATCCGCAACCGGCGGTATCAATAAATTGCAAGGGTAAATCTCCCGGAAATAATAGTTGATCAGCAACAGAATTATGTGCTTTTAGCTGATTGTGGTAGAATTTTGATGATGAAAATTCCATAATTGAATTATTCATTCGGTATTGTTCATTCAGCAAAACCACCGCTTCCGGATGTAAATTGATAGCTTTTTCAAGTAAGGTATTGCTTAAGCCATCTTTAGAACTTCCATTCGATTTGATGGTTGGTGGAAGCTGGAAAGGGTCTCCGGCAAGGATAACTTTATTTGCTTTTAAAATTGGGATCCAGCAGGCAGGTTCTAAAGCCTGACCGGCTTCGTCAATAATTACCGTGTCATATTTCAAATTTGAGACCGTATAATGATTGGCACCAACCAACGTGGCTGTTATAACCTGTGCTTTTGATAAAAGATCTTGCTGGATATATTGTTCGGTATTCGCTACTTCTTTCATGATCTTGTACGATTCATCAAAGAGTGCTTTTCGTTGTTCACGTTCCGCACGACCGAAATTTCTTTTGTATTTATGAGCCATGTTTCTGAACTCATTAGCCTGCTTTTTCAGACTGCGAACTTCTTTCATGCTGTTATGCTCATTCGTCTGACTGTCGAGAGTTAATGACATTAGCTTTTCTGAAACACGTGTTGGATTTCCTATTCTTAGAACATTAATTCCCTGCTCTGCAATCTTTTCGGTAAGTAGATCTACAGCAGTATTGCTTGGCGCAACTACTAAAATTTGCTTGCCGTTTTGTTTAAGCAATTGCTTAACAGCCTGAACAAGAGTTGTTGTTTTCCCCGTTCCCGGAGGACCATGAACGATAGCCAGGTGTTCCGCTGAAAGTATTTTGTTAACGCTTTCCTGCTGGGATAAATTTAAAACAGAGGCAGCTAAAGAAATTTCTTTTGGCTGAAAAACAGGTTTGCTCTTTCCTGTCAGCACCTTTATCAGATCATTATCTATGTTTTTAGAAGCTTCTTTTAATGCCAGTTGCATCTCATCATAACTTTTATCGTCAAACAAAAGCTCAATGCCCAGTTTCCCCTGACTCGCCCAATCGGGTAATTCATCAACGCGTAAAGATATTTTTAGCCGGTTTCCGCCCAGGAAACTAATGGTTCCTTCCATGCGATCGTTTTTAGGATCGTGATTGGAAAATAAAACAGCAGAGGCACCGAATCGTAATTGATGAGCTACTTCCTGATGTGTTGTGCGCTCTGCTTCAACGGTCAAATAATCACCGCGGCTTATTTCGGTGTTCCGGATTGCAATGGGGTACCAGCTTAAACCCGCTGCCCGCCGGTCGGCAATTGTTGTTGACTGGCTTAATTGCTGATAGGCCAGCAGGTCTGCCTGGCGTTCGGTTTTTAATAAAGAAAGTAGGTGCTGGAAATATTTTGCTGGCAAAATTTTGTATTTGGGAAGCCAAATTTAAGATTCTTATCAGGATTAATTTTAATAATTGAGTTTTAGAAGTGTCCCACACTTCCAAAGTGTGGGACACTTTATCTATAAAGTGTAGGACACTTAATTTCATTAATTTCCCAATAGCTAAAAACTAAACGATCCATTGTATAACCATCGTTTCTTCTGTGGAAATCTGCACTGTATTTCTAGAAGCAAAACCTCCTTTATCAGCAAATAAAACATTAGGTGTTTTGTTGTTAAACTTATTGATCAGTTCAATACTGCCAGATTTTGACTTATTTATAATTACAGCCAGATAAGAATTGCCCGAGTGCATTATTTTCATGAGCATTCCCGGTTGTGCCTTCTTAAAACGAATAGGTACTGATTTTATACTGTAATCCGCTTCGGCGGTTATCAGCTTATACAGGTTTTTATAGTCGCTATTTAACCGTGCTGCCAAACCAAGCAGGGAAGGAGCCCAGAATACATTGCCTTTTCCAAACTGGTTTTTTGAGGCCAAAATTTCGTGATTACTTTTCGATACTTCTGTGGCTCCGGAAAGAACTAATGTTCCTTTCCAAAGATGTGCGTAAATATTTATTTCTGGTTTTGACAATTGTATCTGAAAAATATTGCCGGTCATTTTAACTTCCCGGATACTGCCGCCAAACAGCTCCTGGAAAGGAAAGTCTTTGAGCATACAAACAGCATTTTCGTCATAATAGGCAGTTAATCCGTCCACTATTAATTTGCCTCCGCGAGCAACAAAGTCTGCCAGATTTTGATTGTAGATTTTAGGAATTGAAATCTGATGAGATAGAATAATTGTTTTGTTTAAATAATCTGAGGCTGAAAAATCAAACTCAGAAATTTCGTTAAAATTAGCCTGAATGCCCATTTCAGAAATTGCTTCGAACCAGGAGATTGCAGATTTCATTACTCCCCCAATATTTCGTCCTTCGTAAAATCTACCTCCAGTTTGCAGCTTTTTTTCTATCCAGAGAGATTGGCGGGTATACAGAATAGAAATTCCGGATTCTACAATTTTTGAATTTGCAAAAAGCTTAGAATTTTCATTGATTAATTTTGCAATTTCGGAAGCAGCTTCCATTCTTTCTGAAGGTTCATTCTGATAATCAAGTAGTGCCCATTCGCCTGCTTCGAAGCCAGACATGCGTGGATTTAAACACCAGAATATACTTCCTTTACTTTCTGTAGCCAGCGTGATCCAGAGCCATTGCGTAATTTCTTCGGGTGTTGGGCACATCGCTTCAAAGCCACTATAAATATTATTTCCTCCCTGTAGTTCAGTCATCATCCATGGAATATCTCCAGCTCCCGAACGCAGAATTTCGCTATTGGCCGACATGGCTAACGCATACTGATTTCTGTTAAAATAGCCGAAATGCCAACTTGCATGTGCGGAGCCACCTAAACTGCTCAAAAATTTTCTCCATTCGGGGAAGTTATATTCAGCAACATTTTCAAAAATCTGATGATTGTTAATGTGAATTTCCCTGTCAGGATCAAATAATTTGATCTGATCGGTGAGCCATTTTAAAAACCAAGTTTCATATTCGAGCAGAAATCGTTCTTCCTCAAAATTAAGGTGTTCATATTTCTGGAAATCAAATGTTTCTTTTGGTTGAGTTTTATTCCATTCGGCAAATTTCTGCTGTGTAAATGGTTCATCCGGCAATGTTCCGGAACCGGGTTCATTCAAAGGAACCCAGCCAATTAGTGAAGAAAACTTTTTAAAATGACTGACACACTGTTTTATATATTCAGAAATTGCCTGCAAGTGTTCGTTGTCCCGTGGAAATTTAAAACCTCCCACATCAGTAAATGAAGTTGCCGGAAATAAATTGGCGTAAATTTTAATCCCATATTTTTCTGCAGCATTAAAAGCATAATCGAATAATGTGAAATCCCAGCTTCCATCCGGTAAATGCATGTAGTTTTCGAACATGCGTATACGGGTTACATTCATCCCGCATTCATGCAGCTTTTTAAACCATATGTCTATTTCTTTAGGTTTTTGACCAGGTTCTATAAAAATTTCTGCTCCAATAAGAGGTAGTTGGTTATGCATTTTAATTTTAGAAATTGAAATGAAATTCCTTGAATGTTAATTTTCAACAGGGACCAGTTTGTAAATGATTCCGGGATCCTCTACTGATATATATAAATAACCATCTGGTGCCATTCTAACATCCCGAACACGGCCAATATTTTTGAAAAGGATCTCTTCACTTACCACTTTATTATCTTTAAGTACACTTCTGTTGAGATATTGAAACCGAAGTGAGCCTGTCATTAAATTACCTTCCCAGCCTTTATATTTATTTCCGGTTACAAAAGCTAAACCGCTTGGCGCAATGGAAGGTGTCCATTGAAAAAGGGGTTGTTCCATTCCCGGCTTTTCGGTTTTTGTATCCGGCGCCATCGGGCGACCGTTGTAATTTATTCCGTATGTTATTTCGGGCCAGCCATAATTTTTACCCGGTGCAATGATGTTGATTTCATCTCCACCTCTGGGTCCGTGTTCATTGGTCCATATTTTTCCCGTTTCCGGATGGATGGTCATTCCCTGTGGATTGCGATGCCCGTATGAATATATGGAAGCTTCCGCATCGCTTTTATTAACAAAGGGATTGTCTTTTGGGATACTTCCATCTTTATTTATCCGATGAATTTTTCCTAAATCGTTATTGTTTATCTGTTGGGGATTTTGTTCTTCATTACCTCTTTCACCAACTGAAAAATACAAGGTTCCATCTTTGGCAAACTGCATTCTGGAACCGTAATGATGCCGGGTTGGTTGGAAAGGTTTCGCAATAAAAATATCTTTCTGTTGCGATAAAGCGCCATTTTCAAATTTTGCTTTCATAATTGCCGTTGTGGCCAAAAGTCTTCCGTTCACGGTTTCTCCTGCTTTGGAGTAGGAGAGATAGATATTATGATTTTTGTTATAATCAGGATCTAAAACAACATCCATTAATCCTCCCTGACCTTCGGCAACAACTTTAGGCGTGCCTTTGATTAGAGTTTTTGATTTATCTTTTCGTACGTAATAAAATTTTCCGTTTCGGTCGGTAACCAGCATTTCATTTCGGGGCAAAAAAGCCAGGCTCCATGGAACATTCAATCCACTAACAATCGTATCCAGCCTGATGGTTAACTTTTCTGTTTTAAATATGGAAGATGTTGGTTTATCTGAACCCTGATAGCGTTCTACATTTTTAATACCTGATATAATATAATCCGATAATTGATACGTTTCTTTATCAGTAAAAGTAGAATCGAATGATGGCATTCCTTCATTCTGATATCCCTGTTTTATAGCTTTGAATAAATTTTCCCGGTCATTGCCATGTTTCCATTTCCGGTCGACAAAAGCCCCCATTTTCTCTCCATGGCAGCCTGCACAATAGTTCTGATAATTTACCGCAGCATTTCCGAAATCAGCAGTAGCGGTTAAAGTGTCAAATGTTTTCGAGTTCTGTTTTTTATCAGCATTATTAAAGCTGAATAAAAACAATGTAATTATGAATATCAGGGATAATACAGCAGCATACTTAATCATCATTTCTGGTTTTTATAAATGAATTACTTATTTGATAACGACATATAAAATTTTATGTTTTTAAGTAAAAAATGAAAACGAGTAATTCTGACCTTTAATTACAAATAAAGAATTCTAAAATATTCCAAAACTATGTTTTACATCTATTTTAAAAAAATACTAACCTTTGCTTTACAGAAACGTAACCATATTCTGCATAACTTTTATTTTTGGTGTTTAACGCGTTTTATCTTTTCCCGATAACCTTATTACTTGCAGGAATATTTACTTCCGGTATTTCTCTGCAGTTTTTAACAAGGCCGGTTCCTGCTGTACGCTGGTTTGGGATATTGATGATTGCCATAGGTGAATGGGCTATAGGTGCAGGGGTTGAACTTTTTAATTCTGATCTGGAGTCAAAACTTTTCTGGACCTTTATTTCATACATTGGTATTGTTGTACTTCCCCCTTCTTACCTTATATTTTGTCTGAAATTTACAGGTAAAGATTCTTGGTTAAAACGCTGGCATATTTTCCTGCTATTTTTTGTACCATTAATTTCTTTGATTGCTGTTGCAACAAATTCCTATCATCTTCAATATTATTCAACATTAATAATTGAAAAATTAGGTCCGCTAACAATTTTGAACATCAAAGGAGGATTGTTCTATAAAATTTTCATCACATACTTTTATATTCTATTGGTTTGGGGATTTATAATTTTATTATCCGCCTTTCGGGATGCGAGTCCAATTTATAAGAGTCAGTATAGAATCATTTTATTTGGAGCAGTATTCCCCTGGTTTGCCAATTTAACTTACTTGTTGGGATACCAGCCAAATAACCTGGATATAACTCCATACGCATTTACGTTTAGTGTTCTGATTCTGGCTTACGGGCTTCGGAAATATAAAATTTTTGAGTTGGTGCCTGCGGGATTAAATCAGGCTGTAGAAAAAATGAGTGATGGAATAATCATTTTAAATGAGAATTTGATGATGAGTTATTTCAATAAATCGGTAACAACTCTTTTCTATAAAACAAAATTTAAAATAGGTCTATCTTTAATATCTACACTAAATGATGAGGAATTAATATCGATTATTAAGGAAGGACAAATCAACCGTAAGGAAACTAAATATTTCGACAGCTACTACGAAACTACGGTAACGCCTTTATATGATCATAATATGCATACCGGAACAGTTTTAATTATCCGTGATATTACCACCGAAAAAATGGCTGATTTTCGTTTGCAACAGCAGGCAGAAGAGTTGCAGAAACTAAATGAGCTGAAAAATAAATTATTCTCCGTGATCTCTCACGATTTAAGAAGTCCCATGGCCAACATTCAGAACTTAATAATGATGGCAAAAGATAACCTGATAAATAAAGAGGAGTTGTGGAGTTTAATTCCTGATTTATCTAAACAGGTTAATGAAACAACCGAGTTAATGACCAATTTATTCAGCTGGTCTAAAATGCAGATCGAAGAAGATAAATTATATCCGGAATCTATCTCATTAATCTCCTTTATTGAAGAAACTATTGTAAAATTTAGAGACAGAGCCGCACAAAAAGGAATAACCCTTCAGGCTAGTTTTGATGAAGATGTTGAAGCTTTCTGCGACAAAGGATCGCTTGAATTGATTTTCAGAAACCTGATTTCAAACGCCATTAAATTTTGTTCTAAAGGCGATATAATAAGTATCGAAGCTTACAGCAGAGATGGAATTATTGAAATTTCATGTATCGATTCTGGTGTTGGAATTCCACTTCAAATCCAGAATCAATTATTCAATTCTCTAAGTGTTACAACACCGGGTACGCTGATGGAAACCGGTTCTGGTTTCGGCCTAGCTATCAGTTTCGAATATGCCCAAAGAAATTTTGGTAAAATTTTGGTCGACAGTGAAGTAAACGTGGGAAGTAAATTTACTCTGATACTTCCTTCCGCAGAAAAGTCCAGGATAAAATTTGCCGAATCAGTTTAGATTTTCCTCGTTAAAATTTCAAGTATACCTTTCGGGAATAAAAATAAGGAAATAATTATCTGAATTTTTATTGCTGATTTTTGTATGTAATATTTAAATGCCATAAAGGGTTGATTCCAAAGCAGTTTTATATATTTAAAGCTCGAAACAAATTAATATTATTTTTAATAAAAGGGTATTCTCTACATAAATGCAATCTGCCAAAAGTGTTTATAGATTTTTGCTGATACTGCTTTTCATTTTCTGCGGTTTTGCGGCGAAAGCACAAAATACTTCTAACAAAGGAAGAGATTTCTGGTTGGGTTATGGCAACCATGTACGCGGATATTTCAACAATACACAACAAATGTCGGTGTATATTACCTCGGATGTAAGTACCACCGGGAAGATTGAAATTCCGGGCATTAATTATTCAAGATCTTTTAATGTAACTGCCAATTCCATCACGGTAGTTGATGTGCCGCAACAAGCGTATTTAAGCGGCGAAGGTTTGTTTAAACTCGGAATACATATTTCGGCACAAAAACCAATCGTAATGTATGCGCATATTTACGATAAGAATGTATCCGGGGCAACTCTGGTATTGCCCACATCAACTTTAGGGAAAGATTATTATTCCATTAATTTTACACAGGTTTCCAATCAGCCGCAATCATATTCTTACTTTTTTGTTATTGCGGTAGAAGATAATACACAGGTAGAAATTGTTCCTTCGGCTAATACACAGCTTCATCCTGCAGGAATTCCTTTTACTGTAAATCTTAGAAAAGGAGAAATTTACCAGGTTCTGGGAGTATCAACTAACAACTCGGCTATTAATAAATTTAACGGAGTTGATTTAACCGGATCGACCATAAAATCTGTCAGCAGTACTTCCGAGAGTTGTAAACCTATTGCTGTATTCTCCGGGAGCGGTAAAATTGCAATTGGTTGCGGAAATAGTGAAACAGAATCTTCAGACAATCTTTATCAGCAGGTTTATCCAACTGCTGCATGGGGTAAAAAATTTATAACGGCTCCATTAAATGCAAGAAATTATGATATAATACGTGTTTTACGAAGTGATCCATCCGCCGTTGTAACAGTAAACGGAACGGTTATAAATAATACTCAATTCACTAAAAATTTCTTTTACCAGTTTTCTTCTCAGAAGCCTAATGTTATAGAATCTGATAAGCCGATTCAGGTTGTGCAATATGCCGTTACCCAAGGGAAAGAAATCAATTGCGGTTATTTCAACGAGCCGGCTGGTGATCCGGAAATGATATGTCTGAATTCGGTTGAACAAAATATTGATAATATTACCGTCTATTCATCTTCTGCTTTCGCGATTACAGCCCATTATATAAATGTGGTTATAGAAACCACTGCGGCATCCAGTTTTAAATTAGATGGCGTCTCTTCTGCGTTAAACTTTAAACCTATCAATGGTAATCCCGAATATTCATATGCACAAATCCCGGTAGGTGCAGGAGTACATAATTTAAGGGCGGATAAAGGCTTTAATGCCATTGCTTATGGATTTGGGATTGCAGAATCGTACGGATATTCTGCGGGTGCCAATGTAAATAACTTAGGAATACAGATTAAAAGTCTGGTTACTGATTCCATCACCCTGTCAGGTTGTGTGGCAGAGCCTTTGCGATTTGAAGTAAATCTACATTATCAGCCTACAAAACTAACCTGGCAATTACGTGACGGATCTGAACCAAGAATTATTGACAATCCAGTTTACGATAGTACATTTGTTAAAGACGGAGTGTCTTTTTACGTTTATCAGCTTAAAGATACAATCCGGTATTTTACAGCTTCCGATTATGTGGTTGATGTAACTTCAGAAAAACCATCGGCCGACGGATGCGGCAGTTCTGAACAGCTTGTGTTTGAATTTTCTATTTTCAATCCTCCGCTTTCAAAATTCAGTGTGAATGCAACCGTTTGCGAAGGAGAAATTCTTCAGTTTACAGATCAAAGCGAGGGGCAAGGCAGGGAGTTAACTTCCTGGCTTTGGGATTTTGGAGATCCGGCTTCCGGAGAAATGAATTTTTCTGCAGAACAAAATCCCACTCATATTTATAATGGTCCCGGAGAATTTCCCGTGAAATTAACAGTAACCAATAATTCGAATTGCGAGCCGGTAGTTTCAGAAATTAAAACTATTGTAGTGTATCCAAAACCAACATCTTTGTTTACTATTAGTGGAGAGTTATGCGCCAATAATTCAATCAGTTTTGAGGATAAATCAAGTTCGGATAATCAGCAAATAACAAAATGGACCTGGTTTTTTGCGGATGGAGAAACATCTTCAGAACAAAATCCAAGTCATATTTATTCCCTTCCGGGAGATTACCTTGTTAAGCTAATCACCGAAAACGCAGGATCATGCGTTAGCGACACATTCGCAATGAATGTGAGTATTGGAAAAGTTCCGGTAACTGATTTTGAAACACCGGAAATTTGTTTGGCTGACGCGGTGGCAAAATTTAAAAATCAAACAGTTTTTGACGATGGGACTGATCTGGAGATTACCTATTTATGGGATTTTGGAGACAAAAATGCAAATGCTGCTAATCCCGGAACATCAACTGCGAAAGATCCTTCGCATACGTATAGAGCCGCCGGAAATTATACTGTTAACCTGACCGCCAGAACTTCCAATGGTTGTGTTTATTCAATCGCAAAAACTTTCACGGTTAACGGAAGTATTCCAAAAGCAGATTTCACGGTAATAAATGAAAACAATCTCTGCAGTTCTGATTCAGTATATTTTGAAGACAGATCAACTGTAGATTTTGGTCAGTTAACTAAAATTGAGTGGTATTTTGATAACGGGAATCAACCCGCATTGACTTATACGGATGAAGATCCAGTTTTAAGAGGCGATTCGCCAAAAAAATATTCCTTTCAATATCCGGTTTTTCATACTCCGGCGAGTAAAACTTTTACTGTAAGAATGCTGGCCTATTCTGGTATTGTTTGTGTTTCTGAACAAATAAAAACGATTACTTTAAAAGCAGTTCCGGAAGTTTTGTTTGATGCAATTCCGGGCATTTGCATTGACGGTAAACCAGTTCAAATTACGCAGGCCAGAGAAAATGCCGGTTTTGCTGGTCAGGGAACTTATTCTGGTATTGGAGTTACTGCTGAGGGGCTATTTACTCCGCAGATTGCGGGTTTAGGAGAACATTTGATTACTTATACTTTTGCGGGATCTAATAGTTGTCTAATATCAGAATCTCAGATAATTAACGTGTATAATACGCCTATTGCAAATGCCGGAGAAGACCAAGTGGTTTTAGAGGGCGGACAAATTAGAATTCCCGCCAGGGCAGAAGGAGATAATTTAATATATAAATGGACTCCCAATATAGCTTTAGACCGGGATGATGTCTTGAATCCAATAGCTTCTCCTGTTGAAGATATTACTTATACTCTGGAAGTTTTTTCTGCCGAAGGTTGCAAAACAACGGACGTGGTATTTATTAAAGTTTTAAAAACTCCCGTTATTCCAAATACATTTACTCCGAACAATGATGGTTTTAATGATCTGTGGAATATAAAATATTTAGAAAGTTATCCTGATGTTCAAATAGACATTTTTAATCGTTATGGCGTTAAAGTTTATAATTCAATAGGATATGCAAATGCATGGGACGGAAAATTTCGTAATATTGATCTGCCAGTTGGAACTTATTATTATATTATCGATCCAAAAAATCGTAGAAAAATTATTACGGGCTCTGTTACCATCTTAAGATGATTTTTGCTTTATGAAGAAACTAATTACATTGCTGATATTCATCTTAACTATACAAACAGGATTTGCACAGCAGCGACCGCAATACACTCAGTATATCTTTAACAACTATATTTTAAATCCCGCTATTTCCGGGATTGAAAATTATATTGATGTAAAGGCAGGCTATAGAAACCAGTGGCAGGGCTTAACAGATGCCCCGGTAACTTCTTATTTTTCAATCCATGCTCCGCTGGGAAAGAAATTTACATACGGAACGGCAACATCATTTCCGGAGCAGGGCAATAACCCAATGAACAGAAGTTATGTTCAAACCTATAAAGCTTCAGAGCCGCATCATGGTATTGGTTTTCATATTGTTTCTGATAAAACCGGACCGATTTCAAGAACAGATGCAAACGTAACGTATGCCTATCATCTCGGAATTACAGAACGATTAAACTTGGCTGTTGGAGTTGCCGCTGGCATTTCCAGAATTAATCTGGATGTTTCTAAAATTACACTGGAAGATCAATTTGACCCGGCAATTTCGGGCGGGCAAAATAGTCGCACACAACCCGACCTGGGTGCCGGAGTTTGGCTTTATGGTCCGAGATATTTTGCGGGAATATCTGCGCAGCAATTACTGGGCAGACCTTTAACTTTTACTGATGATTCCAGTTATGATCAGGGGAAACTGGTGCCTCATATGTTCTTTACCGCTGGATATAAATTTTATCTGGGTGAAGATATTGCCGTCATTCCTTCAACCATGGTTAAATATGTTTCTCCTGCTCCAACTTCCATAGATCTGAATGTGAAATTTGCTTTTCGCGATAGATTATGGCTCGGCGGTAGTTACAGAAAGGATGATTCTTTTGCCGCTTTGGCAGGATTTAATGTAGGCTCATTTTTAAACCTAAGTTATTCTTATGATTTCACAACCTCTGAGTTGAGATCTGTAAGTAACGGCACACACGAAATTGTATTGGGAATTTTGTTGAATAATCGTTACAAAGTTACTTGTCCGCAAAGAAACTGGTAATAGGAAGCAATAAATTGGAAGAAGGATTTAAAGAATAAAGAGTAAAGAGTTTTGAACTACTTTCTTAATTCAAAATTCAAAATTCTCAATTCTTAATTCTCAATTCTTAATTATCTAGAGTTCTTTTCGCAATCTGGCTACCGGAATATTCATTGCTTCGCGATATTTAGCAACCGTTCTTCTGGCAATATTATAGCCTTTCTCTTTTAGAATATCGGTTAATTTTTCATCTGCCAAAGGCTTGCGTTTATCTTCTTTGCCAATACATTCTTCCAGTATCTTTTTCACTTCCTTGTTTGAAACTTCTTCGCCACTGTCCATTTGAATAGCTTCGGAGAAGAATGATTTTAAAAGAAAAGTACCGAACTCGGTTTGAACATATTTAGAATTTGCAACCCTGGAAACTGTAGAAATATCCATCCCTATACGGTCAGCAATATCCTTTAAGATCATGGGTTTCAAGTTTTTATCATCTCCCGTAAGGAAATATTCATACTGATAATTCATGATGGCATTCATGGTCTTCAAAAGAGTTTGTTGACGTTGTTTAATGGCATCAATAAACCATTTAGCCGAATCCAATTTCTGCTTTACAAACTGAACGGCTTCTTTAAGCTTTTTATCTTTCTGAGCCGTTTTGTCGTAATGTTCAAACATATCCTGGTAAGATCTGCTTACGCGAAGTTCCGGAGCATTTTTAGAATTAAGCGTTAAAAATAAAGTTCCATCGTTATTGCTGATATGAAAATCTGGAATAACCTGCAATTGCTTGGTAGTAACTGCATTAGATCCACCCGGCTTGGGATTTAATTTTAATATTTCATTGATCACCTCTTTCAACTCATCCGAGTTCATGTTCAGAGATTTCTCCAGTTTATCGTAATGCTTTTTAGTAAACTCTTCTAGGTAATTCTCAACTACATTTATAGCTTTCTGTACGGTTGGAATATGATCTCTTTTACGCAACTGAATGAGTAAACATTCCTGCAAATCGCGGGCGCCAACACCAGCCGGATCAAAAGATTGAATTACTTTTAACATTTCTTCAACCTCATCTTCCTCAGCAAAAACATTCTGAGAAAAAGCCAGATCATCAATTAAAGAAGTAATTGGACGGCGCAAATATCCGTCATCATCCAAACTTCCTATAATTTGCTGACCGATTTGGAAATCCTTATCAGGTAATGGAATCAGATCAAGCTGTGCCTGTAAGCTTTCGAAAAAAGAACTTTGTATGGCAATTGGAATCTCCTTACGCTCATCTTCATCGTCACCATTTTGCTCGTATCGAGATCCGTAATCATTAATGTTGTCATCCTGTAAATAATCATCAACATTAAATTCATCCATGCTTTCCTGCTTGTCATCTGCAGAATAGGTGTCTTCATCAGGGTCTTTATCAGGATATTGCTCTTCCGGCTCCTCCATATTTGCCAGACTTAAATCTTCCAGAGCAGGATTTTCTTCTAATTCTTCCTTGATGCGGGTATCTAACGAAACAGTTGGAACCTGTAATAATTTGATGAACTGTATCTGCTGTGGAGAGAGTTTTTGAAGTAGTTTCTGTTGGAGGTTCTGTCTTAACATGTGGCAAATTTACATTTTTATGCTTGAGAATTGCAGGCCGTTCACAAATATCCGACCAAATTTATTTTTGACTTCTACGGCTACTAAAGCATTAAGTTGAGATATATTTTATTTAATATTAGTTTTATATTTAATCAAATTGAATTTTCAACTATGAGTATCCTGAAAGAATTTAAAGAGTTTGTCTCTAAAGGTAATGTGATTGATCTGGCAGTTGGTGTAATTATTGGCGCTGCTTTTGGTAAAATCATCACTTCTCTGGTTAATGATATAATAATGCCTCCAATTGGTTATGCTTTGGGTGGAGTAGATTTTGCCGAGCTGAAATATGTACTGGAAGAGGCCGATGTTGCCAATAAAGTTGAAGCTGTTTCTATTAATTATGGAAATTTTATGAATATTGTAATACAGTTTCTAATTATTGCTCTTTGTATTTTTGCCATTATTAAATCAATAAATTCGCTTAAGCGGAAAGAAGAAGCTGCTCCGGAAACTCCGCATGTGCCAACTTTAGAAGAAAGCTTACTAACTGATATCCGTGATTTGTTGAAGAATCAGCAACGATAAGTACTTTTTTCAGAGCAGTTTTAAGCGGAAATGAATCAGCTTTAAAGCCTCTGAATTTAAGAATGTGGAAAAGAAATCAGTAAAATCTGAAAATGGGTTTGATTTCTGACAAATCAACCTTATATTTGCGCTCTTGTTTTTTAGAGCAAAATATAACCAAACGTCATGAAAAGAACATTCCAGCCTTCTCAAAGAAAAAGAAGAAATAAGCACGGCTTCAGAGAACGCATGAGCTCAGCCAACGGAAGAAGAGTATTAGCATCAAGAAGAGCTAAAGGAAGAAAAAGAATCTCGGTCTCTGATGATCGTCTTCATAAAGCATAATTTTTGATAGGTTTTATAGCCGCTATATTTTTCTGCAGATCCTGGTCTGTGTTTAGCAGGGCTTAAACTATCAAGATGTATACTTTCAAAAAAGAAGAACGGTTATGCAGTAAAAAGCTTCTCGATAAGCTTTTTCATAGCGGTTCTTCTTTTCTATTATATCCTTTCAGGATTACCTGGCTTGCTGAAGATTTAGCAGGACCATTTCCGGTACAGGTAGTTATTAGCGTTCCCAAAAGAAGATTTAAAAGAGCTGTAGATCGTAATCTCCTGAAAAGGAAAATACGTGACATCTATCGTTTAAATAAATCCGATCTGCTGTACAGTTCACTTAGAAATGCTAATGTCACGTTATTAGCTTCCATTCAATATATTGGGAAAGATATTCCTGATTATGCATATTTGGAGAAAAAGCTCAAATTAGCGTTAGTACAATTAGTTAAACTTTCCGCTTCCGCTGATGAAGAATAACCTGGTTTTACAAATTATTGGAAAATTCTTTCTTTTATTAATCAGGGGATACCAAATTCTGCTTTCCCCGATTTTGGGAGCTTCATGCAGATATACACCAACCTGTTCTCAATACGGCGTAGAAGCAATAAAAAAACACGGTCCTTTTAAAGGTGGCTGGCTAACTTTAAAACGAATTGCCAGTTGCAATCCCTGGGGTGGCCACGGTCACGATCCTGTTCCTTAATTTTTCGGCTTAAACAAATTTTCGGTATGCAAAATTCATTAATTCTGTTATTAGAAACCGCAACTCCTAATTGCTCAGTCGCATTAGCAGAAAACGGTATTGTGCTTGCCTTTAAAGAATTAAATGAACAGAACGTACATGCCAGCCATATTACTTTGTTTATTGATGAAGTGATGAAAGGGGCAGGAAAAAAATATTCAGAGCTTAACGCAATCGCCATAAGTAAAGGACCAGGTTCTTACACTGGATTGCGAATTGGCGTTTCTACAGCAAAAGGATTATGTTTTGCATTAGATGTTCCATTAATTGCTATAAACACTTTAGAAGCTATGGCAGAAGGAGCAAGGAGTATGAGCAAAAATCAGGATAAAGAATTTGTTTTTTGCCCGATGATTGATGCCCGGAGAATGGAAGTTTATACCGCTCAGTATGATTCTGCATTGAATGAGATCCAACCTGTGCGGGCGCAAATAATTGATCAAACTTCATTTGCAGATTTGTTAAATTCTGAATCCGTCGTATTTTTTGGCTCTGGATCTGAAAAGTGTAAACCGTTATATTCTTCGCATGAAAATGCAATATTTCTAGATCTGGAAAATTCGGCTGGTTTTATGGCATCGGCAGCGAACGAAAAATTTAAGTCTGAAAATTTTGAGGACCTTGCTTATTTTGAGCCCTTTTATCTTAAAGATTTTGTGACAACGGCACCATCTGCCAGGAAAAATAGATAGATTATCTTCTCTTAAAAATTCTAAATAACCCCGAAAAGAAACTTCTACGTGGTCCGTCGGAAGCCATTTCAAGCCCGGGAATATGGTTTGAGTTGGCCTGATGTTCCATGGCAGGACCAAATTTTACTGCAAAACCTAAATAAGCCGAAGCTCCACTATGTCCTTTTCCAATAGTGGGATCATTGTTTTTTAAAGATCTGGCGGCTTCTATCGTTTTAAATATCTGATCACTGCCAAGGAAAAACTCTACGTTTGGAGATTTGACCATAAACTGCGCTCCTGTGGAAAAATAATTGTTTGTATTGTAAACTTCAGAAAGTGTAAAAATGAAGTTTTTTAGTTTATAATTATTGATGAGGCCAATATTTCCTCCCGGATAAAATAAATTTTTAGACACAATAAAATTGCCTTTATAATGCCCCAATGCTTTGCTAACCATTCCTTCAGCCTTACCGTTAATTACGCTGATAAATTTATCTTCATCGGCTGCATCATTCAACACGGTTCCAATAGCACTGTTTAAACGCTCATCGGCAGTGCCATCAGATGCATTTGAAATGCCTATTAAGGCATTAAATTTATAATCATACGAATCTTTTCTCCATCTGATAAAGCCCAAATCTTTCAGATTACCCATTAAAAACCAACCTCCCGGAAGCTTATAACTCAAGCCCGCAGAGATAGCTACACCCGGATTTCTAAACGTTGGGTAAATCACACTTTTATTTATATCCTCCGTTAAAAAACTAGATTTGAATTCACCATTTAAATTTACATAAAAGCTATCGCGATTAGCGACGGTTCTTAATTCAGAGCGTTCAACTTTTAAGCGATTATATGAAATTCCGCTCAAGGCGCTTAATTTAACCCCGAGAGATAATTTTTTATCATAATCTTCGCGGTAGCTAATGCTAAACTGATGATAAGACTGATTGTAGCCTTTATCATTAAATACATTATCGTATTGATTTTGGGCAAATAATCTGTAGTTGTCAAAAATGGCAATTGATTCGTTTGTTACTTTTACGTTACCATCATTTCTTACCTGCCACGCAAAACCTAATTCCCGGTTAAAATCTACATTCTTAAAAATGCGGAACATCGCCAGATAAGTGTTGGTATGTGCCGTTATCGTATTGGTTTTACTTTCACCAAGCGAAATATCATTCCCGTTGAAAACCTGTTTATAAATTAAATACTTAAATCCGTTTTGCGCCGGTCCGGTAAATGCAGCATTTGCAGATACAGTTGGAATAAAAAAGTTGAAAGCAAACTTGCGGCTTGTGTCTGCTTTAAATGCTTTTTGTGAAGGATTTTCAAAAGAATCATACAGCGTTTCTGTGTTGTATAAAGCGAGTTGCTGGGCTTGTAATGAGATGATTGAAAAAGTTAAGAATAAACACATACACAGTTTTTTCATACCATCAATCTTTCTCATATGCTTTTTATAAATATTAATTCAATTCTTGATTTACTACTAACGTATCTCTTGTTACAGCAGTTTCAACAAGTTGTTTGGAAGCCGCATAAAAATTTGTAAAAAAATGATCGCCATCACTACTCCATTGATATGAAAGGCCGTAAAAATCTTTGAAACCAAACTCATTGCTTTTTATATTTTTGGAGTAAGGGCGTTTTAAAAGCGAGTTTATATTATCATAGGAGTTTTTTACATTCAAGTAAACAGAAATATTACTTTCATCGGCCACTAAGCGATTAAACGCGGTAAAATTTGAATTACTATACAGCTGTTTACCGGAGTTATAGTTGGATAAAAATCGTTCTACACTTCCGGGAGAATTGGAAGTAATCAGATAATTGTCAATTATGGTGTAGAATGGTGCATTAAATTGTTTAAACGGCTCACCAAAGTAATTGACAAGCAATTCGGGGTAATTTAAGCGCCAGATATTTTCAGAATAAACTGAGCTTAATGGTTCCATAAAAAACTGAAGTTTTCGACCATTAGTTAATTTAATTGCACCCAATTTTTCTCTGGTAGAAAGCTGAAAAATAATAAATTCATTTCCCCAGTATTTCTGAATATCGCGATCAGCCTTGATGCCTGTTTCTTTAGAAATAGAATTGATCACTTCATCTAACTTTGCAAGTTCTTTTTTCTCCTTGTGAAAATTGCGCAGATCTTCATTAAAACGGTGATAATCTGACACACCAAAGGCAATAAAATAGGCTGTATTTGATGGGACAATACGCGTAATTGGATTTTTAACAGCTTTCTGGTGTATAAAAAGATTCAGATAATTTGCTTTGGAAGTATCCGTTTCCGTGATGCCATTAAACATTAAAGCATCACTTTTATAATTCATATTCAGCGTGCTGAAACCAGCTAAATTATTTAAAAGATTGAAATTACCGTTTGCTTTTTTCTGTCTGAAAAATGAATTTAAAAAATCTTTTGAGGTTGATAAGTTCACAAATAAATTGGCTGCAGAATTATCGTTTTTCTGACTACCGGAATTAATTTCCTCTACGAATTTATCTGATATTTTAGGTGCATTTACATTTATAACCTGCAGCAATAAATTTTTAGAAAAGCTGCCGTTTGCAACCGATTTATTGGCGTACATGTAAAACGGTTTTTTCGTTCCCTCAAATAAAATTTCCGCTATTTTAATGCCATTAACATCTATAAATTTTGTACTGATCCTATTTTCCTGGTTCAATGCTGTTAACTGATCATCACTTTCAATTTTAGATTTTAATGGAAGAGTCCATAAAAATGAAATGGAATCTTTTTCCTGCGGATGGAATGAAAGAAAAACAGGTTGCCCGTTGCTAACTTCATTAATCTGTGTTAGATTGAGGAGATTGCTTTTAATGATTTCAAATTCCGCTTTATTTTCCTGCCCTGTAATTGCGTCAAATAATTTATAGTCTTTAAAGATTTCATAAAATGCTTTGTCGTTTTTAAAGCTGAAAATTAATGAAGCACTTGCGGGAATTTGAGATAAAGCACGATTGTTATTTTTACTTCCCCCTCCGATATTGGAGAAATAAAGATAAGCGAAAGTAAAAACGGCAACCAGTAAAAGAAAAATAGAAAGTATAATTTTATTCATTCAGCAAAAACTTTCTGCAAAATTATATTTTTAAGTGGTAGCAGAAGAATGAATGCAGGTTTATTAATTTAGCAACTTATGAATAAACGAATTGTAATTACTGCTTCCGTTTTTGGAATTCTGGCGGTTATATTAGGAGCATTTGGAGCACATGGTTTACAAGCTAAAATATCTCTTTCTGAGTTGGATATATGGAAAACTGCGGTTCAATACCACTTTTACCATGTTTTTGCTTTACTGTTTCTCTCATTAATTCCATCAGCGAAAGCTAAATTTCTAAATTGGTCGTACTGGTGTTTTACAATTGGGATTTTATTATTCTCCGGATCATTATATCTATTAGCAACAAAAAGTATAACGGGTTTACCAGTTTCATTTTTAGGACCTATAACTCCAATTGGCGGTTTGTTTTTTATTTTAGGATGGTTTGGTTTACTTTTTTATGCAATAAAAACTAAGTAATGCTCGAGTTTAATGAGTTTTCTGAAGACGAACGCCAGACATTATTTGTTGAAGTAATTTTGCCTCTGGCAATTTCTAAAACATATACATATCGTGTTCCTTACGGGATGAATGAGCAGGTTGAAGTTGGTAAAAGGGTAGTGGTGCAGTTTGGTAAGAGTAAAATTTACACGGCCATCATTTATAAAATCAATAATGAACCACCTTCTTTATATGAAGCTAAATACATTATTGACGTTTTGGATGATTTGCCAATTGTTACCCAATCGCAATTGAGTTTATGGGAATGGATCTCTGAATATTATTTATGCAATATTGGCGAAGTGATGCAGGCCGCTTTGCCGGCAGCCCTAAAATTAGCCAGCGAAACCAGGATTACGTTGCTTGGCGACAAAAATCCGGATAAGGCAGAATTAAACGACAAAGAATTCCTGATCATTGATGCGCTTGAACTGCATTCTGAATTAAAGATCAGTGATATCAGTAAATTACTTGGACAAAAAACTGTTTTTCCGCTTTTGCGATCTTTATTTGCAAAAGGAATTATTAATATATCTGAAGAGATCAATGAATCCTATAAACCCCGTAAAAAAGCTTATCTGAAATTGAATTCCCAATACAATGAACCGGAAAGCAGGAAAGCGCTTTTTGAAATTTTAGAACGTGCTCCAAAGCAATTAGAAGGACTTCTGGGTTATTTAAAACTAGAACGGCAACAAACTGAAATCAGCAAAGCCGAATTATTAGAAGCAAGTGGTTGCGGTCCCGGAGCAATGAAAGCTTTACTGGATAAAGAAATTTTTATTCAGGAAGATAAAGTTGTTAGCAGGATCAGTTTGGAAGAGGAAGAAGAATTGCTTCCCGATTTTAAATTAAATGAAGCGCAACAAGAGGCTTTAGATTCCATTAATCAGCAGTTCGAAACTAAGGATGTTTTGCTGCTTCACGGAGAAACATCTTCAGGAAAAACACAGATATATATCAGGCAAATAGAAAAAGTAATTGCCGAAGGAAGGCAAACCTTATTTTTATTGCCAGAAATTGCCTTAACCACTCAGGTTATTGAAAGGCTTCGTAAATATTTTGGTAATCATATTGGCGTTTATCATTCAAAGTTTAGCGATAATGAGCGTGCGGAGGTTTGGCAAAAGGTTTTGAAAAATGAATTCCCCATAATTCTGGGAGCTCGTTCGGCAGTTTTTTTGCCTTTCCATGATCTGGGATTAATTGTTATTGATGAGGAGCATGAATCATCTTATAAACAATATGATCCGGCGCCAAGATATCATGCTCGTGATACTGCAATTTATTTATCCCATTTACATAAGGCCAAAGTCTTGTTGGGTTCCGCAACGCCGAGCCTGGAAAGCTTCTACAATTCTAAGATCAAAAAATATGGTTTTACAGAATTAAAAGGAAGGTTTGGAGGCGTAGAAGCTCCGGAAATTGAAGTGGTAAGTATTGCGGATGAAACCAAGAGAAAAACCATGCAATCGCATTTTACAAGTGTATTAATAAAAGAGATCGAACTGGCCTTATCCCGAAAGGAGCAAATTATTCTGTTCCAAAACCGGCGAGGTTATACACCCTTTTTACTTTGCGCCACTTGCGGCTTTACGCCAAAATGTATTAACTGCGATGTTAGTTTAACGCTCCATAAAAGCAGCGGCAAATTGCATTGCCATTACTGCGGTTACCGGCAGGAATTATTAAATGCTTGTCCGGCCTGCGGTTCTACAAAAATTGAACAGAAAGGATTTGGTACGGAGAAAATTGAAGATGAACTACAGTTAATTTTCGAGAAAGCCAAGATTGCCCGTATGGATCTGGATTCTACCAGAAATAAAAATAGTTTTCAGATTTTGTTAAATGATTTTGAAGATGGGAAAATAGATATTCTTGTAGGTACGCAAATGGTTGCCAAGGGCCTTGATTTTGGAAACGTAACTACCATTGGAATTATCAGCGCAGACAGTATGCTTAATTATCCTGATTTTAGGGCTTTTGAACGTAGTTTCCAAATGTTGTCGCAGGTTTCCGGAAGAGCGGGAAGAAGAAATAAACGCGGAAAAGTTATTATTCAGGCTTATGATATTCAACACCGGATTGTAAGTCAGGTAATTAGAAATGATTATTCTGAAATGTTTAATACCGAAATTTTGGAGAGGCGCAATTTTAATTATCCGCCGCTTTATAGACTCATTAATCTGGATATAAAACACAAGGATAATTTTAAACTCGGACAAATTTCTGCAAGACTTGCGAAAATATTAAAACAGCAATTGGGAAGCAGAATATTAGGTCCAGAAATGCCTTTAATTGGCCGGATCAGAAATTACTATATTCAAACCATCCTGATAAAAATTGAAAAGGACGGAGTTTCGGTAAACAAAGTAAAGCAAATGCTTAAATCAACTTTACAGACATTTGAGGCAGAACCTCACAATAAAGGTGTTTATATTCAGGTTGATGTAGATCCTAATTAGTAAGTCCGAAATTGTATTGAATAGATAAAAAGGCAAGCGGCCGGGTCAAAAATTCAAACTTATTGTATTTCTGAAAAGTCTGGGTTCTGGCTGCATCCCTGTAAGCTTTGGTTTGCCGCTCGTAGCTGTACAAAAGGTCAATTCCACTTTCTGCACTAATGGTTAAATGATCAATTACATTTATTCTGATGCCTAAAACAGGGCCATATACGATACTGTTTTTCTCCGTAGTCACATCGTATAATACCTCACTGTTTGGCATATTCTTGCTAATAGATTCTCCTTTGAAATTGTTGTTTCGATAACCCAGATCCATACCGAAATAAGGCTGGACAATTGAATGAGTTATGTTTTTTTCGAAACCAATTTTAATCTGTACATCGTTTAATTTTCCGTTTGCCTGTTCGCAATCTGTACATTCATTTTCAAAAGAAATTTCCTTTTGCAAATAACTACCGCTGACTCTGTAACTCAGTTGGTTGTCGTTAAATTTTATAATAAGGCCGTTTAATTTGGAAGCATAGAAATCGTCACTATTTAAAGCGTTTAAAATTTTAGGTAATTGCTCGAAGCTAAGGAGCTTAAAACCAACGGTATAGTAATAATCGGACTGCAGAACAAGGTCTGTAGAAGTACTTTTATAATGATATGTGGGTTTAATGGTGTCAATTTGAACAATTTGAGCCTTTGAATAAAGACAAATGAAAAATAAACTGAATATAAGAAGACTGGTTTTTTTCATAAATAAATGCTGAATTCTCTGCAAAATACAAAAATAATCTTCCGGCAAAGCATGCATTTCAGCTCTGTGGGTACTTTTGTTTATTTGAGTTTGACCTGTAAGATTTTACTTAGTTTTTTATTGAGGTTGAACTTGTTAGGTATTTTTACAATTTATTTAACCCTAAAAAAAGTAAAATTAGCATAACTAACGCTATTTTTGAAATGAAATGGCACACAAGTTTGTAGATAATTATCGTGAAAAGGGAGCCCGTAAAAAGCTTGTTGATAAACTAAAGGATCGTGGAATTCAGGATGAAAGAGTTTTGGCTGCGATTGGAAAAGTGCCTCGTCATTACTTTTTTGATGAAACATTCTGGCCACAAGCTTATAAAGATATCGCTTTCCCGATAGGTGAAGGTCAAACCATTTCTCAGCCTTATACCGTGGCTTATCAAACAGAATTACTTCATATTAAAAACGGCGATAAGGTTCTTGAAATTGGTACAGGATCCGGTTACCAAACCTGTATTTTATTGGAGCTTGGCGCTAAAGTTTACACCATAGAGCGCCAGGAAAGTTTATTTGAACGCACCAAACGAGTTTTACCACATATGGGTTATCAGGCAGAATTTTTTTGTGGTGATGGTTCAAAAGGAATTCCGGGGCATGCGCCTTACAACCAGATAATTGTTACTGCCGGAGCACCTTTTGTTCCCGAAATCCTGCTAAGACAATTAAAAATTGGCGGAATTTTAGTCATCCCGGTAGGAGATGAAAAAAGCCAGAAAATGGTTACGGTTTTACGTGTCAGCGAAACGGAATATGAACGTTTCGAATTGGATACGTTTAGGTTTGTGCCTTTGGTTGGCGATCAGGCATGGTAAATTGGTATAAAGTAGTTAGTATTTAGTATCAAGTAGCACGTATCAGGTATCAAGATTAGTTAATCGATTCTCGTAAAATTACCTTTTCATCGCACGGTCCATTTCCATTTTGGCATCGCGGTCTTTCAAAGTTTCACGTTTGTCGAAGGTTTTCTTTCCCTGTGCAAGACCGATCTCCATTTTAGCAAATCCACGCTCGCTGGTAAATATTTTTAGCGGAATAATAGTAAATCCTTTTTCTTCAATTTTGCTTTTTAGCTTGCTTAACTCTTTTTTATGAAGCAACAGCTGGCGATCGCGTTTAGCCGGATGATTGTAAAAAGAACCATGGGAATATTCTGCGATTTGCATATTCCGCACAAATAAGCCTTTATCCATAAAAGTGCAAAATGCGTCGTTTAAATCGGCTTTTCCTTCCCGTATAGATTTAATTTCTGTACCTAAAAGTTTAATCCCGGCTGTATAAGTATCCAGAATTGAGTATTCAAAATATGCCTTTTTATTCTTTATGTTTATTCCGCCTGCCATCTCTTTATTTAAAACGCTAATATCCGAAAGAAAATGTGATTTCCTGTTCTCGGGTTCTTTTTCATTTCCTAACGGGAACACATTTCTGGCAGAAAGGTGTTAATTTTATGAATAACATTCCTAAATCCACATTTATTTTACTTCGGTTTTACTGATTTTCAGGAATCTGCGGAAGCAAATATTATGTATTAAGGTGAATCCTGAGAGCAAATGAAAACTGAGAATAAAGAAAATCCCGAACTATTGAAAGCTGAAGAACAAGATATTGCTGTTGAAGAAATTGATGCGATTGCTGATCAAAATCGTTTGAAAAATGCTGAGCAAGTGCAAGCCAGCCATTCGCCAGATGATGGACATGACCATAGTCATGGTTCTGAAGGTGGATGGAAAAGTCAGTGGCAATTATTGCTTGCCTTAGCGGGATTGGTAATCATGCTAACCGTTGAGTATGGCTTCGAGTTCAGGTTCAGCAAGTTTATTGAGTTGCCGGTTTATCTTGCTCTTTATCTCTTATCAGGATACAATGTTTTATACCTCGCTTTTCGTAAAGCCATAAGATTTGATTTCTTTAATGAATTTTTTCTGATGAGTGTTGCCACCATAGGCGCATTTATGCTGGGTTCATATAGTGAAGGCGTGGCTGTTATGGTCTTTTATTCCATCGGGGAATTTTTTCAGGAATTAGCTGTCAGCAAAGCTAAAAGAAGTATTAAAGCATTGTTAGATGTTAGACCTGAAACGGTTATGCGTTTGAATGCTAATAATAAAACGGAGGAAATTTCATCCTACAAAATAAAAATCGGGGATATAATTCAGGTTAAAGCAGGAGAGAAAGTGGGTTTGGATGGCATATTACTTTCTGATAAGGCTGTTTTTAATACCGCCGCTTTAACTGGTGAAAGTAAACCAGATACAAAGGAAAAAGGCGATCGGGTTTTAGCAGGAATGATCAATTTGGATTCGATTTCTGAATTTAAAGTTGATGCAGAATTTACAGATAGCAAGCTGAGCAGAATTTTGGCAATGGTGCAAGATGCCACCGCACGAAAATCTCAAACTCAACTATTTATTTCACGTTTTGCACGGATTTATACTCCCGTTGTTTTTGGTTTGGCGCTGTTGCTGGTGTTGCTTCCCTATTTCTTTGTTTCAGATTATGATTTCAATGATTGGTTATACAGATCATTAGTGTTTCTGGTTATCAGTTGCCCCTGTGCATTGGTTGTGTCAATTCCACTGGGATATTTTGGCGGAATTGGTTTGGCCTCTAAAAACGGAATTCTGTTTAAAGGTGCCAATTTTCTGGATGTGATGGCGAAAGTGGATACCATTGTTATGGATAAAACCGGAACTCTGACAAAAGGAATTTTTGAGGTTCAAAAAGTACATGCAAGTGCTATTTCCGAAGAAGAATTAATAAAATATGCAGGTGCTATAGAAAGTAAATCAACGCATCCAATTGCACGTGCCGTTTTAAATTATGCAGGTGAAAGTGGTTTAGAATATCACGCAGAAGATGTTCAGGAAGTAGCCGGAATGGGACTTAGAGGAATTGTAAATGGTAAAACTGTCTTAGCTGGAAATGCTAAACTCCTTAAAAAGTTTAATGTTTCTTATGATTCTGAACTGGACAAAGTTGAAGATACAATTGTTATTATTTCCGTTGACCAGAAATATGCGGGTTATATTTTAATTGCGGATGAACTAAAAGACGATGCAAAAATCGCGGTAGAAAATATGCACCAGGCGGGCTTAAAAACAGTTATGCTGAGTGGTGATAAACAATCTGTTGTGAATAATATTTCCGCATTATTAAAAATTGATCAGGCTTTTGGAGGTCTTTTACCCGAAGATAAAGTGAACCGTGTTTCGGAATTAAAGAATGCCGGAAGACATATTGCTTTTGTTGGTGATGGATTAAATGATGCCCCGGTGTTGGCTTTGGCCGATGCAGGAATTGCCATGGGAGGTTTAGGCAGCGATGCCAGTATTGAAATTGCGGATGTAGTGATTCAGAATGATCAGCCTTCTAAAATTCTAAGTGCTATCCGGATAGGGAAAATTACGAAGAAGATTGTCTGGCAAAATATAATTCTCGCCATGAGCGTAAAAATAATTGTGCTCGTATTAGGCGCAGGCGGTATTGCTAATTTATGGGAAGCGGTAATTGCAGATGTAGGTGTAGCCTTACTGGCTATATTAAATGCAGTTCGAATACAGCACATAAAGCTTTAATGTCTGAAAGAAAGACCGAGGAAAATGGTTTTGTCTGAATTTTTAGTGATGCCATAATTAAATCCGGCATCCAGATTCAAGTTTTTATTGATAGAATAAATCAGACCGGCGTCAAGATACAAGGCAAAATCATTGATTGAAAAATTGTAAGTATTATAACTTTCCAAAAATAAGCCCCAGTTTTTACCCAGATCTTTTCCGAAAGTAATTGAGTTAAGCAAGGAGCTTTGGTATTTATCGCCTTCGCTGATGAGGTCCAGTTCAGCTTGGGTGCTAAAACTCCAGTCATTTTTTAATTCAGTTGAGAATGGAATAATTATTCCGCCATCAATTTTATTGCCTTCAGAATATTTTGAAACCGGAATATTGATGTAAGGCATTATAGCTAATGCAGATTTTCCTTCGTCATTTCCAAAAATATTTTGTTTTAACCGGATACTTAAATCGCCAAAGCCTGATGTTTTTTCAGGAAAATTAGATGATTTGTTTTGTTGATGAACAAACGATTGAACGACAAGCTGAATATCAGTTGAATTACTTAAACCTAATTTTAAATTCATCAGATTATAATAATTCTGAACTATGTTTTGCTCTGAAGGTTTATTTCCAACCCGTTTAATCAAATCGGTTTCAACCTGAAAATGACCAGCATCAACTGTATATGGACTTTCTGTAATATCCGGCCTGTCGGTTTGCATATCACGCAGCAAATCATTGGGAGTTGGATTAAGTAAGTTATATACTTTCTTAGTGCTATCTTTTGTCTGAGCACTAATTGAGAAAATATTTAAAAGTAAAATAAGAAAGGTAAATACTTTTTTCATACTTATTTAATTACCATAATTGGAATGTTCACATTGTGTCTCACGCTTCCAACAGTAGTTCCAAAAATTAAATCACTAATACCTTTGTGTCCGTGTGCGCCCATTACTAAAAGGTCGAGATCTTCTTTTTTTACCAGGTTAGAAATTGCTTTCGACGCCGTTCCGTAACCAATTGATACTTCAGTATTGTATCCTAATGCAGATAAATTCTCTTTGTATTTCTGCAAATTGGCCATATCAGTCTGGGTTTCCAGATCCAAGACTTGTTCGCCATGAAAACGGGCACCGGCAGTTTCTACTACGTGTATTAAATGATATGTAGCCTCTTTTCCACCCTGTACCAATGCCTGTTTAATAGTATTCAAATCCTTGTTTGAAAAATCTACAGGAATGCCGATTCTTTTATAAGTGAATTTTTCTACATCGCCAATTTCTAAAGCTCCGCCATGCGGAACAATTGAAATAACGCGATCTTCTTTTCTAAAGAATGGAATGATGAAAACATACAATAAAAGCAATCCCACAAAAATTAAAAGAGGGAAAATGATAAAATAGATCCACCAGGTGCTTTCGGATGTCGTCATCCAAACACTTATTTCCTGCCATACTAATTTTACGTTTAAGCCCACAATGATAAAAGCACTTATCCAGGCAAGAATTTTTATCCAGTTTTTGATCGTAAAATCTTTCATTTTTTTCTTATCAGAATTGAAATGAATTAGGGGAATAATGGCAAAACCCAGTTGCAGGCTCAACACAACCTGACTTAAAACCAAAAGTTCTCCTAAAGATTCTTCACCAAAATACAGAATTGTAAAAAATGCAGGAGCAATAGCCAGTAAACGGGTAATTAATCTTCTGATCCAGGGCTGAATACGCAAATTAAGGTGACCTTCCATTACAATCTGTCCCGCCAATGTTCCGGTAATTGTAGAACTTTGTCCGGAGGCAATCAAAGCAACGGCAAATAGAGTAGGAGCGAGTGATCCGAAAATGTTCTCAAGTAATTTATAAGCATCCTGAATTTCGGCTACTTCGAACAAATCATTTTTAAAAAAAGCTGCGGCTGCTAAAATTAAAATTGCGGCATTTACAAAAAATGCAAGATTTAAAGCCACCGCTGTGTCAATGAAATTATATTTAATGGCTTCTTTAATTCCCTTAGTTGTGCGTTCAATTTTACGGGTTTGTACCAGCGAGGAGTGGAGATATAGATTATGCGGCATAACGGTTGCCCCGATAATACCAATGGCTATATAAAGCGCATTTCCGGAAAGAAATGATGGTTTAAATCCGGAAAGCACTTCGCCAAGAATTGGCTCCACAATAAACATCTCCGTGAGGAAAGAAATTCCCACTATAAAAACCATGGAAACAATAAAAACTTCCATCATTCGCATTCCTTTATTCATCAGGAACAGCAAAAGAAAAGTATCCAGAACTGTAATTGAAATTCCCCAAATCAGTGGTAAACCGAATAATAAATTCAATCCGATTGCCATTCCTATTATTTCTGCCAGATCGCAGGCGATTATGGCAATTTGAGCCAATACAAAAAGTGGATAATTAATAAATTTTGGATACGCTTTTCGCGATGCCTGCGCAAGATCCATTCCCTGAACGATGCCTAAACGTGCGCTTAGTGACTGGAGCAATAATGCAATTAAATTAGACATTAAAAGCACCCAGATCAGGCTGTAACCAAACTGGCTACCACCGGCAATATCTGTCGCCCAGTTTCCCGGATCCATATATCCAACGCTAACCAAATAAGCCGGACCTATAAA